>NZ_LUKE01000001.1:1151017-1512068 GCF_001592735.1 Bdellovibrio bacteriovorus
GTACTGAAACCCTACTCTTAGCCTCAATCATTTAAAGTGTTTGAGCTTAGGATTAATAGTGATATACGAGGCACGTATTTATTAAATTGGGTTACACTTACGCTAATGAGAACCCGAGGTGATGACGATGAGTTATGATATTGCGGCTGA
Organism: Bdellovibrio bacteriovorus; assembly: GCF_001592735.1. Lineage (NCBI taxonomy): Bacteria > Pseudomonadati > Bdellovibrionota > Bdellovibrionia > Bdellovibrionales > Pseudobdellovibrionaceae > Bdellovibrio > Bdellovibrio bacteriovorus. Next base: position 1,151,168 of record NZ_LUKE01000001.1, read on the forward strand.
TATTCAGCGGTTGAAAAGAGAAAAAGATGCGGTGATCTTGGCTCACTATTATGAAGATGGTGATATTCAGGATATTGCTGATCATGTGGGTGATAGTTTCTTTTTGGCTAAAATGGGGCAAAAGGTAGAACAAAAAGTGATTTTGTTGGCGGGTGTGGTTTTCATGGCTGAAAGCGTGAAGATTCTTAATCCAACAAAAACAGTTCTGGTTCCTGATCTTGAAGCTTCTTGTTCCTTGGTGAAGGGTGCTCCTTACGAGCGTTATCTTGATTGGCGTCGCAAGCACCGCGATGGTATTGCGGTGACGTACATCAATTCAAGTGCGGAAGTGAAATCTATTTCAGACGTAATTATCACTTCTTCTAATGCCGAACAAATCGTTGGCGCTATTCCTAAAGATCGCAAAATTCTTTTTGGGCCTGATCAGCATTTAGGCCGTTGGCTTTCTAAAAAAATGCCAGATCGTCAGTTTGAATTTTGGCCAGGGGCTTGCGAAGTTCACGTGCTTTTCAACGCCAAAAGATTGTATGAACTGATATTGCAACATCCCGATGCTGTGGTGATTGCGCATCCCGAGTGTGACGATTCGGTTTTGCAACACGCGTCTGTGATTGGCTCGACTTCGCGATTATTAGAAGAAGTGCAAAAAAATCCAGCCAAAAAGTTCATCGTTGCCACTGAAACCGGCATCTTTCATCAAATGCAGAAACTGCGTCCTGATGTTGAATTGATTCAAGCTCCGGTTTTGGATGCGGGTTGTTCGTGCAACAACTGCCCGTACATGAAAATGAACAACATGGAAAAAATCAAACACGCCCTTGAAACCCTGCAACCACAAGTCGGCTTAGAGGAAGCTTTGCGCGTAAAAGCGCAAGTGTCTTTGGACCGCATGATGGATATCACCAGTGGCAAAGCGGTTCAGTGGCCTCAAGAGTTCAGTTTATAAAGCGGATGGATTTCAAAAATGAATGATCTAAACTCGTTTTTGGAATCCGCTAAAAAAATCCTTCAAGATGATTCGTTAAGCTTTATCGCTAAAGACATTTGGGGCAGTCAAAACTCCTCACATCGCGAACTGCTTCATAACGAAGTAGCTAAGATTAAAAATCTCAACCCCGGACTGCATACATCTATTTCACACAGTGAGGGCATGGGCGTGTTGGTTTATTCAAAACAGCCTGTCGGTGTCGATGTCGAGCTAACATCGAGAGTGCTTGAACGAATCGCAGCCCGCGTGTCCTCCAAAGAAGATGTCACTAACGCCCCTTCGCCCGCTTCTTTGTGGACGGCAAAAGAGGCCTGCTTTAAGGCGCTTAAAACCTTTAATCAGCCGTCGGTGATTTCACAGATTTCTATAGGGGATTGGGAAAAAATTGATTCTCAAACTGAGACGTGCCGTCTGATGAACCCTCAAAGCTTCGATTCTCCCTCTGAAAACCGGGGAGTTGTCATTCATACTAAACATCATACTTGTTCCTTTTTTATCTTTCGTACTTAACTTTGGTCGGGTCCTGCCGATCAGTTAAGTAACGACGTAGAACCTTGAAGAAGGTAGGTAAGAAATGGGAAGTTCAAAATACAATCGCAGAGTGGCTCCACGGAAAGAGGTCTCTCCCATCCATATCACGCATCTAACTTCATTGGATGATTTCGCTAAGATCGCGAAAAATTGCGAAATCATCGAGGCCTCCTCAACGGGCCTATTGTTACAAGTAAAGCGTGACGATTTGATCCCCACGGCGTTAAGAAAAAATCTTTCTTTAGATGTTTTAGTTGGCGATCGCGTTTTTATGCATCTTGAAGAAATGAATTTGGAAATTTCCGGCGTGATTACTCGCACGACTTTAAGTGGTAAAAAGGGTTTCCAAATCGCTGTCGACTATAGCGATGAGGCTCCGGAATACTGGCGCGAATGTTTAATGGATTTGCTGCCTCAACCAGGCGAGCTAGATTAAGGCAAAAGGGGCCAAATCAAGGTCCCTTTTTTATTTCTGCTTTATTTGCTTTCGAATTCAAAAACACCGTCCCAGCTTTGCGGCGGCTTTCTATTAAACGCGACACAACGATCCCTAAGAACCTGACAAGGACCGTCCTCGGGGCTTAACCTTAATGCCTGGTCAAACCCTTCCGCAGCGGCTTGGAAGCTTCCCGTGCGATACAATTCAAACGCCCTTTTATAGATCTCAAAGAAGTCGCCCGGCATATCACTCCGGACCTCATACACCGTATAAAGCTCGGTGACTTTTTCTCGGCCTTTGACCTTCACCCGATCAATCAAACGAAAATCTTTGATTTTTTCGGGGTCGCGGGAATCCTTGATGGGCTGCTGAATCAGCGACCTTGTCGAGCCAGAGATCATGCAATCCGTCCTATAATACTGATTTAGTCCCTCTAGGCGTGATGCTAAATTGATTTCATCACCCATGACCGTGTAGGAAAACCGATCTTTAGATCCAATATTTCCCACAATAGCGACCCCGGTATTTACCCCTACGCGCGTGCGGGTCCCCCCAGCCAAAAGCGGCATGGTCACTGATTTTTTTTGTAAAAATGTTTTTGAAAACTCCGCCATTTCTGCCGCACACTCCGCACAAAGTTTGGCGTGATCTCGAGTTTCGATAGGGGCATTCCAAAATGCCATCACCGCATCGCCGATAAATTTATCAATCGTGCCCCCGTAGCGGAAGATAATTTCGCTCACGCCGGTGAAGTATTCATTCATAAACTGCACTAATTGATCTGGATCCGTCTTTTCTGCAATGCCCGTAAAACCTTCAAGATCCGAAAACAAAATAGATATTTCCCGCTTCTCTCCTTGCAAGCCCAGCTTTTGCGGATGAGCGGCAATAGATTCTACGAGTTGAGGTGATACGTAGTGCTTAAAGGCGTTTAGCAAATATTCTCTCTGGTTTTTTTCAACCACGGCCTCAAAAAAGATCAAGCCCACAGCACTCCACAGAAATGAATTCGACAAAGCCGCTAAGGGCAAAGCCAAACCGAGCTGATGCAAACCGAAAACAGTCAGCATGCAAGAAAACCAGCTTAGCAAACTTCTTTCAATGGCTTTTCTTAATGGAAATTTAGAAAAAAGAGAAAAGTTAACATATCCCGCGAACAAGGAAAGGGGCAAAGACCACCAAAAAGATTCCGCCGATAAAGCGATATCCCATTGCTGTAAAAATCCGACCTTTTCAGTCGCAAAAAGCCCCAGCAGCGAACCAACCAGGGCGATAAAAAACCTTCTTGTACGGCTGCTCATCTAGCGAGAAAATTTAAACTCTTCAGCACCTTCCCGAGTTTGGTAGTCATAGTAACCACCTACGAGTTGGTTTTCATGGTTTTTTATTTTAAGAACATAGTTACTAATACAAGCTGTATGCTCATTAATCGGCGCTCCTAGTAATACGATCTGGCCCCCGGGTCTGAACAAACCTTTCAATTTTCCCTTACATGCGCCAACGGAGTGCTGATACAGCATTTCGCCTACGACCTGACCACCCTCTTCATGCAAAGTGATTTTCGCGGGAACATTATTAGCAAATTTGCCCTTCCAAGTACCCATTAAACCTTCATACGCACTTGGATTTATACGCTCCACACGCGATTTCCATTTAACCCCTGCATCATCTTCAGCACCCGCGCGGATGGTGCCATTGGCGTCGACGGTAAGAACAACTTTTCTAACATACCTTAGAACATCCGTAGAATTGTAATCATTGAACGCCTTAGACTTATCGGTTTCTTCTAAGTTCAAAGTGATCACCCCGTCTTGGACAATCGGGTCCGCTTTAAATACCGTGACCACATACAAGTTTTCCAAGTTCATAAAGACAACTTGAGCTTTCCACTTTCCAGGATCAATCGAGTCTGGTGCGGTTTTCCAAAAGCGGATGTCCATCGTATAATGATATTCTTGCGCATTGGCCTCGGCCATGACTTCACCACTTATGATGGCATTATCGGTTAACAACTTTTCATCTGTGACTGCTGGCGCCTGATGCGGCACCGTTTCGCCAACAAGGGCCGCGCTTTCAGAACGTTTTTCCTCGATTAACTTTTCCGCCTCTTGTTTTTTTAAAACCGCCGCAATTTCGGGGCGCGCGCGATAGGCCGCGGCCCTGGAAGACTCAAACGTCCCCAGCCAGGCAAAGCAATTTACAGCAACAGCGATAATTCCAAGAATTTTATGCATTCGAACTCTCCGCAACTTGAGTTGATCCGTCTAAAAATAAGTATTGTATTTGATTACTATAAACCATAAGTGCCACCACTTGACTGGGAAGCCCCGGAATCAAGCTTCGCGCCTTTTGGAATCCTTCAGGCACTTCTTCATTGGGTCGAAAATGCCTCATGATCTCTAAGCTTTCATTAAGCATGTGGCAGTCATTTCCCGATATCCAGCACTTTGAAATGATGCCGTAAAATCGGACTTCTGCCGCTTTTAAATCCGCGACCAGCTCTTTTGCTCTTTCGGTCTGCGCCGGGGTTAAAGCCTTGCCGCTAGATTCTGCACGCTTAATTTGAAAAAACATCCCCGCCAATTCTTTCATCGATTCATCAACGGATTTTGCAGGCTGACTGCGCGTACCCGCGGAAGATGATACCGACGACGATGAACTTCCAGTGGAAGTGCTCGTCTTTTTATCCTGACTGTGTTCAGGCGCCTTGGCTTTTTGTAAATCTTTTTTTGCGTCCATCTTAAACTACGTCAACATCTTCAAATAATCTTTGGCTTCATTGCTTGTAACACTGACCATCTCGCCTTTTTTAGAGGCCTGACGTTTGAAGTAATCATGATATTTTTGCAGCATGCGCACTCCTCCACCTGAATCAAGAGCTTGCTGTACTAAGATCAGCATGCCTTCGTCGTCATATTTAACAACGGCTTGATCGCGGTTTAGGAAATGTTGTCCCGCCGTTAATAAAGATTCCAAACTCCAGCTTGGCAGCTGCCAGTCAGCGAAATCTAAACGTGATGTCAGTTCTGTTCCGAGAACTTGTGAAAGCTCTTTTTCATTCAGACGGTTTTTTCCGCGAAGATCATGGAAAGTTCCCGCAAAGATCCAAAAGATAGGTTTATTTTGAAAGTTAGTAACAATCGATGTACGTAGTTTTTTCGCTTGTGATTCATCGACAATTCCAGACTTGGGATTAAAAAACTTATCGATTTCATCCAAGATAATAATACTTTTTGCTTGTGCTTCATTAGCTTCTTTAGCGATGTCGATTTGACCATCACAACAAGCGATGTATTTCACTTCCACTCCATCCAAGTTTAAACCAGGAATATTGAAGTCTTGTTTTAAACCCGCTAGGCGTTGGGCAAATTCAGTCTTACCGACCGAAGCATCGCCCCACACGACAACCCCTTTACTTTCACCTGGTTGTTTTCTTAAGAAATCGCCAATTTCATGCGACAGGTTCTGAATAAAGTTATCAAAGCCAACCAGACCTTCCAGGCTCATCGCGATCTGGGTTTCGATTTGATCATTCGTGATATTCATCGTTTTAGAAGAATTGAGGCTCGCACTGACCTTCGGTTTTGCCGAAGAGTTTTTTGCTGAACCCGAAGACTGCGACGATAAATATTGATTGATCTTATTTACCAAGCTTTGGTTTCCGACTTGCTTTGCATAATCTAAAGCCGTCTTATTGTGGCGATCTTTCCTAGTCCAATCATAGTCATCCATTAAAGCATCAACGTATTTAACCACACCCAACTCACAAGCTAGCATGACATGGTCTTTTTCGCGGTCGTTGGCTCTTAAATCATGGTTGCGTGAATAAAAGAACAGCGCCAAATCCGCATCTTTGAAAAGAACTGCAAGCATTGACGGAGAAAAACCTTGGGCCTCAACCACGTCCGCGCCTTCATTGCGAATAGCGAGATGGCAAATTGCGTTCGGATTTGCGCCTAAGTTTACTAACAATTCGATAATTTCAGAGTTGCGAGTTCCTAAAACGGCCAAATGCAACGGAGTCACACCATTTAAGATGGCCTGATTCACATTGGCTCTGGTCGCCAGCTGTTTCACTTTTTCTGTTTTTCCTTCATAAGCCGCAAAAAATAGCTCTGAAATACCCATAGAGTGAGCAATCTGACTGACTTGGGCGTCAGTTAATTTTTTTCTGATCAACTCATACGTCAGGTTGGAAGCTGAAAAAGCTGCTTCTGCCAGCGGAGAATTTCCCGTGGTCGTAAGCGCCATGACATCAGCACCCTGTTCCATTAAAAACTGCACCATCTTTGAGTTGCCATGATAAGCCGCCGCGCCTAACAAGGAATTGCCATTCGAAAAAAGAGTTTTTATGATCGCCTTGTCGGCCAAAACCGCTTTTTTAAATCCTTCGAAATCGTTCCTTTTTAGGGCAATGACTGCCTTATGGTTCATGGCCATATCCATTATTCGTTGAGAAACAACGTTTTCTTTAAACAAGGCAAAAGCAGAAGCACCCAGAACCACAAACTGAATCAGATGCAAAAGCGTCATCACGCCAGGCATTTGCACTTGATAAATATCCACCCAAGCTAATCCCCATACCAGGGCCGCCATTGCAAAGTTTGTAATCCAAAGTCCCTTTTTCCAATTTGCTTCTAACCAAATCGCATTAATCATCATCAGCCTCTACATGTTGTCTTCTTTAATTTTTTTAACTAAATCCGCCGTTACGATGAAAGCCCCTTTTTCAATATCCTTACTGAAAATCGCTTCATCTTTGATCATTCCTAGTAGACTCGGAATGATGCGCATGCCATAGCGGGGATCCTGCGCGGCTTGTGATAAAAAAAGGATCGCTTCGTCTTCGAAATCCACTGGATCAAATCCTTCTAATTTCATTTCGTCCATGAAGGTAATCAGTGATGGATGCTTGACCACCCGTTTGACAACATCTTCCACTGAAGGAATGTCGGTACTTGTATCGCGGGTGATACGTCCTAAAAGTTCGTTTTTAAAACCATATTTAAGAAGGTCGTTTTTTACCATCTTTGGAGGAATCTGTTTCATTTCATCCGAATAAGCGAAAGCCCCAAGGAATATCCAAAGGGAATTACGGGTATCAATCGCTCCCTCCTTTTTTCCTTGTACGTTTGTCAGAAGCTCGCCTTGGATGGAATGACTTTTATGGGTGTCACCGCCATTAGCTTTTTCAGAAATCTTATCAAATTCATCCATCACGATGATCGCCCGATCAGAGGCGCCCATATTGGTGGAATAGAATTCTGTAAGTGATTTAGTAAGCGTATTGCCCTCATAACCTGAAGGCACAAGCGAACTAGAATCAATGACTACATAAGGAAGCCCGAAGTCAGGCAAGGTTTGTTCTAAAAGATATGTTTTACCCGTGCCCGAAGGACCAAATACCAATAGATGATTTCTTTGCTTGGCTTCGCTGAGGTAACTAGAAAGACAACTTGCTAATACTTTTTTGTATCGCTCATTGCCAATGATTGCTTGATCCAGCCTTTCAAAAATTGCTGTCGCAGTCCACGTTTTCTTCTGATCTTGCTTAGATGCGCTGGCAAGGGCAGCGATCTTTTTGATTCGGCTTTCGTCAAAAACCACTTAATAACCTCCTGAACATCACTTAAAGCTAAGAATGATTCAGGAGGTGAGCAATTTAAAAAAAGTCGAGGCCAGCCATCAATTAAGATGCGCGCGACATGCCTTCAAGTTTTGAAGGCGCAGATGAATCTTCAAGAAATTCAGTTTTTATGGCCGATAAAGGTTTCTTAACCACGGTAGTTTTGAACCAGTTGTCATGCTTAAACAACGCTCCACTTTTGAAAATGGCGGTTGCACTTCCGACTGCCGCCGCCGTTGCTACTGCTCTTTGCGCGTCTTCAATTCTTTCCTCGGTACGGTTGCGTGCGGTCGAGGGTTGAAAGATCGCCATCAATAAAAGACCAAAATAAGCTACGTACATCCAGGCCATTGAAACCACCACAAAGTCGCGGAAGAACATCTTACCAAGACCAACGGGTTTTCCCGTTTCGGCGCTTACTACTTGCAACCCAAACAATGCTTTTGAAATGGATGTTCCCATTTTCCCGAAGTGATAATAACCATATACCAAGCCCGCCCCCATCGCCGCAAAGATAAAACCTTGGAAGGGTTGATGGCGCATGCTTGCGATTCCAGAGATTAGAATCATAACATTCACCCAAGGGTTGTCGGTAACAAAACCGACCAAACGTGCAAAAGATCTTTGTGTTTTCGAAGCTAACTCTACGGGGTGGGACACACCATTCTCCTTTATTATATTTTTAAACCAGTGACCTATGTTTATTTATTTTCGACAATCGTCCAATTCATCTGAAGTGAATTATGTTACGAATAAAATTAAATTTTTATTTCTCTTTAACTTGCTCAAGCGATGTTCAAATTGTTCAAGAAGATTTCTTAAGCGCATGGCTTAACAGTTCGTTCACCTGATCTTGTGAAAGTAGTGATTGCGAAAGATCTTTATTTGATACAAAAAAATCTTCGCGATGTTTGATTTGGTTCGGTGTCTTTTGTTTTAGCTTTAAATCCCATTCTTTCATTTTCTGCTGGTACTGCGCTTTGAAAACCGAAGACAAACTTTCGGGATTTTTTAGACCAACCATGGCTTTGAATTCCTCTTGGCGGGACATATTATAAACACTTTCACAAAGTAAAAGTTTTAGATGCGGTTCATGCTCGCCGATTTCCATCACTGATTTTTCAAATTCGACCTGGAGTTTAGATGGATCAACCGAAACAATGCTGACACTTTTTTCCATATAAAAATACGGCACCGTCATTATTTCTCGCGATGCCTCGTCTTGTTTCAAAACTCTCACTGTCCCTTCATGCCATTTCGACGGCCCGCCACTCTCACAAAGGAAAGGGGCCGACTTATTTTTTATCCAAAAAGTGGTTGGCAATGAGGGAAGAGACACGCCAGAAAAAACAAGCACTTTCACAATTCCGGATTTCCCATCGGCTGATGGTTCAATGCAGACATTCACAGCATCCACCTGATCATCATCGGTAGATCCCATTTTATGCTTCATAAAAGGTCGTAACCATTTCGTTAAATCAGAGCGAGTTTCTGAACCTAAAGTCAGTGGCTTTTCATCGGCTTTTTTTACATCAGCCTTATGGTCTCGCAACATTTCATCAAATTCGGCGATAAGATCTTTTTCGCTTTTCTTCCCACTGGACATAAACACCTCTGTAAGGACATTTATCGGAGAAAATGGAGCGCGAGTTGAAAACTCAGGATTCTCAAACCCCGAGTATCATTTTGATCTGAAAAACTGTTTTATAAATCTGAAAACTCTGGAAGACCGATTTCAGATACCAACAGCAACGAATAATGTGGTGGTAAGAACCAACTGATCGCTTCTGCAATGCCCTGATGCTCTTTGGTCGGCGGATTTCCCAGGGACTCTAAAGAGAATGCTAAATCGTAATTCTTACGATCTTGGCTCATCACCAAAATACGGGGACGCATAACATTTTGATCTAAGAAGAATTGCTTTAAGATATTGCGCACGTATTGTGGAAGATAATGGGGTGCCGGTGGACCCGCGTGCAGGCCTTGGCCTCTTTCAAGCTCCATTGTGCCTACCGGCGCTTCATCAGCCGTGCGATAAAACAATCCTGTTTCTTTGAAATGCCAAAGCATGCCGTAAGTAAAAACATAATCTGGATAGTCCTTGCGCGGGTTCACGGCTAGGCCCACACCTTTCATCGCCAACCATTGCATGATCTTATTTGCTGGTTCTGTGGCTTCAGCCGAAGTTTCGGCTAACAGGTAAGGCCAACCATCCGGGCCTTTTTGAGGAGCTTCATGAATCAGGTTTAAGTTTGATTGAGTGATCGCCATAAAGAAGTCGATCTCCCACTTGTGGTCACGTTGTTCGTCAGGAACTTTAACGAGTTCAAGTAAATTCATGGAGGACTCCTTTAATCTAAGGAGTCCGTTTTATTAGGATTTTGCCTTCCCGGTCAAGAGCTGGTTCAACTCAGAAACCAGATCCTGCATGCCGCCAGAAAGCTGGGCCATTTTATCGCTGTTATGAGCGACCTCTTGCGCCACTTGGGCATTCAATTGTGACGACTGGTCCACATTATTCATAGCCTGATTGATCTGCGAAATTCCTTGGGACTGTTCTTGGCTGGCTTGAGAGATATTCGAGTTGATTTCATCCACGGCGCTAGCGGCCGCTAAGAAACCTTCGATGATTTTTCCGCTTTCATGCGCAATCTGACCGCCTTCATTAATGCGTTCGACGCTTTCCTTGATCATGACCGAAATGTCTTTGGCTGAATCAGCACTTCGTTGCGCTAAAGTTCTGACAGCTTCAGCAACGACGGCAAAACCTTTTCCCATTTCTCCGGCACGCGCTGCTTCGACCGAAGCATTAAGCGCTAAAAGATTTGTCTGAAAAGCAATGTCGTCGATGACTTGGATAACTTCTTCCATTTTTTTTGAAGAATCCTTTAAGGCATTCATCGAAGCTGTGAGTTTTTTAGCAGACTCAGCCCCTTTGCGCGAGTTTTCCAAACTGTCTTTTGAAAGCGTCGAGGCTTTGTGTGCATTTTCTGAATTCAATTTCACCATGCTAGAAAGTTCTTCTAAAGAAGCGACAGTCTCTTCAAGTGAGGCTGCGGATTCCGTCGCCCCAGAAGCCAGACTTTGACTTGCGGCACTTAACTGCCCGCTTGCACTGGCCAAAGACTCCCCGGCACTTTGAATTCTTTCGGCGAAGCTCGTCATTTTTTTAATTAAGCTTAAACTTACGAAGGCCCCCACGATAAGACAGAACAGACCACCGACGATAGATATAATAACATTCAAACTACGATAAACTCCGCCCGCCGCGTGGGCTGAATCCGCGTCTTTTTCAATCAGCTCACCTAAGGTCTCCATTTTTCCTTCAAGAACTTTAAACATTTTATCGAATTCAGGCAGCTGCGACTTAGCAACTTGAAAGCCCTGCTCATTGGCTAAAGTGACGATCTGATGTGTTTGCGCGATGTACTTTTCCATTTCAGGTTTGGTTTCAGCGATGGCGGCTTTCGTAGCTGGATTCAAAGGAAGTTTTTCTAATTCTGTCAGATATTTCGTAAAGTCAGCGGCTTTTTCTTTGGTTTCTTCTTTGATGGCCTTGAGGCCTTCTTGATTATTTGCTTCAGCTGCCAATAAAGACGCTAGAACCACAGATCTTAATCCATCATGCATCATATCTGCCAAAGTCATGTTACGAACTGCCGGCAACTGCACGTCAGCGACGTTATCAAAATCGGCCATTAAGCTGGTAGAGTTGATAAAAGAAAAAACCGAAACAACGGTCAGCACCACTAAAAAACCACAAACTAGCAGACCCAATTGTTTTTTGATCGTGAACTTCATATGCTTCCTAAAAGTAGTTATTAGAACTCCTAATATTATCGGCAGAAGCTTTTTCAGATTATAGAGGTTCCGGCCCGCCGCGGGCTTCCTTACAGAAATTTAAATGAATAAGCCCGTTGGTCCGGGCTTATGACAGAGTTCAAGAAAGCTTGAGAACTTGGACCTAAATTATCTAACCAAAGTCCCAGGAGTTTTCCGCCAGCGGCAGAAAACGACAAACCCCAAAATGTCGAATATGGCGGGAAAATTCAGAAACCTACTCCGGCAGCGCCGGAGTGAAGGCAGAAATTAAAAAAGCCGCTCTATGGCGGCTTTTTAATTGGTAGGGAGTACAGGATTCGAACCTGCGACATCCACCTTGTAAGGGTGGCGCTCTACCAACTGAGCTAACTCCCTATGTCGTGTAGAAGGTCCATTTTTTAATTCTGAGTGGGGATAAAGGCAATCTCTTTTTTCGGATATTTTGTATTTTTGCCGTTTTTTTCAAATCGCCACCCCTTGCGCGGGCCGCCTAAGTCTCAAAAGACCCGCGCAAGTGTGACGCGCTTATCCACTTAGAAGCCTTTGAGGGTTCCAACGGTTCTGGTCCCTGGGTCTTCAAAGGGAATAAGCTCAGAAGCCAATGATTTCGCTGAATTCTTCGGTTTAAAGGTCTTCAGAGCTGGGGCTGCTGAAGACACTGATTTTACGTGTGGGATCGCTTCAGTTTCCGCAACCGGCTCGCTCACCCCGATAATAACGCTTAAAGAATGGACCGTGTTTTTAAGATTCGCCGATTGCGATGATAACTCCTCTGAAGCCGCCGCTGATTCTTCTGAAGCCGAGGCGTTTTCTTGAGTCACCTGATCAAGCTGGTTCATCGCTTTACCGATTTGCACGATCCCGTTAGATTGTTCCGCACTGGCTGTCGAAATCTCTCCGTTCAAATCCGAAACTTTTTTTGCCGAATGAACGATCTCTGCTAAAACTTCTCCGCTTTCCGATGCCTGGCGAGCCCCTTTCTCGATGCGCTCCACACTGCTAGAGATTAATGCGGAAATACTTTTTGCTGATTCGGCACTTCGCTGTGCCAAGTTGCGTACCGCTTCGGCCACAACCGCAAATCCTTTTCCTTGCTCACCAGCACGAGCCGCTTCCACTGAGGCATTGAGTGCTAAGAGATTTGTTTGAAAGGCAATGTCATCAATGACTGAAGTAATGTCGGCGATTTTTTTCGAGTCTTCTGAAATCGCTTCGATTGATTTAATTAAAGTTTGAATTTTTTGTTCCCCGGCGGTCGCTACGTCACGAGTTTGCGCTGAAAGACTGGCAGCCTGGCGAGCATTATCAGTATTTAGTTTTACCATGGCCGTTAGCTCTTCCATTGTGGCCACAGTCTCTTCTAATGAAGAAGCTTGCTGGGTCGAGCTTTGTGAAAGGATTTGCGCTGAGGTAGCAATTTGCGTTGATGCCTGGTTTACTTGATCCGCACCGTCAGCCAAAGTTTTCGTAATATTGGCGATAGATTTTGAAAGCTTCACGGCAAACCAAGAACCACAAGCAAGGCCCCCTATAGAGCCAAGAATTATGACCCATAAGATGATTTTATTTGTAGTGTCTGTTTCTGAGCGTGCTTCACCCACCCAAGTTTCACTATTATGGTGAATGAACTTTTGGAGAGCATCCATTTGTTTACCATAAACTTCTGCTTTTGCCGGGCACTCCACCAAGAAGATTTCCATGAGCTTAGCGCGGTCTTCCTGAGTTCCCGAGGCATAAAGCTTCAAGGCCACTCCCCCTGTATTTTTGAAGGCGTGCCAGGCTTCATCAACTTTTTTATAAAGCTCTTCTTCACCAGGAGCGAAAGGAAGGCTCGCATACTTTTCGTTGGCTACTTCATATTCTTCGATGGCTTCTCGAACACCTGCGACCGATTTATCAGCTTGTTCTTTTGAAAGCCCCGGCAAACCCAAAGTTCTTAATTCAATCCGCACTTTTCTATAAGACAAATACATTTGGTCGGCACTCGCTAGATTTGGAAGAGCGACATTGGCCACTTGCTCATAACTTTGAGCTACATCTTTTAAACCGAGAAAGGAAATCAAACCGACTATGACAGCGACCGAGTTTATAAATAAACAGAGTGCTATGAGCTTCGCTTTGAGACTTAGACGAACGTTCATAAAGGCTCCTTAGGTATACTTCGTTAACTTACCCAATATTTATCGGAGCCCGTTATAAATTCTTTAGATTGTTTAGACTTCTTTATAGAATTGTAATGGATTAGTGGTTTTAAGCACTTACGATGACTTGAGAATATATCCCTTGCCGTAAACTGAGGAAATCTGAAGATCTTGCCCCTTAAGCTTGTTTCGAATTGAGACAAGGTGAGCATCCATAATCCGGCTTGAAACCTCTTGGCCTGGCCACAGCGAGGAAATGAAAACCTCGCGAGGAATCACCGTTTCTGCCCCTTCCACCAAGATTTTCAAAATGCCAAACTCAACCTGACTAAAGTGAACGGGCTCATCATTTACAAAAGCTTTTAATTCGACAGCATCTAATCGCAGGGATTTGTATTTAAAAATTCCTCGACGAAGTAATTGCTCCTGAGACTTCGATGTGTTTTTTTCGCTTAAACGTTTTGCAATTCGATGTAACAGTTCTTTGGTTTCAAAAGGTTTAGAAATAAAATCATCGGCCCCAGCTTGAAGGGCGCGAACACGATCCTGATCAGAAACGAATCCCGAAACTACGATAATAGAAATGTCAGAAAATTCGGAATCGGCACGTAAAAGACGACATGTTTCAAATCCGTCCATATTAGGCATCTTAAGATCCATCAGGATTAGGTCTGGAGGATTTCTTAAGGCATTTTTTAATCCGTTAAGCCCATCCGTAGCACAAGACACGTCGTAGCTATCTTCTAGAAGAAGCCGCATGGTGTCTCTTAAGTCTGGATCATCTTCGACGATGAGAATTTTGAATCTATGCATAGATATTTGGGAAGGCGTGATCTGCGCCTTCCCGCAAAGTCTTACTTGCGAATATCTTCGAAGCAGAATTTTTGAGTTACAAAAGCAGAGATCTTCACAATTTGCATGTGATAAACTTCTGAAGAATCAATAGGACTCAAAGAAAGAACCATGGCTTCACGAGTTGGAATTCCTCCGCGAAGTGGTGGAATATCTTCTTTACGAAGATCTTCTTCACTAAAGGCCGTCAATTCGACACGATAGATGTTGCCACTTTTGCTAGTCATTTGCGCCAAGATCTTTTTATTGGTCTCGACACCGACACCGTTAGAAAGAACCTTACAAGAGTCCCCGTCAAATTGTTTTACTTGAAGCTGACGAATACCCGTTGATTTAAGCGTGACCACTTTAAATGAGAAATAAGAAATGAAGTCATCTTGCTCGACCTTCCACAAACCTTGGATATCAGACCAAGGAATCGGTTGGCGGCTTGACCACGGCCATGGAACCCAGCGATCATTTGCTGGCATCACATGCTCTTCATAGTCACCTTGAGAAATAGTTGAAGCCACCGAAGGACTTGAAGTCGCCAGTGCTCCCGCTGCCAAAGCTGCTGTTAATAATAAACGTAACATGAATCCCCCCACTAGTGCTCGAAATGGACTCGAGCAGCTTTATTCATGTAATAGCCATTTTTGGCTCTAAAAATATACTTCGGTTTCTCGTAATCCGGTTCAATTAACTTACGCAAACGTTTGATTGTCACGTAAATCTTGTTGTCATGAATAGCCGGATCATAAGGCTGCTTCCAAACGTTTTCGACCAGATATTCCTTAGAGTAAATCTGCCCTTGGTTCTGAACGAACAAGCGCAAAAGATCCAAAAGAATAAATTGGTTTTTAAAGTCTATGCGGCCTAATTTTTTCTCTACTACTGAATGATTTGATTCATCAAAGATCAAGTCAAAGTTTGATTGGGTCTCGCCACCAATCTTTTCCGTCAAGGCGCGCGCCATACGAGCCAAACGACGTTGGTTTTCACCATCAATCGATCTTTGAGCTAGGCTGATGTACGTGCGAGCCATGTCTTTATCGCCGATTTCAAAATACGCATCGGCCATAGAACCCATAAGATAATTTGACATCACCACGTTACGAGTCACTTTTATGGCATCATAGGCTTTCCACAAGACTTCGATCGCTTCGTCGTATTTCTTCATTTGTTTTAAAATATCCGCATTCAAGAATAGGCAAGAGGCTTGCAGATCCGGCATCTTATAAACTTGGAAGAACACTTCTAAATTGTAGATTTCCTTTAAAGCATCGGCCAAACGGCCCACCGAGGGATGAGAATAGCACATCGCTAATCCGAAGATCGCGTGACAGATATCTTCTTTATTATCGGAAGCTAAAGCAATGGCCAAAGCTTTTTGGCAATAGTCCATCGCGATCTCAACTTGACCCTTGTATGAAGCACAGACTGCGAGCGTGTAGTAAGTTTTGGAGTTCAGCTCGAAACCTTCGTTCAATACAAGATCTTGAAGTTTTTCTTTTGTTAGATTTATTTCTTCAAATTGTTCACGTTCTGCATAAATACGCAGCAAGAGATTTATACACTTGAGGTACTGAGAGAAATTCTTTTCGGCAAAAGACGTCTTCGACGCCTCCGTCAGTTGCTCGACGGCGAGACCGAATTCTCCTCGGTCTGCGTATAATTTGCCGAGTTCAAAAACTCGATCCAGTTGATTCATTTCAACTCCAAAACTTATTCATCTATCAGGTGAAGGACAGGTTTTTACAGATTGTCAGAGTTAGGTCAATGTAAGACGCGGACAGCTGCCCAGAATTCGGGCATTATGAGAATTGATTTCAGGAATTTAATGAGCTTTAACAGGGACTTGACGAGAGCTGGAACTCTAAAACAGAAAAGCCCCGGTTTGACCCGGGGCTTTTTAAGTTAATTTAAGATTTTACAATCTCAGTGATGATGAACGGCTTGGCCCGTGTATTGGGCTTTGATACCAAATTGTGGCTCTTTTTGCAGCTTGAACAACTCTTTTGGATTTTTGATGTCCAAAGCATTGATCAATACTTGATCCACATGATCTACCAAGATCACTTTAAGATCTTTCATGACGTCCTTAGGGATGTCCTTCAAATCTTTTTCGTTCTCTTTAGGGCAGATGATGATTTTGATACCACCACGGTGAGCCGCTAAGATTTTCTCTTTTAAGCCACCGATAGCCATCACACGTCCACGAAGTGAAATCTCACCCGTCATCGCGACAGTCCGTTTCACTGGCACCTTCATGATTGCCGAAACAATCGAAGTCGTCAGTGCGATACCTGCTGAAGGACCATCTTTAGGAACAGCACCTTCAGGCAAATGGATGTGAACATCGATATTAGAGAAATATTCTTTATCCAATCCAAACAATGGGCCACGCGATCTTACGTAACTCATCGCTGCCGAACATGATTCCTTCATAACGTCGCCAAGTTGACCTGTCACCGTGAACTTACCTTTTCCAGGCACTACGCTCACTTCGACTGACAACAAGTCACCGCCCACTTCAGTCCACGCCATACCATTCGTCATACCGATTTCGTTTTCCGTTTCGATAATACCGAATTTGTATTTATGAGGGCCCAGCAACTCTACAAGTTTTTGCGGTGTCACCACAAAGCCTTGAGTTTTTGAAGCCGCGGCTGTCTTGCCCGTAGACTTCGTTGCTTTTTTCGAAGATTTTTTGTCTGTCTTCGTATCTGCTTTGAAGGTTTCTACAGCTTCGCCCATCACGATTTCTTTGGCTACTTTACGTGCTACGTTCGCAAATTGTCTTTCCAAATTACGGACGCCCGCCTCTCGGGTATAGTAACGAATCACATCGCGAATAGTTTCATCCTTGATCGTCACTTTATAATCTTTCAAGCCATGGTTTTCCAATTGCTTAGGCACTAAATAGTTCTTAGCGATATGGAATTTTTCCTGCTCAATATAACCTTCTAAATTGATGATCTCCATACGATCCAACAATGGACGTGGAATGGTGTGCAACGAGTTCGCCGTTGCAATGAACATCACTTTAGAAAGATCGTACTCAAGCTCTAAATAGTGATCTTGGAAGTTCGAGTTTTGCTCTGGATCCAAGACTTCAAGCATCGCAGCGGAAGGGTCACCACGGAAATCATTGGCCATTTTATCGATTTCATCCAGAAGAACTAAAGGATTACCTTTATCCACTTTACGAAGAGCTTGCAGGATTTTACCTGGCATCGCACCGACGTATGTTTTTCTGTGACCACGAATCTCTGCTTCATCACGCACGCCACCTAAAGAGATGCGCGCAAACTGACGGTTCAAAGATTCTGCAATCGATCTTGCCAAAGACGTTTTACCAACTCCTGGAGGACCCGCTAGGCACAAGATAGGGCCTTTCATGTCTTTAGAGATTGAAAGAACGGCCAAGTATTCAAGGATACGATCTTTGACTTTTTCTAAGCCCCAGTGGTCATTATCCAAAATGCGTTGAGCATTCTTCACGTCATGTTTTTCTTCAGAGTAATCAGCCCAAGGAAGTGAAAGAACCCAGTCGATGTAATTACGTACGACAGTTGCTTCTGCCGACATAGGTGACATCATCTTAAGTTTTTTGATCTCTTTCATGACCTTGTCTTTGGCCTCTTGAGACATTTTTTTATTCTTAGTTTTGATCTCTAAGTCTTGCAATTCAGCTTGGTAGTCGTCTTTTTCACCAAGTTCTTTTTGAATCGCCTGCATTTGCTCATTGAGGTAGTATTCTTTTTGAGAACGCTCCATTTGTTTTTTCACGCGAGTACGGATCTTCTTTTCGACCTCTAGGATCTCAATTTCGCCCGTCATCAAGTTCAACAAATGTTCCAACCGCTTAGAAGCATCGATGATCTCTAAAACATTTTGTTTGTCTTCAAGTTTCAAATTCAATTGCGCAACGATAATATCGGCAAGTTCACCGGGATTTTCGATCGTCGACACCCGCATCAAAATCTCTGGTGGAATGCGTTTATTAAGCTTCACATATGTTTCAAAGGTGCTCTTAACCGAACGAACCAACGCTTGGGCTTCCACGATATTTGTGTTGTCTTCGTCTAGGTTTTCCACCGCGACCATAAAGAAGTTTTCGTTGTTCACGAAATTCTTAATCTTTACGCGACGTTTACCTTCAACCAAAACTTTTACAGTTCCATCTGGAAGTCTTAAAAGTTGGATGATGGTTCCGACAGTTCCGATGGCAAAAATATCTTTTGGCTCGGGGTTGTTGGTTTTCGCATCTTTTTGCGCAGCCAACACGATGTCAGTTTGTTTGCTCATAGCCTCTTCAAGAGCGTTGATGCTCTTTTCGCGACCTACAAACAACGGCATCATCATGTGTGGAAAAATGATGAGATCTCTTAGGGGCAAAAGTGGTAGTTGTGTAACTTTTCCCTCGCTCATATCCTCTCCCTCCCTGTGGGTTATCGAGCCCTTGCATCCATTAGACACAAGCGGTTTAAAGTCGGTTAAATTCCTTCTAACCTTTTAAAAACCTAGCTCTAGTCTAACTATGTGAACGATTACTGGGAAGTAAATATATACAGAAAAAAAACAGTTCTGGCCCCCGACAGGGACGCTTTTATGCCCAAAAAGAATGCATTATAATAACCGCTAATATTAGCCCAAAAATAGGCTGATCCAAGGAGACTTCGAGTTTCTTTCCTAATTGTAATTGCACACAGGGAGATTTTCATGCCCTTTCACAGGCTTTTGATCGATAAATAATACGGTGAAACAGTCAGAATCTAGAAGTTGGTTAAAACGAAATTCCCTCTCGTTAAAGCTCCTCATTGCCACTTGGGCTGTGAGTTCCTTTGCCACGCTTATTTTCACCGTTATTCAGCTGGCTATGGATTACCAGCGCGATTTCGATAAACTTCAGAACAATTATACGATCATTAAGAACTCGTACCTGGATTCCATGGCCGAGCACTTGTGGTCTTATGACACCAGACTGCTAGAAATTCAGCTGGACGGTTTAAGCCGGCTCCAGGGCGTCAGTCACTTGCGTCTAGTTGCCGACAACAACGTGATTTATGAATTTGGTCAGTCCAAACCCCAAGAACAGAGCTCACAGCGCTTTGACATCTATCACAAAAACACGGACGAGATTTTGGGGTCCTTAGATGTTGAACTAGACGTGGCGAGCCTCCGTAACAAGTATCTTCAAGAAGCCGTTTGGATTTTTGTGCGCCAAGCCGCCAAAACCATGATTGTAGTTTTGTGTTTATACTTCGTCTTTAATCAAATTCTTGTTGTGCATATTCAACATATTGCCAACTACTTACGAAAAAATCCTCGCAAAGAAAATAAGGACCTGATTTTAAATCGCCCTAGCCATGAAGGCGAAGACGAATTGGATGTCTTAGTTGAGTCGATCAATTTATTCCGCCGCGATCTTTTAACGGCTAACACCAAGCTGGAGACACTCAATCAAGCCCTTGAGCACAAGGTGCAAGAACGGACTCACCAACTTTCCACCAAAAACGAAAGCTTGGAAAAAGCCATGCTGCAAATTAAACGCATGCAAGCCACATTGGTAGCTCAAGAGCGAATGGCCTCTTTAGGAAGCCTTACCGCAAGTGTCGCGCATGAAATCCGCAATCCGTTAAACTTTGTTCTTAATTTCAGCGAATTGCTGACTGATTCAGAAGATATAGAAGAAGTGAAGGAAATCAGCCGTGTTGTCTTAAAACACAGTCAGCGCATTGATCAAATTGTTCGATCCATGCAGATCCTTTCAGGGTATGAAAGTGATGTGATTGAAGTCCTAGATGTAAATGAGCTTCTTAAAAAAGCCTATCACGAAACAATTGCAGCGCGATCCTTAGGATCTTCTTATGTCCCACCAAAGGTCAGCTATCGTCTTGAAAAATCAGCTATGGCTCCTGTTTATGCGACCTCTTTAACTCGGGC
Organism: Bdellovibrio bacteriovorus; assembly: GCF_001592735.1. NCBI lineage: Bacteria > Pseudomonadati > Bdellovibrionota > Bdellovibrionia > Bdellovibrionales > Pseudobdellovibrionaceae > Bdellovibrio > Bdellovibrio bacteriovorus. The sequence continues at coordinate 1,171,495 of NZ_LUKE01000001.1, forward strand.
ATTGTCGAACATTATCGACAATGCCATTTATGCTTTAGAGAAAAAGGATCTGGTAAATAGAGGCTTTGAGCCAGAACTTGTCCTGTCAACGGTCGTTCGGGCTGACTCGGTGGATATTGTTATTCGTGATAACGGCCTTGGTATCCCGCGGGTTTTAGGCGAAAAGATTTTTGATCCATTCCTGACAACAAAATCCGCCGGCGAGGGTGCGGGTCTAGGTCTAACTGTTGCATTTAATATTGCTCAGAAACACGGGGGCACTTTAAAATATACTAGTGAGTTTGGGCAGTGGTCCGAGTTTGTGGTATCTCTTCCGCTGTCTCACGAAAGACCAAATACATGATTCATATAGTGATCGTAGATGATGAGGCCGACACTCATCTTCTTTATAAATTGAAATTCAAGAAGCTGTTTGCCCAATTGGGTGAGCTGAATCTTGTTTCATTTTTAAATGCGCGCGATTGCCTGACTTACCTCGATAAATCCGAGCATCCCACCGTGGATATCATTCTTTCAGATATCAACATGCCTGAAATGGATGGCTTTGAGTTACTAAAACGCGTCCGCTCCGGCCACCCCGATATCCCGGTCTACATGGTCAGCGCCTATGAATCGCCGGAATATCGCACCAAAGCCGACACCCTCGGCGCTTTACGTTTTTTAAGTAAGCCTGTGGATTTTCATCTTTTAGGGGACTTGCTCGCTAAAGATCTTCAAATCGCCGGGTAAAGACTTTGCAATAGCGGCCCTTTGGTCTCTGCCAACACTTATCTGTGCCAACGCCTCAATTGAAAATATAAATGCAATCAATAGTGCGCAAGTTAGAAGTCCTGCAAAGATTTTCTCGTCCATGGAACACCCGCTTGATGTTACCTAAGATAAGAAAAATTCAGTCATCTTTGCAGCGGAATTTCTAGAGTCTGTAATCTTGCAGGTTTCATGTTTCAGGTCTAACCTTTAAACAGTCCTATAAATTGTGCAATTTATGGAGTGAAACCTAGGACGAGAGCTAATAAAGCAGTAAGTTGCTGCTTATGAAGCTCTTCCTGCCAATTTTTTTCTTCTTTTCTTCGTCATCTTTTGCCGCCGTTTACGGAACTGACACTCGCCAATTTACTCGCAACCGTTCGATTGCTATCATGATCTCAAATACGGCCATTGAGGCCTCAAAACAAGTTACGAACTTGGTAAATCTTAATACGGACACCATTCAGAATAACCAGTACATGTGTTCAAGTGAGCGCTTTGCCAATACTCAAAGTTTCTTCGTGTCCTGCACAGGTTTTTTAATTGCGCCCGATCTGCTGATGACTGCTGGACATTGTGCCATTAACTTCGGTGAGGAAAGAAATGTCGCTAATCCTTATTGCACAGACTTTTCTTGGTATTTTGATTTTGAAGCGGATTCTAGCGGTCGCGTGATCACTAAAAATATCCCGGCTGAAAATATCTATGCCTGCGACAAGATCATCCACACCGCTCACAAGAGCGAACCTATTAACGATCACGTGATCAGATTTGATGACGACTTTGCTATTATTAAATTAAAAAAGGCCGTTACCAACCGAAAGCCTTTAAGTCTGACCTCGGCACGCCCTTCACCGGGCCAAACTATTTCCATGGTGGGTCATCCTTTGGGAGGCCCGAAAATAAGCACTAAAGGCACGATCCTTTCTAATGAAGCCGCTTATGATCGCGCCGCAATCACCGGCTTTGAAGGCAACTCCGGTTCTCCGGTGTTTAACGATAAGGGTGAAGTGTTCGGTATTTTGGTTCGCGGATATCCGGCAGGCTTAGTGGATAATCCAAATGACAAGCAATGCCGGATTACGAATCACTGTACGGCTGATGGGAAGAGCTGCAAGGTTTCTGATCCCGACCAAATTTCCGGGGATCACATCATGCCCTTGGGATTAATTCCCGAACTTAAAGAGATGGGATTAGTTAAATAGATCCAAATAAAAAAGCCCGGTTTCCCGGGCTTTTTATTTCCACTAAGCGGAAGATTTCTTTTTTGCTTCTTCTTCTTCGGCCTTAATCTCTTCTTCTGTTTTATAAACTAAAAGAGGCTGGCCACCATCGTTGATCACGTTTTCGTCGATCACGACTTCTTTTACGTTCGCTTTAGATGGAATGTCGTACATGATATCAAGCATCGCCGTTTCAAGAACACCACGCAGACCGCGAGCTCCTGTTTTACGCTTCAATGCCATTTGCGCCACTGCACGCAAAGCTTTATCTGTGAATTTCAATTCAACACCTTCAAAACCAAACAAGCGTTGATATTGCTTAGTGATCGCATTTTTAGGGCGAACTAAGATATCCATCAAAGCTTCTTCGTCTAATTGACCAAGAACCGCGATCGCCGGAAGACGACCGATGAACTCTGGGATCAAACCGAACTTAGACAAATCGTCCGGCTCAACCTTGGCAAGCAAGTTTGAACTCTTCTCAATTTCTTGAGAAGTGCGAATGTCGGCCGCGATACCCATAGTTTTGTTCGATGTACGGTTGTCGATGATTTTATCCAAACCAACAAACGCACCGCCCACGATGAACAAGATATTCGTAGTGTCAACTTGGATGAATTCCTGTTGAGGATGTTTACGACCCCCTTTTGGCGGCAAGTTCGCTACAGTTCCTTCAAGGATTTTCAGAAGTGCTTGCTGAACACCTTCACCCGATACGTCACGAGTGATCGACGGATTTTCAGACTTACGAGAAATCTTATCGATCTCATCCACATAGATAACGCCGCGTTGGGCTTTTTCTACGTCATAGTCAGCAGCTTGAAGAAGGTTAAGAACGACGTTCTCGACGTCTTCACCGACGTAACCAGCCTCTGTCAATGTTGTCGCATCTGCCATGGCAAATGGAACGTTTAAAATTTTAGCAATAGTTTGCGCAAGCAACGTCTTACCGGATCCTGTGGGACCGATTAACAAGATGTTGGATTTTTGCATCTCAACGTCGTTGGTCTTTTTACCTTGGGTCATTGCATTCACACGTTTGTAGTGATTGTGAACCGCAACAGCCAAAGTTTTCTTAGCTTGAATTTGACCAATAACGTAGTCATCAAGGTAAGTTTTAATATCAGCTGGCTTTGGAACTTTGAACGTGCCTTTTACAGCCGTCTCTCTGTCCTTTTCCTCGTCGATGATATCGTTACAAAGATCGATACATTCGTCGCAGATATACACGCCCGGACCCGCGATTAATTTTTTAACTTCTTTTTGGCCTTTGCCACAGAAGCTGCATCTCAATGTGCCGTTAGTATCTTTAGTCGTCATCTGGGGTTACCCTTTTTTCAATTTGCGAGATTCTACCACGTGATCAATCAAACCGAACTCTTTGGCTTGCATCGCATCCATAAAGTTATCGCGCTCCATTTGATCTCTCAAGAACTCATAACCTTTACCGGTGTGCGTTTCGTAAATACGAGTTAGCTTTTCTTTTGTCTTAATCAATTCACGGGCATGAATTTCGATGTCAGTGACCTGACCAGATAAGCCCCCACCCGCAAGAAGTGGTTGATGGATCATGATGCGCGTGTTCGGAAGACTGTAACGCATGCCTTTGGTGCCCGCTGTCAATAACAACGAACCCATACTGGCAGCCATACCCATACAGTATGTTGCCACGTCACATTTAACGAATTGCATAATGTCATAAATCGCCAGGCCCGCAGACACACTGCCCCCCGGAGAATTGATGTACAAATGAATCGGTTTTTCTGGATTATCAACTTCCAAGAAAAGGAACTGAGCAATGATGGCATTCGCGACTTCGTCGGTTACCTGCGTACCCAGGATAACAATACGATCCTTAAGTAAGCGGGAGTAAATGTCATATGATCTTTCACCTTTGGAGGTTTGTTCGACGACGTATGGAATGAGTGCCACTGCTGTCTCCTGTGGTTGTACTGATTGAAGTGTCATTCTTTGCTACCTATCGGAATCCTTACGCAGGACTTTATCAAAAACCCTTGGTCCCGCCCATTGCTTGTGCTAGACATATGAGCATTGACAAAACTGAATCATTTTAAGGGGTTCCAATGGCTTTCAACTTATTAAATAAAGATATCGATACACTTACATGCCCGGCTTTGGTCGTGTTTTCTAAAGCGGCGGGGACCAGTTCTGCAAAAGACAAAAAACCAGCTCTCGCAAAAGTGACTCATTCTGAGTTAAACAAAACCTTAGTCGCAACTTTAGAAGAAAAAACCATCACGGGTCGCCACCAAGAATCCATCATCTTCCGTGAAATGAACTTCAAGGGTTTCCGCCACGTCATCGTGATCGGTCTAGGTAAAGAAGCTGACATCACTCATGAAACAATTCGCCAATCCATGGCTACGGCTTATGAAGCCGTTAAATCTTTGAATATCAAAGAAGCGGCGATCCACTTTGACGGCATCACGACGGCAAAACGTGATCAAGCAAGCTTCTTACAAGCTTCGGTCGAAGGCTTGATCATGACTTCATACGTATTTAACGAATTGATGTCCGCGAAAAAAGAAGACAAAGAAATCACTATCCACGTCGTAGCAAAATCAACAGACAAAGCCGCCAAAGACGCTTTCAACGAAGGCGTGATCTTAGCTTCGACGGTGAACTTCTCTCGTCGTTTGGGTGACATGCCAGGTAACTTGATGACACCAACGATCCTTGCTAATTCAGCGGCCGAAGGAGCCAAAGGTGTTGCGAACTTGAAAGTGACTATCTGGGATAAAGCACGCATCAAAAAAGAAAAAATGGGTGGCTTGCTAGGCGTGTCTATGGGTTCTGATCAAGAACCCAGATTCATCATCATGGAATACAAAGGGGCTGCGGCTTCTAAAAAACCCGTGTGCTTCGTTGGCAAAGGCTTAACATTCGATTGTGGTGGTATCAGCATTAAGCCGTCTGCGGGTATGGAAGAAATGAAATACGATATGTGCGGTGGCGCTAACGTGATCGGCACTTTGCTCGCCATTGCTAAGTTGAAACTTAAAATCAACGCTGTTGGTTTGGTCGCTTCCACTGAAAACTTGGTCAACGGTTCAGCCACTAAACCAGGTGACGTGCACACAGCTCGTAACGGTAAAACTTTTGAAATCAATAACACCGATGCCGAAGGTCGCTTGATCTTGGCAGATGCTCTGTCTTACGCGACGGAACTTGAGCCACAAATGATCGTCGATGCGGCGACTTTGACGGGCGCAATGGTGGTGGCGCTAGGTAACACTCATACAGGTTACTTCACTCGCAACGCGGGTCTTAAAACTAAGATCGAAAAAGCGGCTGGCGAGTCTGGGGAATGGGTATGGAACATGCCTTTAACTGACTTCCACGTCAAAGACATGAAAGGCACTTATGCAGATCTTTCAAATATGTCTTCAAGCAAGGGGGCGGGCGCTGCCACGGCAGCGGCGTTCCTAGAACAATTTGTGGGCGAAGGTATTCCTTGGGCGCACTTTGATATCGCAGGAACTGGTTGGGCGGTCGGAAATCGCTTGCCATACTGCCCTAAAAAAGGGGCTTCAGGCGTGATGATCAGAACATTTGTGGAAATTGCTAAGCTTCATGCTTAAAAGTTTTCAACATTTCGAAATAAAAAGGGGCATCATGTGCCCCTTTTTTATTTCCAGCTAAGAACGACCGGATGACCTAGGTATTTTGCGACTTCATCGCTTTCAATGACTAAAGCTTCAGAGCTTTGTTCGTTCACTAATTTCACTGATTTTAAAAGCCAAAGACGAGGCCACGCTTCTGGCAAATTCGCAAAACGAATTGTCACGCCTGAACCTTGATTGAATTGAAACTCTCCGTCCCCCGGACGCTCCCCCAAAATTTTTGCCACTGGAACAAAAAGAGGATTGATCGAAGCTAGGTCGCTGGAATGTTCGCAACGTCCCTCAACTTCCATTTGGGGTTTATCTCCGCCGACCGACACGCCTTCAGCTTCAAAGGTGATCGAGACTTTTCCGAAAGCCTGGCAGGCTGGCTTTTTTTGACCCGTTTCATCGACAAATACAAAGTGTCCGAAACTGAATCTAGCCCCGTCTGCATCTTTTTTAACTACCAGACCGGTCATCATTCTTTGTCTCACGGCTTCTTGCAGGCGTTCGCCTTTAAGATGCGAAAAATCGAAAACGTTTTTCACCGCGGCTGGATCACGATCAATAAAATATTCATCGGTATTGGCGCGCAAAACAGAAAAGCCCATCACAAAACACAATGTGAAGAAAGCAAACACGCTAAAGTATTTTTTCATAGTCCCTCTTGTTTCTTAAGAATACATGAGGTCTGGGATTTGTGCTTTTTTTCCCTGAAGGCCCAAGGCGAAACCTGGACCTTCATCGAGACTTTAGGAATGAGCCTGGCAAGCACTTTGAGGTTTATATCCGCGGAACTGGGCGTGCAGTTCTTCGGCCTCTTTCGCGATGGCAAGCATCCCGATTTTCGCTGTCCAACCATACACATTTTCTTGCGGGCATCCGGGGGTGTCGATAGCGAGATCCGATACGCAAAGACGTTTGTAAACCGCACCGGGGCTATTTAAACTTTCCGTCGAGCTTTTTTCGGCGTGAGTTCTTAAAAAACCACCCGCCAGTTCACAGCCAATCATATAAATCACCGGCTCTGCACTGGCACCATCGGCTTGAACGATCGAAGGAATACCTTCTTGGATAATCACTTCCTCGACGTCTCGACCACCTTTAGCCGCTTTCATTTTTTTGCGCGACTTATAAGACCACTCTTTAACTTCCGCACCCGAGCCCACACGAATCACGGCTAAGCCGTAAGTTCCTGCATTGTTTTTTACAAATACAAAAGGCTCTTGTTCAATACCGCGTTTTTTATATTCTTCGCGAAGTTTATTTAACATCGCATCCACCCGAGCGGCCAAGGCCTCCCGGCTTTTTTCGTCACCGATATCAAAATGCTCAAACAACTCAGTTTCCACACGCAAAAGAAACGGGTCAATTTTAGTAATGGCTGCAAATTCGTCGGCCAGTTCATTGTAGTATTTAAAGTACGTGCTTTTTTTACGTTGAAACCATCCCAATTCGTGGGCCGGATTCATTGGCAAATCCATCACAGATTGAGCCCACTCTTCATAGGCTTCTGAAAAGTCATTGTTGCTGACGATAAGATCCGGCGTGAATGTTGAAAGCAACGACCCGTTTCTGAGTGCTGAGTGAACAATCACTTGGTTCCCAGCGGAACTTGTCATCGTCAAAGGCTCTGGCAATTCACGAGGAATTGCCACCTTAACCGTTCTTCCGGTGGCTTCAATTAAGTTTCTGATGGTGTGGACGTTTTCCCAATAAAACGCGTTGTTAGTGTGCTCTTCCGTCACTAGCAAAATGTTTTTCACGTTCTCGTAATGACCAGAAAGATATCTGTTCATTAAGGCAACGGCTGACTCTTTGTCAGTGGGGCAAATGTTATTAAATCCTGCCGGAAAGATATTCGCGTCTACGTTCGTGATTTTGTAACCAGAATCACGGATGTCGTAACTTGAATATATCGGATAGGATAAAGTCGAAGTTTTCTGCGAAAACCAGGCGCAAATATCTTTCATATTTGCCAAGGTTTGTTGATGCAGAGTTAATTTAGCCATGGCATCTCCTTAGAACGAACTATATTACAGGTTTGGATCCTGCGAGGGAACTATTTTAGGAGGAAGAGGTATTGGTTTCGCCTTTTCCCCGGGTAAAAGCTTATCGGCCTTTACGCGTCCAGCGCGGCGTAAACCATTAAGCTTTTGTGACTCCACCGTCAATCCCGTAGTTTCTTTGGCCGTATATAGAATTTTATCGGATTGGGAGCGAATATCCGTCAGCGTCGCAAAAAAATCTTTTTCATAACCCTCAATTTTTTCACCCGTTATAGGCTTAAAAAGTTCCGCTTGATCCATCAAGTCGTAAAGATCTCCGCCCATTTGAACTTGCTGCGCCAATTCTGCTTCGGACTCAAAAAGAGAAAATAGACTGCGGTAAGTTTCGATAAGTTTTTTTTGCGCCCGCGGTGACCACGTCAGATCATCTAACTTCATGGCCTTGATTAAATAACTTTGCACCCACATCTGCCCTTGAGCAAAAGAGCCGAAATTCTCGCGACTGAGCTGATTCGTAGAAATACTTCCCATCTGAAAATAAGTTTGGGCAAGCCATGATCTTTCTAACGTAGAGCCTCGTTCCTGCATTACTTTAGCTAAACCTTTTTCCGCTTCATTCAAATAGGCTAAGGCTTCCTTTTCACGATCTTGACGCGCATAGATTGCAGAGAGTTTTGCCGGGATTTCGGCTAAAGCAATCTCGGGTGGGAGGTGTTGTCCCAGATTTTTCGCGTCTAATAACGCGGCCAGGGCCTTTTGGTCATCACCCATAGCCTCATAACAAAACGCCGAACGGTACAAAGCCTTTGCTGCAATTTCTGGCTGTAAGCGAAGAGTATTCAGATAAATTTCGCGGTTTAACTCCACCGCTTCATTAAATCGGCCCTGTCCTTCGAACGATTGAGCCAATCCTAACCGTGATGCTTGGTAAAATGTCGACTGAGGATATTTAGTTTGAAAAGTGACGTAGGCTTTTTCACTCTCCTCAAAACGGCCTTTATTTAAAAGGTCTTCTGCTTCGTGAAGATCTTGAGCCTGAGCATTTCTTTGGACTTCTTCAATATTGGCTTCCTTGGCTCGCTCTGCGAAGTGAGCACAACCTACCGACAACACCAAAATAGAAGACCAAAGCCACTTCATTATTTCTTTTCTCCCTCAACCAAAAGTTTTCCTATTTCTTTTAGACCCTCGATATCGGAAATATCGTGAGGCAAATCAGGAATACGGAACACGCGAACGTCTTTGCCTATTGTAGACTCAAAGGATTTATACAGACGATCTTTTTTTAAATAATAGGACCTCATCTCTTCATAGATCTTTTTGATCCCCTGAAAAGACGACTGCGATTCAGACGAATCCACATTTAACCAATAAGGAAACACCCGATTCAGAACCACCGCGCTTAAATGATAGCCGCCTTTACGAATCTCTTTTGAGAAGAACTCGGCCTCTTTTAATTTGGCCTGATCAAAAGAGGTCACCAGTGTAAATTGCGTGAGCGGCGAGGTCATCATGCGATGGACATCGACGGTGCGCTTTAAAAGCTGTTCTTGCCATTGTTCAATGTTGATAAAAAAATCACCCAATTCATGAATGAAGTTTGAGCCGGTCAGAGTCTCTAAAACTTTTAGAACTTGCCTTGTGCCCGTCTGTAACACTTTACCTAAAAAGCCACTTTTTTTGCTGGCAGGATCCCGGAACCACTTCGCCACCCCTTCGGTAAAAAGGGCTGACAGTCTTTGCGGCGCTTGCAAGAAATCCAGAGCGTGCTTTGTCGGCGGAGTGTCTAAAATAATCAAATCAAATTGCTTAGATTCATAAACGGAATAAAGCTTTTCTAGCGCCGTGAATTCTTGTGAACCACTTAAATTCGTTGAAAGCTGTTGATACAATTTATTGTTGTAAATCTTTTTAACGGCTTCACTTTTTTTAGCGGCACGGGCGACAAAATCATCAAATACTTTTTTATGATCAATCACCGAAGCATACAGCTCGCCCTTAAAGTTTTGATTGGGAACTTTGGTGATATCTTTGGTACCTTCAATCCCCAGGGTTTGGGCTAAGCGTTTTGCGGGATCAATGGTCAGCACCAGAACACGTTTACCATCTTGAGCGGCAAGCACCCCTAAAGAGGCCGCCACCGTGGTTTTACCCACTCCCCCGCTGCCCACACAGACAAGGATTTCTGTCTTTTCAATCATGACAACATCCCCGCTAGTTTTTCCACTAAGGCCCAAGGTTGATCTTCTAAAATCAGTGGAAGTTTTTGAACTTTTCCCATACGTGGCGGAATTTTGTTAAGAATCTCTTCCTGATGAGTTTTCTGCGTATACAGATAGCTCGCAAAGCGCCCCACGTCCGAATTTTCTTTTGCCGCTTCGTTCAGCTCTGCCGCAGCCACAGGAACTTGGATGATCTTGTTCATGATAAGTTCCGGGTGAACACCGAATTCTTGGTTTAATCTTTCACTTAACTCTAAAGATTCTTTTAGTGGCAGTTCTTCTGCAAGACTGACGATGTGATAACGACTTAACTCTTCATTTCGCAAACACGCATCGATGCTGCGGCTTTGTTCCCCCATCGGGCCAAACTGCACGGCCTGCGCCATCCCTTTGGGTGCTTCCATCAAAGCAATGAAGTGCCCGGTCGCAAAAGCATCCACCACCAGGCAATCAAAAGGCAAAGGCGGTCCATGTTTCCGAGGGCCACTAGTAACTTTACCTAAGATCGCAAGTTCCGGAAGCCCGGGAGCAACATTGATAAAGGCTCGCATAATGGCGTTTTCAAAAAACAACTTAGCCAAAGTTTCCACCTTGATAAGATGCCGCGCATATTCTTGCAGACACTGCTCCCCGGTCCACAAAGCGATTGAAAGCTGGGGGCGCAACTGTACTGGTTGATATCCAACTTGAGCTAAACCAAAGAAATCCTTATAGAAACTTTGATCTCCAAGTTCGACCAAAAGGACTTTTTTGCCCTCTTGGCTTTTTTTTAGGGCGAGGGCCGCGGCTACCACCGACTTCCCAACGCCTCCTTTTCCAGTCACAAAGTGAATCTCTTGCTTCATAGGTGTTTAGAGTGTCGCTGAGAGCGGAAATATAGGCATTACGCGCTGCGATGAGATTGCGTAAAGTCAGCTCCTCATCTAGTATCCACGGGCTTTAATCAGGAGAAAAAAGAATGAAATCAAATGTTGAGAAGGTCTCAAACCTTTCCCGTAAATTGAACGTTGAAGTTCCTGCAGCCTCTGTTCAATCAGCTTTCCAAAAAATCTTCAGCGGTATCCAACGTGATGTAACTATTAAAGGTTTCCGCAAAGGAAAAGCGCCTATTGCAACCATCAAAAGCATGTACGGCGATCGCGTAAAACAAGACGTTGTCCAAGATCTTATCCAAAAACACTATGTTGAAGCTTTGTCTGAACACAAACTTGAACCCATCAGTTATCCAGAGTTTGAATTCGCTGATGCTGTTGAAGGCAAAGACTTTTCTTTCTCTGCAAATTTTGACATCCGCCCTGAAATCAACTTGAAAAAGTATGAAGGCATGGAAGTAGAAAAAGAAAAATACGAAGTTGACGCTAAAAAAGTAGATCAAGTTCTTGAAAACATCCGCGCTTCTCGCGCTACTTTTGAAACTGTTACCGAAGCCCGCGCAGCTAAAAATGGCGACACGGCAGTCATCGACTTTGAAGGCTTCATGGGCGGAGCTCCTCTTGAAAACGGTTCAGGGAAAGACCACCACCTTGAACTTGGCGCTAAACAATTCATCGACGGTTTCGAAGAAGGCGTTGTGGGAATGAAAGTGGGCGAATCAAAAACAATCTCTTTGAAATTCCCAGATCCATACCACTCTGCAGAGTTGGCTGGTAAACCAGTTGAATTCAAAGTTACCTTGAAAGAAATCAAAGCAAAAGTATTGCCAGAACTAAACGAAGAATTCATTAAATCTTTGGGTGGCCCGGCAGATCTTGAAGCTTTGAAAAAAACAATCACGGAAGATCTAGAGCAAACTGAAAAGAAACGTGTGGAAGATGGCTTTAAAAACCGTCTTCTTAAAAAACTAGTTTCTGAAAACCCCGTGGAAGTGCCGCCTTCATTATTGAAAGAACAAAAAGCATCTTTGATCGAAGACTTCAAAAAACGTATGTCTGATCAAGGCATGACTGAAAACGATTTCGCTTCTTACGTGGAAAAATGGGATGCAGACTTCACTAAATCAGCAACCGAAATGATCCAATCTTCATTCCTTGTGGATGCGATTGCTAAAAAACACGATCTATTTGCGAAAAAAGAAGATCTTGATGCGAAATTCAAAGAATACTCTGCACAAACAGGTATCGATGAAGCGCGCATCCGTGAGTTCTATGGCAAATCTGAACAAGCAAGCCGTTTAACTTACCAAATCACTGAAGAGAAAGTGATCAACTTCCTGAACCAATCAGTGAAAGTTAAAGAAGTTCCAGCAGGAACTTTCAAAGACGAACAAAACTAGTTCGCCTTTTTAATTGAAACTAAAAGGGCTTTTTAAGAAGTCCACCGAAGACCCACTGGAATTTAATCTCCAGTGGGTCTTTTGCATTTTGAGAAGCTAGCTTTAATTTAAAGTGAAAGAAGACGCTCTATACAGGCTTTCTTTGTCTCTCTTTTTCCGTCGATCAACAAACGATTCGCCTTCACTTTGCAATATTCTGCCGCCTCTTTCTTGGTGGGCTTATTTGCAGCTTGCACTGAAATGCTTAACATCATTAGAACTGCCGCAAGGAATATTTTTTTCATAAAGTCTCCTTCGTCTACTTCATCAAAGAATCTAAGAATTCTCTTTTGTATTTTGCGATTTCAAGTTTACGACGATATTGCTTTGGCCATAAACGTGTTTCTTTCGCCAACATCATTTGAGCATCCAGATCCGCCAAACGGCAATTTTTTATATCTTCCGCATTCGCACAATCTTGAATCGCCTTAACCACCAGCTCGCGAGCGGAATTCAGCGCCGTGGTTTGGCGTTTCACGTATTCCTGATAGCGTTCACAGGTCATAAGTGTTCTTTTGTCCTCTTCGTTAAGATCACAAAGTTTTTGAAACTCCGCCACGTAATCATGAGTGACATAACTTCTCATACGGCTAAGATCGAAATCAATTTGGCGGAAAGCGGCGAATAGATCTTTCAGACTTTGGCGTCGGGCCTCGCCCAGCGCCCCCGTATAAGGCTGATCCTTGATCGGATATGCAGCCGTAAGATAATCCGTCACGACCGCGTTCTTTTTTTCAACCTCTTCGATCATGGCCGAGATGGTTTCAAGAATTTTTTCTACATCTTTTTCGGTCTTAATAATACGCGAAGTGGTTTGCAATCCTTCTAAACCATAAGCGTTAATTTGAACCTCTAATGAGCTATAATTAAGCAACTTACTAGCGACACTCATGAATGCCGCCTGGACCGAAGCTGAAAAACCACCCGACCCACCGGAAGCACTCATACCCATGTCCACTTTTTCATAGCTGTAACTGCTGTAATCCAAAGTGCGTAAGACAATATTAATGCCCTGTCCAAGTTTATAACCTGATACAAACTCTTTCCCGCAGCGCTTATAAAATTCTTTGATATTGGTTTGGGCTAAGCGAGCAAATTCAGGTTTCAAAACAGGATTCTTAATATACCAGCGACCATAGTTAGCGATCGCCTTAATACCAACCGTGATTGTATCGCTGCTGATCTTGGTCTGTGCTTCCCGATTGTAGTAAGCTGAGCCAGAATACGCCATATACTGAACACTCGCGGAAAAGCTGGTGTTCGTATATTCATCTAAAGTTTCATAGCTACGGATCACTTCAGATTTTACTTCTACACTTTTTGCACTTTCCGGAACTGGCGTTGAGGCCAGCGTGTCTTCAGAAATCATTTCTTTCCGATCAAAACTTTGCAGGCAAGTGGGAAACAACTGTTCTGTTTCCACGCGAATTCCGGATCCCAGTTGAGCTTCGTTTTTTTCGGTATTTTGCAAAATCGCGGCATTGCCAACCTGGGAAACAAAGACCAAGGCGCCTACGACTGTTTTATTAATTGATATCATTTAAATACTCCTTTTTTGATAAAAGCTTAAATAGCTCATACCAGGCAGAAAAATCATTCGGGCTAATTGATAGCTGACGAACTAGTTTTAAAAATTCTGGATTTTCTAATACGCGGTCTTTCCCACGCAACGGCCAAAAGTTCGTTTCTGGATCCTTGTAGTGACCGCCGCAATAATAATTTTTGAATTTGCCGTCGTAAAAATCCTTCACACGATCAATAGTTCCATCCACACGACGACTTTGCTTGGCAAAGCTTAATGTCCGACGGGATTGTGACATTTGAGAATAGATTACCATCTTAATTCTTTTCAAATACCCGTCCTTTTTATCTTCGCTGATATTGGGATTTTCAAAAAAATCAATCGAACGCCCCACCGATTCAAGTGATCTTTTCAGCTCCGTGCGATCGCACGAAAAGAAAGTTTTTAAAACTTCATAGTCTTTTGAGTAATCCGAAGAGACATTTGCGAAAGCCCCGAGGTCCAGATTAATTTCGTAGTACCCGCCTACTCCTCGCGCCGCCATGTCCTGGATAAATTTGTATGGAAAGAGGTAGTATCCCGGAAGTATTTTTTTGCTAATCTTTCTGCGAAACTTTGCTAAATCGCCCCTCTCGGCATCGCTAAGATTGCCTTCATCAACCACCACCGCTCTTAGTGCATGAGCACCATTCCACGTATTACGAACAATTACTCCACCCAGGTCGTCATCAAATCCCACCACAGCAATGGAATGATTCGAAGTTTTTAATAATGATTCGTCTGTTTGGTAAGGAGCTGCTAGCAACCCTGTAACTGGGCTAAATTTATACATGAATGCCGAGTCAAACGACAGGGTCACCATTCTTCCAGATCTTACGACATTAAAAAAATCATTCACTGAACGGGTGTTTGAATGACCTGGTTTGAAAGACCAAAATGAACTTGAATAGCGAAAGTTTTGAACTGGGACCCGGTCGTCATAAATACCCATATCCTCAATTTTAGGTCGCAACCCCTTACCGCTCCCTCCTTGAGTAGATAAAGAGGATTCAACGACTCCCTCGAGATCCTCAGGTAAGAGGTATTCTGGGATAACGCCGCTATATCTATTCACTAAAGCCATCGAGGTCGCCGTCATATCAAGGCCCGCATCGACTTTTTTTGCGTCCTCACGATCTTTCCAAATAAAGGCATGCAAATGCTGTAAAGATGCACGGAAAAAAAGTCCATGGTTCGCCAGCTGATGTTCAATGGCTGTAACAAAGGATTCTGCCTGACAAGATCCAACATCTTGATTTGAACCAAACGTGCGGGCCGGGATATTTTTAGGATAACGGGAATCCGCGAAAGCAGGTTGCATGGCTCCTAAAACCAACAACGACATAATTATCTTTTTCATTTTTGATCCTCACATTTTACAAAATTCGCAAAGCCGATGGCTCTGCCACATAGATCTTTTTTTGATTCATCATCTAACTTTTCCAAGACCGAAGACACATAGGCCCTGCGCTCTGTGATTTCTGCTTCTAGCAACGTTAGGAACTGCTCTTTTTGATCGGCATGTTTCTGTTGGAATTCAGAAATTTGCTGAATATAGCGTTGACACCGATCATTTGAAACCTTCGTACAGCCTTCCGTCGCCACAGCATTATTTAAACGAAAAAGACGGAATACATCGGAACTAACGGCCCTTAACTGACTGGTAACCTCGGATTCTTTTTTACTGAATCTTTCATACATTTCTGTCATGGCCTGATTTATGTCAGAGGGGCACTCCTTATTTTGGCTTACCTGAAAGCTCACACTTGTAGGGTAATTCAAATTAATGGTTAAAAGTGTCAGCTGAGGGGTGCGCAACTCAGCGAAACCTTGATGCCTTTCAGTAAGTGTGCTGAATTCCTCTTCGATTCCGCGATACAGTGGTAACTCAAATGTCGTCGCATCAATTTCGCCCATCGCTCGGCTCATATCAGCCATGCACGACTTAGAAATAAATTCAGGCTCATAACTTACATCGATTTTCTTGTATTGCATGTGGTGTCGGATCTCGTGCGGTAAGGTTCCCGGTTCAGAAAGAACACTTAAACCGATCATGCGATAATAGTTGAAGTAAACTCCCGATACATTCGCTGCAGATCTTGAAGATAAGAAGCCGATACGTAATCCACTTTTTTGGGCCGCTGCCACTTCCTGCCAGAATTTTTTGGTCAAGATCGCCATAGAATAGCGACCCGGCATCAATACTTGATCCAACTCTTGAAGCACTTTCGGCGGAATGGGCTTTAGTTCATAAATCACATACTGCTCATAAACCGACCTAGCCGCCTTCAATCCTTTACCTGGCGTAAACCAACCATGAATTTGCGGTAAAATAACTTCCGCCGTCCATACTGGATCGTGGTCACTTTTATCTGTGGCCTTAATCAAGTTTTTTTCATAGCTCACTTGAAGGGTTTTAAGTTCTTCAGTGGTGATAGCTTTTGACTCTTTGGCCTTGGTATTTGAAACGCCGTCAGAGTTTGGAGTACATGCTGTCAACAGTATCGCACATAAATAAGGGGCTAGGTTCATCATAAAAAATCCTTATTGTCCAAGAACGAAAGTTTGAATCCAGTCAGAATACTTTTTCGTTTTACGGAATTTATTAGAGTTATCTACGATAATGAGATTACCGCCACTAACTGCGGCCGCTCCAACAAGAACACTGGGAACATCGCCACCGCCACCACCACCTGCTCTAACAAGAACTGAAGGCACTTCAGTCGCACCGGCCTCTACACCGTTCACCGAGATGTCGTCTTCTAAAGGCGCAATACGTGAACTTACTTTTTCGATGTATTGAGGTTCGGTACAAGAATTTAAAGAGTTAAAATATTGATATTCGTTAGATGCAAAGCTCGCAAAGTTAAGATCACCCGGGACAGTCACCATCTGTGAAGCTTCACGGTATTCCTTAATCACACTTTCAACCGCCGAGGGAAGATCCTTACGAGTCGCGATGACAATGCGGAATGAGCGATTTAAGCTGTCGCGTACGTTGGCAAACTCTTTCATTGATTCTGGTTCACGCGCGTCTGGAGAGTTTTCGATGCTTTGATAAACTCTGTCACCCCATTGCATAAAAAGCGAAGCGGCACAGATAAAAGAAATATCAGCCCCCCCTTCGATATCTAAAGGCATGCGCATTCCGGCGTCTTTGTGACGGTCAATTAGAATACGTAACGCTGATTTGGCTTGGGTACGAATCGGAGCTTCTGCTGAGGCGGCTTGGCCTGTAGCGATTAAAATGCTTAATAGGACGGAAAATTTTTTCATGGATTTCTCCTGTTTTAGTTATTGCTGCGCAGGCAATAGAGCAAAACAGGGTCCGGCCTTAGGACACGCCGGAACACGTTTAATTCAATATGGAAGCGGAAATTCCAGGTTTTAAGATTTCGGTCTAAGACATAGTAGAGGCTTACCTACAGAACTGGCGTTCAGCAAAAAAGCGTTGGCAGATCGAATATTGCGAGCTGCAATCGTTGATGTCGGTGGACTCATAACTGCCGGCTTGGCATTGACGAGTGGGTGCGCGGTTGACGACCGCTTTGAAAGATCCGCTGATAAGCGAATCGCGGGTGTTGTCAGCCGTATAAAGTTTGTATTTGATTTCGTTAGTTCCTAAAGCAAGTAAACCTTTTTGGAAGATCGTGGAAATCCAAAGATTCAAAGCTTCAGTGGTGCGACCGCTAGCTCCGTCATAAGCAGAGGTCTTTACTCGCGTGGTTCCGTCCTGGCGAACTGCGATGATGTCGACCCATCTTAACTTTTCATCACGAGGACCCACAAAGTAATCATATGCTTGCGGTTCTAAAACCACATCACGGCAATTGTATATGGCATTCGCTTCACCATTAAAACCGCTGCATGTCACCTGAACTTGGCCTTGAATAGGGAATGCTGTTAGCACATTGCCTTGAGAAAAACCGGCCGAGTTTGATTGCGCAAACACCGGTAATACTAAGAATGTAAACAGCAGGTTTAACATGAAAAAAGGCCCCCTCTTGCCTCAAAACGGGGCTAGAGTAGGGCCTCTAAAATCCAATATCAATAACTAGCGCGTCAAAGCTTTCAGGGTATTCCAGGCCTTTAAATAACTGAATGCTTGGTAGGCCTGATAATCTGATTTAAACAGTTTTTCCTGTGGCGTCAGATTCGCCTCTTTTTTAGATCCGACGTCCTTCCACCATGCCAAAGCACCTTCTTCTGTGCCCTGTTTGGTATCAAGCTTCTCTAATGCTTTTTCACGGTCTCCCTTAAGATGACCCGCAATGTCACCTTCGCGAGTCGTTGTCGATTTTACGACCGCCTTGGCAAATGCTTCTGGGTCTACTTCTTCGATTTCAACGTCTGGATGAATACCTTCGGCCTGGATCGATACACCACTTGGAGTATAATAACGCGCAACCGTCAGCTTCAAACCACTGCCATCACCCAGTTTAATAACGGACTGAACAGAGCCTTTACCAAATGTTCTTTGTCCTACGATCAAAGCGCGTTTGTTATCCTGCAAAGCGCCCGAAACGATTTCGCTGGCACTTGCACTGTATTCATTTACTAACACCACAAGAGGGAAGTTTGTGTATTGACCTTTTTTTGTCGCTACGGCCACTTCTTTATCGGCTTTGTTACGTCCAATCGTACTTACGATAGTTCCTTCTTTCAGGAACATATCACTGACTTTGACTGCTTGATCTAAAAGACCACCGGGATTGCGGCGCAAATCAATCAATAGGCCGGCCATAGTGCCGTTGTTTTCTTTCATATGTTTTTCGATCGTTTTTTGTAAATCCTTGGCGGTATTTTCAATGAAGCTTGTGATTTTAATGTAAGCAAAACCATCTCCCAAGTTTGTGTATTTCACCGATCTGATTTTCACCGATCCACGGGTGATCGTAATATCGCGAGGTTTGTCTTCATTTTCACGCACAACCTTCAGAATGATTTTGGTTCCGCGTTTACCTTTCATCAGTTGTGAAGCTTCCACTAAACTCATGCCCTTAGTGCTTTGACCATCCACCGCAACGACTTTATCTCCGGCTTTGATTCCCGCAACCCAAGCGGGCGCATCTTCGATGGGCGAAATGATCGTTAGAATTCCGTTTTGAATGGCGATCTCGATTCCCAATCCCCCGAACTCTCCACTGGTTTCAGATTCGAAATCTTTAAAGATATCTGGCGGCATAAAGTTCGTATGTGGATCTAGCTCACGCAACATGCCTTTGATCGCGCCGTAAATAAGTTTTTTAGTATCGACTTCTTCAACATAGTATTGCTGGATAAGATTCAAAACCTTACTAAAGTTTTGTAAATCCGCATAACGTTCTTGGGCGAAAGCGCGAACTTGAAAACCTGTTTCAGCCATAACAAATAATACAAGGAGCAGAATGCCTCCAAGTATATAGGTTTTCCAGTATCGTTTAAGTGATTGCATAGTGTTAGAGTCCTTTCATCCACTGTTGCGGGTCGTAGGGTTCTGAAAAATGACGAATTTCAAAATAAAGCCCGGGGGCTTTGTCGATCGGAGGATTCCCGATCTGCGCCAGGATCTGTTCCTGTTCGATGTCTTGACCGACGTTCACAGTCACATCCTGCATATGGGAATATACGCTGTAATAATGATCGCCATGATCGACAATCAATGTTGTACCAAAACCGGCGACATCTCCGACATAAGATACTTTTCCACTAAAGACCGACTTAACGGGCGTTCCTTGAGCGACAGAGATATACACGCCTTTATTCGAGATCGTGTACGATTGCTCATCACTTTTTACTAATCCAAATTTTTGCACTAAAGAGCCCGCCACCGGTAACGGCAAGAGTCCTTTTTGATCCGCAAAAGAAGGCTTAAACAAAAGGTCAAAAACTCCGGCGTCTTCTAAGTTATACTGTAAAGATTTTTCGCGCAGGCCATTGATTTTATTCATCGCAAACATCTTATTTCGACGGATGCCATCAAGAAGTCTGTTTTTAAGATCTTGTTCTTTGCGCATCTCTTTTTCTTGCGCGACGATACGGCTTTCAACTGATTTTAAGTTTTCAAGCTTCGTTGCCAAGGTTTTCTTTTTCTTATGAAGATCCTCTAAATCGCGATTGTAGTTTTTAATAAGATCTAGGTCTCTTGAAGCAACCACACCCAAAATTTTTAAATTTCGCTCTAGGTCCGCGGAGCTTCCGGATGAAAATAGGAATCTTGCAACTGAAGGTCCGCCCAGCTTATAAATCGCTCTAAGTCTTTCGGCTAACAAAGTCTTTTGCGATCCGGATCTCTGTGTCAGTTCTTCTACTTTGCCCGTCAGATGGCGGACATTCACTTCAAGAAATGCTCGCTGCTGCCCCAGCTCTCCACGTTCAGTGACCAATTTTTTGATCTTTTTATTTAGCTGATACAGGGCCGACAGAACTTGGCGCTGTTTTAATTCTGCATCTTCCACTTTTTTCTTTGCGGCTTCAAAATCTTTGGTCAATACATCGACTTCCGTGGCCGCTTGCGCGGCCATGGCAAAAGAAAGAACGAAAAGTAGAAAGACCTTATTTAGTTTCAATAGCCCGCCTGACTTCCGGCGAAACCATCATTGATTCTGCGAACACAAAGATATGAAGCCAAGGCACCTAAACTCGTACCCACGATCACAAAAGCGATCCAGGCAATAGGAGTTAAGAACTGAATGTGCTGGCTTAATTGTAAAAAGCTAAGTTTTTCGATCAATACATTTTTTATCCCTAAATAGATAGCAAAGCACAAGCCCACGGCTAAAACCGACGACGTTAAACCCAAAATTGCGCCTTCCACTAAGAAAGGCTTACGGATCATCGAGGGTGTTGCACCGATCATTTCTAAGACCACGATTTCTTCTTTACGACTCGCAATGGAAGCGCGAATAGCATTTGAAATCACAAACAATGCCGCGCCTAAAATGACGATGCCTAAAAATCTTAAAGTAATTTCCACGGTCGAAATAAGGGCTGCGTATTTTGCAATCCAATCTTGCCCATAGCTGACCTCTTCAACGCCTTCTAAAGGACGAATTTGGGACGCTAGGTTTTGCAATAAGGTCATTTGATTTTCGGCGGAAGAGTCTGCGAGTTTCACTTGAAAGCTTCCGGGAATCAGTTTCAAAAGCTCTTCATCTTGAGAGATATCGGGCGCATAACTGGCCATTTGAGTGCGAAAGTCACCCAAGGCTTTTTCTTGATTCACAAAAGAGATCTTTTCGATATCAGCAGATGATTTGATTTTATTTTCAATGAATTCGCGTCCTTGATCTGAAAGATCTTGCGCTAAATACACTGTCATCTGCACATCTTCACCCCACAGGGTTAAGATATTGCGAAAATTCTGCGTTAATACCAAAGCACCACTGATAACGACAAAACATGCCGTCACAACAACTAAAGTCGAAAAGCGCAAAGCCCAGTTTTTTCGTGGATTTTTCACTTACTGTCCCCCACGATCATGCCGTCTTTTAGCTGCAGCGTTCTTTTGTTTCTTCTTTTGACCATCTCATGGTCATGAGTTGCGACAAATACCGTAGTTCCTTGAGCACAAACACGTTCTAATAAGTCCATGATTTCTTCGCTGAGTCTTGGATCTAAATTTCCCGTCGGCTCATCGGCGATCAAAACGCCTGGTTGGTGAATAATCGCGCGCGCAATGGCAGTTCTTTGCTGCTCCCCGCCCGAAATAAATTCAGGATATTGATCGTGCTTATGAGCTAGTCCCACTTGTTCTAAAACTTCGTGCACACGACGCTGGATCGCTGGCGGCTTATCGCCGCGAATTTGCAGCGGTAAAGCGACGTTTTCAAACACCGTGCGATCTTTTAAAAGTTTAAAATCTTGAAAGATAACGCCAATTTTTCTTCTAAAAAAAGGTATTTGAGAATCTTTTATGGAAAGAAGGTCGTGACCGGCCACGCTGACATCACCAGAAGTCGCAACATCATAGGCTGAAATCATTTTGAATAACGTTGTTTTACCAGCGCCACTGGGGCCTGTTAAAAATACGAATTCACCTTTTCCGATATGCAAATCTACATTTTTCAAAGCATGAACCGGACCGGGATAAGTCTTATAGACGTGAGAGAAATCAATCATCCCTTTATAGTAAGGAACTGACGCGAAGTTTGATACTCGCCTGAAGTCGAGTTTTAGACGGCTCCGTCAGCCATCAAAGCATCAATTATTGTTGAATGCTGACGACGCAGAGCCAATTTGATTGCTTCTTGAGTTTGGCTTGAACCCAATCTCAAGACACTTTCATAGGGAGTCTTAATTGTTTTAAGGACAGCGCCGTTGCAAAAAATTCGGCTGACCAAAAAAGGGTTTTGCATTCCCCAATCTTCGGTTTGGATATGGTAGCTTTTGCCACGCACAGTAATGTCTGAGTTAAAACCCTTTTGCATATTCATCAACAATATTTCCCGAAAACAAATTAGCAGAGAACGCGTCAAAGCTCATCAAAATTTTCTTGGACTCAGTGGATTTTGAAACTACAGTGTTGAGCCCTAACGACAGAAGGAGAAAATATGAAGCTGTTGAACATCCTAGGTCTTTCTACTCTACTTTTTGCCATGCCGGTGCTTGCCCAACAAGCCACTGATGCCGCACCACCACCTCCGCCTCCGCCACCGTGGTTCAGCGAAGCCGAAGCGGGTGCCATTGTTGTCAGCGGCAATAATGACTCTGAAAGCTATAACGCCAAAGCAAAATCCACTTACGTTTGGGACAAGAACTCACTCATTGGATCAGGCCGCTATCTTAAAACAGACTCTTTGGGTGTGGAGAGTGCGCGCAATTGGGAAGCCGGACTTCGTTACGAACGTGAATTAAATGATTACTTTAGCCTTTTCGTTGGGCAAAAAGCAGAAAGTGACGTGTACAACGGCTATGTGCAAAGGGATTCAACCGACGCCGGTCTTAAATATTTCCTTACTAAAACGGACAACATTACTTGGACTACAGAAGCCGGTTATCGTTATCAAGTCACGAACTCTACGACGGGAGAGATCGCTCGCGACAGCATGGGCCGCGCTTACACTGAGTACAACCAAAAAGTCCGCCAAGATTTGACCTTCAAATACTGGTTGGAGTATTTGCCAAACTTCACAAACGCCGATGCTTACCTGGTGAACACAGAGGCCTCTTTGAATGTTATGTTAAACTCAAGACTTTCATTTAAAGTTGCTTACTTGCTGCAATATCAAAACGAATTGCCAGCTGGGGCCAAGTACTCAACAACGACGACAACAATGAACCTTGTTGCCAAGTTCTAAGACGATCCCTAAGCTATTGCTGGATCCATTTTCCAATCTCTAAAAGGGGGCTTTATGTGGAAAGAGTTTAAAACATTTGTGATGCGCGGAAACGTGCTCGATCTTGCCGTCGGTATCATTATCGGCGCGGCATTTGGAAAAATCGTTTCTTCATTCGTTTCTGACATTTTGACCCCCGTTTTGAGTTTGGCTTTGGGCAAGGTGGATTTTTCAAATCTATTCTTTGCCTTAAACGGTGAATCCTACGCAACGCTAGAGGAAGCCAAGAAGGCCGGAGTTGCCACCGTGAACTACGGCCTTTTTATGAATATCGTCCTCGACTTTTTGATTGTGGCTTTTGCAGTCTTTATGATCGTAAGAGCGGCCAACAAAGTTAAGGGGGAACCTGCTCCGGTCACTCCAAACACTAAGGAGTGTCCTGAATGCCTTTCAGTGATCCCTTTAAAAGCACGCAAATGTGCTCAGTGCGGATCTCCTCAACCATAATTCAATCCAAAGTGAGTTTCTCACTTTGATACGTAAACCTTTTGGGCTCCTCTGCCGATAATTGGTACTGCATTTGCACCAATTGAATACATCGGGGAGGAACTCAAATGAATAAGATTTCAGACACAAGCAATCCTACAGCTGTCAAAATCTTTATCAACACTCTCACTGTCATGATCTTCATGACGGCACCTTTATTATCCCAAGCACAAACAGCACCCACAGGCTCTACCACCACGATGTTTGGTGGCGACAGTGTCGAGGTGACTAATATTAAAAGATGTGACAACATCGCAACCCAGCTTAGCCGAGCCGAAGAAAAAATCTCCACGGCCTGCCGCAAGGCCGGCATGGGCGGAGGTAAAGAGTGTGTATCAAAAGTCAAAGACTGTGATGAAGTCACCGGCGAGGAATCTTTCAATACGATGGGAGCATTCACTCAAGCCGTGGGCGCTTACACCGGTAACAGTCAAATTTCTGCTATTGGAAACGGCGATACGAATTCAAGCTGCCCACAAATGAGCGGTAAAGACTATTTCGAAGAAAAATCTAGTATTGAAAAAGATCTTAAGACCGCAGAAAAAGAACTTGCTGACTTGGATAAAGAAAAAGCGGAAGCGCAAAAAGAATATGACGACGCTTTAAAAGAAATTAATGACAACTTAGCTAAAGCCCAAGAAGAAGCTAAGGAAAAAGCGCATGAAATTGACGAAGAAACCCAAAAACAAGTGGCCGAGTTTCAGACGGCCCAAGCACAAGCTGCGAAAGACATGCGAGCTAAAAAAACAGATATTCTCACTTTACAAGGCCAGCTGATCAATCTAGATCGTCAAAAAGCAACGGCTTTGATTGATCTTACAAACTATACGGCCGAAAGTGATTGCAAAAAAAAGATGTATGAAGCTTATGCCACTTACAAAAAGGCAGTTTCATCTGGCACATCCTCGGGACACATTACTCGCGCTAAAGAAAAGAAGAACGAACTTATTATGGTCTATACGAAGTGTATGGAAGGTTTTTCTCAAAAGCGCATGGCTGTGAACGAAAACTACAAACAACAACGTGATAAGTTAGAAAAACAGATTACGGATTCAAATGCGGATGTCGCCGCGATCGAAGACGGTTTGAAGCAATCGCAAGAAGCCTTAGACAAAATGAAATCGACTGCCGAAACGAAGAAAGCGGAAGCTTTGCAGAGCGTGATTTCTTTAGGTACTCGGGCTCAACAAGAAATGGAAGCGGCTTATAAAAATCTTCAAGCAAAAAGCTCAGGGATCGGCAAAAAAGAAACTGCTTTAAATAAACAATTGAATCAATTAAATAACAACCTGATGACCTTGGGTCCTGCTCCAAAACGGGGTACCGATTATGCGCCTTCTGATGCGATGTCTGATATCGAAGCCGGAATGGGAGAGATCAACGACATCAATGCTATGGCGGCCTCATGCCCTCAGTACATCAAAGATGCCGCAGCCGCAAAGCTGAAAAAATACGGTGGCAGCTCGAAGTCTCAAAAAGGTGACCGATAAAGCGAGCCTTCAGTCTAGTACGCCTAGACCCTCACAATTCGCACTGATACCATAAGGGCTCTTTAAAGGAGCCCTTTTTCGTGCTTAAAAAAATCATTCTCGCTATTGTGGCCCTCGGCTTATTGGGTATCGTCGCTGTCGTTTTGATTGTGAAATCAATTCAATCATCTCTTCCGCAAATTATCACAGTGCAAGACTACAAACCACTTTTAGTGAGTGAAGTCTTTGATCGCAATGGTAAAACCATCGGCGAATTTTACCGCGAACGTCGCACACTTTTGGAATACAAAGATATTCCAAAAAATCTGGTCAATGCCTTCTTAGCGGCGGAAGACGATCAGTTTTTCCAACATAAGGGGATCAATCCCCAAGCCATCTTTCGTGCGGCCCTAGCCAATCTTCGTGCAGGTCGTTCCGTTCAAGGGGGATCTACGATCACCCAACAGGTGGCCAAGACTTTACTGTTAACCGATGAAAAAACTTTGACGCGTAAGTTGTCAGATATTTTGCTGGCGATGGAGATGGAAAGAAATTTAAGCAAAGAAGACATCTTGTATCTTTACCTAAATCAAATCTATTTCGGGCAAAGTGCTTATGGAGTTGAACAAGCAGCCCAAACATATTTCCGTAAGCCCGCAAAAAATTTGCGGATCGCCGAAATGGCAATCTTAGCCGGGCTTCCGCAAGCCCCAAGCCGCTATAGTCCCGTGCGAAACCCACTGCGGGCAAAAGAACGTCAAGCTTACACTCTTCGTCGGATGGCTGACGTCGGTTACATTACCAAACAAGAAGCCGAAGCAGCGATCAAAGAACCCGTTAAAGTTTATGTTCGCGAAAACTATGAAGAGTTCGCTCCGTTTTACCTAGAAACCATTCGTCAGCTTTTGGTGAGCGCTTTAGGCGAAGATATGGTTTTAGATAAAGGTCTTCGTATTCACACAGGGCTTGATCTTGAGAAGCAACGAGCCGCCCAAGACTCTGTCCTTGCGGGCTTAAAAGCTTTAGATAAACGTCAGGGCTATCGTGGTCCGCTCAAAAATCTTTCAGATGCTCAAGCGATCACCGATTTTTTGACCGAAAATCAGAAGAAGATGATTTTAGACTTCACTCCTGAACGCATCATCATGCCGGATGGAAAATTCGCCGACATCGTTCCGATCAAAAGTGATAAGGATAAAAAAGATCACCCGTTACTGCCCCCGTACATTAAAATCAACGACACAGTTCAAGGTGTCGTGGAAGATGTCGATGACGCCAATGGCTTAGTCTATGTTCAGTTGCCAGAATCTAAAGGTCTTATCGATATAGACACCATGACCTGGGCACGTAAACCCGATGCCGAAATTCGTTATGACCTGGCGACAATTAAAAAGCCCTCACTTGCCCTAAAAAAAGGGGATGTGATCTTAGTTAAGGTGGCCGCGGATAAATTTTCTTCTTCTCGCCTTGCAAATCTGACGGCGAAAAAGAAGCCCAATACACCGAACACGATTCTTCCGGATTTTGATCAGTGCCTCGCATTGGAACTGGATCAAGAGCCGCAAGTTGAGGGCGCGTTGATTTCATTTGATCAACAGACACAAGATATTCTTGCCATGGTCGGCGGATCTAGCTTTGCAAAAAGTGAATTTAACCGCGCAATCCAAGCCCCTCGCCAAACAGGTTCTTCGTTCAAAGCATTGGTGTACGCCGCGGCTTTAGATCGTGGATACACTCCAGCCACACCCATCATGGATGCCCCGATTGTTTATGAAGAGGGGGGAAGTGCGGGTGATGAAGAAGGACAGGGTGATCCAAAAGTTTGGAAACCATCAAATCACTCAAAAAGTTTTGGTGGAGATATTCTTTTCCGCAATGCTTTAGTTAAATCCCTTAATATTCCGAGCGTAAAAATCATCGAAGACTTAGGCGTTCCCTACGCCATGGAGTATGCGAAGCGTTTAGGTATTTACAGCCCCCTGAATCCTGACTTTACCTTGGTTCTTGGTTCAAGCTCGGTCACTTTGTACGAGATGACCAAAGCATTTGCTGAATTCGGTCGCCTGGGAAAGAGAATTGCCCCGCAATTGGTACACAAAGTGACCGATGCCAACGGACAAGTTCTTTTACAAACCGTGAGCTTAGACAAACGCTTCGAAAAAGAAATTTCTGCTATCGACAATGACTTTGAACAAAAGCGTAAGGACTATTTAGAGCTTGCCGCTGATCCAGCAAAGTACGAAGAGTGGAAAACAAAAGAACCAAAAACGGCGAAATTAAACGAAAGCATTTACTTCAAAGATCCCGATCAATTGATTAAACCAACAACCGCCTATGTGATGACGACACTTTTAAAAGGTGTCGTTGAAGATCCTAATGGAACTGGAGGCCGCGCTCGAGCTCTTGGTCGAGAAGTCGCGGGAAAAACAGGTTCTACTAATAACTATTATGACGCGTGGTTTATTGGTTACACACCGCAAGTAGCAACTGGTGTTTGGGTGGGCTTTGACAAAGAAAAGTCCATTGGTAAAGGTGAGGTCGGTGGACGTGCGGCGTTACCTATTTGGGTGGATTACATGAAAGTGGCTCACGAAGGTCTTCCGCAAATGACTTTCCCGGTGCCGGATGGGATCGTTTTTGCTAATATCGACAGCGAGACCGGAAAACTGGCCTCCGCTTCGACGAAGAAGATTCTTCGCCAAGCTTTTGTTGAAGGAACCGAGCCAAGTGTTTCTGCCAACAAAGCTGAAGAAGCGACTGACTTCTACAAACAGGATCTCAACGAATGAAAGACATTCACCTCTGGGGCGTAAAACAGAATAACCTTAAAGATATTGAGGTTAAAATTCCCGTCGGCTCCATGACCGTGATTTGCGGTCCCAGTGGTTCAGGAAAATCTTCTTTGGCCTTTGAAACTCTGTTTGCTGAAGGCCAAAGACGTTTTATTGAGAGCATGTCGAACTATGCACGACAATTTCTGAATAAAGCGCCTAAGCCAGATATCGAAGGTATCAGCAACATTCCGCCTGCGATTTCAATTGAACAAAAAAACACGGTAAAAAGCTCTCGCTCTACCGTAGGTACGACAACGGAAATCATTGATTATCTGCGCCTGCTTTTTGAAAAAGTCGGAAAGTCTTATTGCCCTACTCATCACTGCCCGACAGAAAAAGAAAGTGTCACCGAGGCTACGGATAAAGTGATCAAAAGCTTTGCCGGGAAACGTGGATACGTTTTAGTTGAAATCAACGAAACAGGCCGCGTGGCCCAAGCAAAGAAATTGCACTCACTTTTACTTCAAGATGGCTATTTAAGAATTTATATTCCCAAGGTCACCGAGGCTCCGGTTAAGGCAGCTACCAAAAAAACAGCTGGTAAAAAAAGTTCTAAGAAAACTCAAGAGCCGGTGGTTGAAGTAGCCCCTATTGCCGCCACGCGATTAACTCGTGAAGAAATGGGCACCGTGGTTGAAATTGGTGATCCGGCGGCCATTAAAAAAGGGCTTCCCAAAGAGACATTCTATCTTGTTATTGATCGCATGAGCTTTAACGAAGATGAACGTGGACGTATTGCCGATTCGATGACTCAAGCTTACGAGGCGAGCGTTAAGTACAATACGCACTTTGTTTCCAGAAAAGCGACCGTATTAACAACAGAAGGTGAGCGCCTGCAAGTCAGCGAAGAAGCCTCTTGCCCAATTTGCGGCTACACTCCCCCACCACTAACTTCGCGTCTTTTCAGTTTTAATTCTCCGATTGGAGCTTGTCCTACGTGCAAAGGCTTTGGAAATATTTTAACCGTGGATGAGGAAAAGGTGATTCCAAATCCAAACTTAAGCTTGGCTCAAGGGGCGCTCACCCCTTTCTGGATGCCCAGCGCCGCTCATGAAAAAAAGCAACTTCTTAGTTACTGTAAAAAAGCGAAGATCGACGTACACACTCCATGGAAAGATCTGCCTAAAGAACATCGCGAGGTGATCTGGAATGGGAATAAAGATTTTTTCGGGGTTAAGGGACTTTTTGAATATCTAGATCAAATTAAATATAAAATGCATGTGCGCGTTTTTATTTCGCGCTTTCGTAGTCCATTTCAATGCCCGGAATGTCATGGCTCGCGCTTGCGTTCAGAAGCTAATCACGTTTTTGTAGCGGGCGCGAATATCACGCATCTTTCTAATATGACGATTGAAGAGCTGAATAATTTCTTTTTGAAATTAGAGCTGACCGCTCATCAAGAGGAAGTCGCGGGCGAAGTTCTAAAACAGGTTCGTTCACGTTTAAACTTCCTTATGCGCGTAGGGGTTCATTATCTTTCATTAGGTCGTGAAACCCGCACCCTTTCAGGTGGAGAATACCAACGTTTGATCTTAGCAAACCAGTTGGGTATGGGTTTATCTCAAGCTTTGTATGTTCTAGATGAACCCACTGTCGGACTTCATCCCCGCGATAATGATCGTTTGATTTCAATTTTAAAAGATCTGAAGGAACTAGGAAACACGCTTGTCATCGTGGAACACGATCACGACGTCATTAAGTCCAGCGAAAATATTATCGAGATGGGGCCGGGATCAGGCTATCTTGGTGGAGAGGTCGTCTATTCTGGCGCCACGAAAGATTTTTATAATGACCCGAAATCTATCACCGCACCTTTTTTAAAACCCGATGCGGCTTTAAAAAATCCACGCACAATTCGCCCGGTAGACATTAAAAGTTATAAAGTCAAAATCGAGCTTACGGGTGCTAAGGGTCATAATCTAAAAAATCTTGATGTGACTATTCCGCTCAATCGCCTGGTGTCTGTGACCGGCGTCAGCGGTTCGGGAAAATCGACCTTAGTAACAAAAACTTTGTATCCGGCTTTAGCACGCGCTTTGGATATAGAATACCTACCAGCACAGGAATACGCGGGCCTTGAAGGACATGATAATATTAAAAATGTGCTTTTGATTGACCAATCACCGATCGGAAAATCAGCGCGCAGTTCACCGGTCACTTACCTTAAAGCCTTTGATGCCATCCGTACCATTATGGCAAGCACGCCAGAAGCCCAATCCCGCGGTTACACTCCTGGCACTTTCAGTTTGAATGTGGATGGGGGGCGTTGCCCTGCTTGTAAAGGAACAGGATACGAAGAAATCGACATGATGTTCATGGATAATGTCGTTATCCCTTGTGACGTCTGCGATAGCAAAAAATATCGTCCCGAGATCTTGGAAGTTCAATACAAAGGCAAAAATATTTCGGAAATTCTTTCCATGACCGTGAATGACGCCATGAACTTTTTCGTGGCGCACCCCAACATCCGTAAGCCGCTCAGCGTTCTTAAGGAAGTGGGTTTGGACTATGTCCAGCTCGGCCAACCCGCCACCTCTTTAAGCGGTGGCGAATCTCAGCGCCTAAAAATAGCTAAAGAACTGGCTCAGGTCCAACAGAAAGCCACCTTATACATCCTGGATGAACCCACCACGGGTTTACACTTTAGAGAGGTGGATCTGCTTATGAAAGTCCTTCACAAGCTGATCGAATCCGGAGGCAGTGTTGTCGTCGTAGAACACAATTTGGATGTTATCCGGGGTTCTGATTATGTGATTGACCTGGGACCTGAAGCGGGTCACAAAGGCGGAAATATAGTCGCCCAAGGTTCTCCAGAAGATATTATGGCTGTTAAAAAAAGCCTCACCGGCCAATATCTAAAGCGCTACGTAAGTGGCCAAAGCGACTCGGAAAAACGGAAGTAGAATGTTAGTTGAAATTAAGAAGCTTACGGCAGAATTAAAACCCTACAAAAAGTCGATCATCATCATCGCTATCACCGGGGTTATTTACGCTGTCGCATCCGCGCGTATTGCGCTGATGACCAAATCTCTTTTTGATTCTTTGTCGGCAAATAAGCACGACGAAATCATCCGCCTGGTTCCTATCGCCTTGGGTTTAGCTTTTTTGACAGGTATCAGTCGTTATTTTCATATTTACCTTATGAACTACATCGCTGAATGTGTCGTGCAAAGCATTCGCCAAAAGCTACAGCAAAAGTTTATGCGCTTAAATTTAAGCTTTCATAATACTTATGCTGCGGGCTCTGGTGGTTTGATCAGCCGTATCTTAAATGACATGCGTGTGATTCAAGATGGTTTACGCGTTGTTGCCGATGTGTTCCTGCACCCTTTGCTTTTTGTTTTTCTTTTGGGAAATTTGTTTTACATCGATTGGAAACTCACACTGGCCACTTTTGTCATGATTCCGGTCATTGGTGGAATCTTGAAATCGGTTTCTCGCAGCATGCGTAAGTATATCCCGCAAGAACGCGATGCCATGGAATACATGACCTCCACCATCAAAGAGAGCTTAGACGGCGTTCGCATCATCCAGTCCTTTAATCTTGAAAAAGATATGGCGGATCGTCTTATCAAAGACTCTGATAAATATTTATCTATTCGTAAAACGGTCTATAAACGTCAAGAAGCCGCGGGGCCAGCGACAGAATTTATTGCCACAGCTATTGTTCTTTGCGTTTTACTTTACACTAGTTACGAAGTCGCCGCCGGCCGCGCAACCCCGGGAACATTTATTGGGTTTATCACTTCCCTTTTGATGTTGAACCAGCCTATCAAACGCTTTCAAGAGGCGTATGTTCGCATCCAGGAAGTCATCATCTCAGTACAGCGAATTTTTTCTATCATTGATGACCCGTCTGAGGTTCCTGAAAAACCTGATAACAAACCTTTCCCAAGTGATTGGAAAAAGATCGTCTATCGCAACGTCAGCTTTACTTACGGTAAGGAGATGATCTTAAAAAACGTCAACCTAGAGATCAATCGCGGTGAAGTCGTGGCTTTAGTGGGGGCCAGCGGCAGTGGCAAATCCACAATCGTAAATCTTTTAGAGCGTTTCTTTGATGCGACTTCCGGCGAAATTCTGATTGATGATATTAACATTCAAGATCTGAACCTAAAAGATCTTCGCCGTAATGTCGCGCTAGTGACTCAGGACGTATTTCTTTTCAGTGACACTATTGAAAAGAACATCTGGGCTGGTGATTATTCGCGCGACGTAAAAGATGTCATATCTATGGCGAAGCTTGCCAACGCCAACGACTTCATCATGAAAATGCCTCATGGTTATCAAAGCCGTGTTGGGGATCGTGGAAATCTGCTTTCAGGTGGTGAAAAACAGCGTATCAGCATTGCGCGTGCAATGTTTAAAGATGCCCCGTTATTAATCCTAGATGAAGCCACGAGTGCCCTAGATACCGCGAGTGAAATCGAAGTTCAGAAGGGCTTAGATCACCTGATGGAGGGTCGCACCGCCCTGGTGATCGCCCATCGTCTGTCGACCATTCAAAAAGCCGATAAAATTGTAGTGCTTCGCCAGGGTGAAATTGTCGAAGTCGGCAGTCATCAGGATTTACTAGCTAATAAGAATGAATATTTCCGTTTTCACTCTCTGCAACACACGTAACATTATGAGACATGCGGACCAGACCATGGTCCCAACCTGCAAGTTTTTTAGACAGTCCCATTAAGTTCGTCTACTTTCTTGACGATAAAAG
The DNA here is from genome assembly GCF_001592735.1 of Bdellovibrio bacteriovorus. NCBI lineage: Bacteria > Pseudomonadati > Bdellovibrionota > Bdellovibrionia > Bdellovibrionales > Pseudobdellovibrionaceae > Bdellovibrio > Bdellovibrio bacteriovorus. The sequence continues at coordinate 1,204,014 of NZ_LUKE01000001.1, forward strand.
AATTGACACTTTTTTTCGTTACTTTGAAAGGACTAAAAGATGATCAATTGGGATGAGTTTGAACATATACATGTCATTAATAAACTCAAACAGATTCTTGGCGCATGGTGGAACATCGACGTCGTATTCACTGATGAGCGTGGTGTATTGCGCGGCTATGATTCTGAAAAAGTTGTTTTCAACAACCCCGCCGTCACTGCTTTAGTAAAAAAAGAAGCTGGCCAGCAAAGCATTGCTGAGCTTGTAACTAAATCTTTAGACGATTTACGTACTTCGCAAAATCGTTTCTCGTTACGCAAATGGGACATCGTTGGTTTTGACGTGGGTGTATTCCCTATCATGATCGACAATGACTGTGTAGGTACGGTAGTCGCAATGGGTTTTTTCCGCGAAGCAAACTTCACTGCAAGAATGAGCGAAATCCGCGAGCGCTTAGCGGCGTTCGGTTTATCCGGCGAAGTGATCGAAAAATCTTTGGGTAAATTGAAATTCTTGGATGACCAAGAACGCACTCACTTCTGCGAGATTTGTGAACTTGTTGCCCAAGAAATCGTAACTCTTCATTTAGAGATCACTTCTCGTGAAGATCGTATTAAAGAACTTAACAAAGAGCTTGGGAACCGTTTCCGTTATGACAATATGATTGGTAAATCTAAACCAATGCAATCTTTGTATGCCCTTTTGGATAAAATCAAAGGTGCCGATTCTACGGTTCTAGTACAAGGGGAAAACGGTACGGGTAAAGAGTTGATCGCAAAATCAATTCACTATAACTCTCACCGTAAAGATAAGCCTTTTATTATCCAAAACTGCTCTGCATTCAATGACAACCTTTTAGAGTCTGAGTTATTCGGTCACGTAAAAGGATCGTTCACCGGCGCGCTTAAAGATAAAAAAGGTCTTTTTGAAATGGCCGACAAAGGAACATTCTTCCTAGATGAAATTGGGGACACTTCACCACAAATGCAAGTAAAGCTTCTTCGCGTGTTGCAAGAAGGTACTTTCATGCCGGTAGGTGCGACTGAATCAAGAAAAGTTGATGTTCGCATCGTGGCGGCAACAAATCGCAATCTTAAGGAAATGGTTGAGCAAGGTACATTCCGTGAGGACTTGTACTATCGCCTAAACGTTATCAACATCCGCGTTCCACCTTTACGTGAAAGAAAAGAAGACATTCCATTCCTAGTGGATTTCTTTTTGAACAAAATCCACGACCAACAAGGTGGACCTAAACGTCAGATCACGAAACGCGCTTTGGAAAAGCTTTATGACTATCCATGGCCAGGTAACGTGCGTGAATTGCAAAATGAAATCGAAAGATTGTGCGTTTTGTCTGGCGACGAAACGAAGCTTATGGCGGAACTTCTTTCACCAAAAGTTTTGGAAGCGGGCGAAAAGAACAAGGTTCAAGGTTCCCGTTTACAAGGTAAGTTGAAAGACGCCCTGGAGGATCTAGAACGCGAAATGATTCGCGAAGGTCTTCGTCGCACAGGTTGGAACAAATCCAAGCTTGCTAAAGAATTGGGTATAAGCCGTGCCGGTCTTATCATGAAAGTTGAAAAATACGGTCTTGATAAGCGCAAGCTAGCTAGGTAAGTAGCTGATAACCCAGGGCTTTGGTCCCGGGAAGAATTTACTTAATTGATCGAAACTTAGAGGGCTTTGAGGAATAAACTCAAAGCCCTTTTTGCATTCTAAGCTATTGAAATCATTGAGCCGCCCCGCTGTGACCAATCTTGGCACTTAACTTGTATTACCCGTTAGACAGAACGTATTTTAAGGGGTGAGTGCTTAATGCAGACAACACTTGATAGCACATTTGTGAATCGACTTCGGCAGATGATCGCCGAACGTTATGGGAAGGGTCTTCAAATCCGTCAGTTGATGGATTTGACGGGAGTTGCTTTGGAAAAAGAAAGCTTCACGCGCGGCCGTGATCTTCATATTCCGATCAAAGTGAATGGAGCCATATTAGGAACTGCCGTCGTTCCTTCGGCTGATGACTTAAGCGAAAAAGGTCGCCAAGGGATCACCCAGCTAGTACGCATGGTTTTAGAGCCTGCGATGTACAAATGGTACCTTGATCAAAAAGAAGCGAACTTGGTAGAGCTTAATAAAGCACAAATCGAACTAGATAATGTGCGTTTGTTTGGCGAGGATCAGCTTCCTTCAATTGACGACATCATCGCTGAAAATCCCGAGGTCCTGAACGAAGGTCCAGAAATGGAACTCGTTTCTCACCTTATTCATCTTCAAGGAATGTCGCCAACGACTAATAAAAAAGTCGCCTTACTTTTACACGAGCTGACGAGCCGCTGGGCATTTGTTCCTTTTAACGACATCAAAAATCAACTTCATTCATCCCAAGACATTGCGAAAATGGGGGCGATGACAATCTTTATCGAAAAGATTGAAGACCTCAATGAGCCCGAACAAGAGCTTATTTTGGACTATATCGCCGAAGAGCATTTTGCGGATGAGCCCCTGATTATCACCAGCACAGATTTAAGCTTGGATATGCTTGCAGACTCAATTTCATCTAAGCTAAATGACGAAATCTCTGTCAATTGCTTCGAAGTGGATAAAGCTCCTTTGACGACCCAAGGTCTGAAAGAAGTCCTAGAGCTCTTTTTCATGAAAGACTCCCCGCTTGACGCTTAGGCCTTGAAAATCATCTGAGTGTCTGTAGAATTTTTGGTATGGTCACTCATGATGAATTTTTAATTCCATTTTTAAGTCGCTCGTTACAATCGGACTCTTACAAAGTACTTTCTTTGGCGGGGGACGCTTCGAATCGCCGTTATTACCGCGTCGTTTTAGATCACAGCTCGTGGGTCTTGATGCGCTGGGATCCGTTTGTTCCTGACAACTATCCTTTTTTAAGCGTCCTGAATCATTTTGCTAAAAACGGCGTCCACGTTCCAAAAGTGATCGCCATGTCCCCTGATGAAGGGTTGGTGTTACTTGAAGACCTGGGCGATCTAACCTTAGAAAGAAAATTCTGGGAAAGCCAAAATCAAGATGCTGCCATGGAGTTTTACCAACTGGCCGTGGATGAGATCGTAAAGATCCATCATCCGGCGACTTTAGATAAATCTGAATGCACCGCTTTTAAAATTCAGTTTGATACCGAAAAATTTCTTTGGGAAATGAACTACGGAAAAGACAATCTGCTTTCCGGCGTTTTGAAATTTAACTTCAGCGAAAATCTAAATAAAGAAATATCCGACATCTTTTTAGATATCTGCACACGATTGCACAAAGAACCTAAACGCATTGCTCATCGCGATTATCACTCGCGCAATCTGATGATAAAATTAGATCAAATGAACGTCATCGACTTCCAAGATGCGCGTCTAGGCCCTATTCAATATGACCTTGTCAGCTTAATGCGCGACTCTTACGTCGACATGAGCGACGTCATGGCTAAAAGTTTAATTGATTACTATCTTGAACGTTCGAAAGAATACTTGCCGAAGGATTTTTCACGCGAACATTTTGATCATATTTATGAACTTCAATCTATACAACGATGCTTTAAAGCTTGCGGCAGTTTTGCCAGTTTCTTTCACCAGCGCGAAGATCGCCGCTATCTTAAATACCTTCCTGGAACACTTCGTCGAGTGCTGAAGGCCATTAACGAGTTTCCCGAGTACAAAGTATTTGCCGATGTCCTTATCGACTCTGGCGCGTTAGAAAGAAAGTACGAATCATTATGAATGTAATGCTGTTAGCAGCCGGCGAAGGGACCCGCTTGCGACCCTATACTTTGACAACGCCAAAGCCAGCGATTCCTTTTTTGACGGTGCCGTTAGCAGCACACTCTTTAAATTTTATAAAAGGTCATAGTATTAACAAGCTTGTAGTTAATACTTTTCATCTGCCCCAGAAAATCCACGAACTTTTCCACAGCCTTCCTCATGGCGCCAAAGAACTTCACTTTTCTGATGAAAAGGGAGAAATCCTAGGAAATGGGGGCGGATTAAGAAACGCCCAAAAACACTTCCGCGGTGGCGGCGACTTTATCATGATGAATTCTGATGAGGTGATCTTACCAGAACGAGCTGATTTTTTAGATCAAGCTATTGAAGCTCATAAAAAGAATAAGGCCTTAGCGACTTTGCTAGTGATGGATTATCCAGGCATCGGCACGAAGTTTGGTGGCGTGTGGTGCACAACAGAGGGTCAGGTCTTAGGATTTGGTAAATCTCCAATTTCGGGATCCCAACGCGCTTGGCATTTTATCGGTGTACAAATTCTTTCCGAGGAGATTTTCTCTCTGATTCCTCCACAAGGCGCTTCGAATATTTTGTACGATGCTGTGGCTAAAGGAATTGAACAGGGAGAGCGCGTTCAGGTCATTCCGATTCAATGCAGCTGGTTTGAAACTGGAAACCCCCCTGATTTTTTTGAAGCCTCGGCACAGTGTTTTAGCTATCTAAATTCCATGCAAGAATCATTTCAAAAGCTCGCTTTGCTTTCAACCATAGAACGCTTTGCTCCGGAGGGAGTTGAAGTACAGAACCTTGGGTCGTCGCAACAAATCATTTCGCGCAAGGCACATAAGCCGACGGAGTCGAAATTGGAAGGTATGATTGTGATGAGTGCCGGATCAAAAATTGAGCGTGGAAGTAAACTTAAGAACGTCGTTGTCGGCCACGGAGCTTCCGTTCCGTCGGGAACTGAAGCTCACGATACTCTGTTCTTATAACTATTTTTTTAAAGCGATATCAGCATCAGAGTAAAAAGAATCTTGGCTTTCTTTAACTTTATAACGACGATTCATCATTAAAAAGATGCTGTCTGCAGCGACGCCGATAGGTTCGCCATTATAGTTTTTTTGCATGCCCGCTAAGTTTGCCGGATCACGCTCTAACTTAACCCCAGAACCACCGCCACCTGATCCATCAGAGGAATCTGATGAAGAAGCATAACCGCGACCACCGCCGCCACCTTCATCATAACCACCTGAAGCGGTCATTGCGCCGAGTTTTAATTTATCTACTTTATCTTGCATCTCTTTAGAAATTTTCGCGCCGTATTCCATCGCTCCAGAAATTGCTCCTGGTGGGAATCCCGCGGCCGCCATACCCTCTGGAGTTCCGCCATTTTTAAGATCATAAGTCTTACCATCATAAGTCGTTAGGGTTCCCTTTTTAACGTCGATCTTAGAACCCGCAACGCCTTTTTCAAGTTTCGCTAAAGCATCTTTAGCTTGTTGATAAGCCGCCGCCGTTTGTTCTGCATACGGATCATTATATGCTGGAGTAAAACCCGCGGAACCATCCGTCAACCCAGAGGAATAATTTGCTCCGGCGGCTGTTCCACCATGCGCCCCACCTTGCATCATCGACAGCGCACCCATCATTGCCTTCAAAGCTCCAAGCGCACACTGCGATCCATTTTTAGGGCATTTAGCAAAGTGCGCCGCACTTTCACCAAATAGTTTTGCCCCTGTTAGATAGGACATCATCTGTCCTGCACTGTTTTGGCTGCTAGTTTTATCAGAAGAATCCTTCACCGAAATAGTTCCGGCAGTCGTCTCTGTACCCGTGGCCAAAACGGCATTGGGAGCCATGAGGAGGCTAAGAGCACAAACGTATTTTATCGTTTTCGTTTTCATACTTTTTGCCTCCGGTTAGTTTTGATTCAAAAGAGTGCTTTTATTATCACGGTAACGGTCTTTGACTTTTTCCCAGTTGGATTTACCACCCTGGCCCGTGACTTCATTTTTCCAAGACTGCTGACCCGCTAAGGCTTTTGCCGGATCTTTAGCTCCACCTGGAAGATACTGACGATACTTATCGCCCGCTCCCCCGGCTCCCCACGCGCCACCGCCGGCTCCGCCGCCGCCTGCTCCGCCAAGGATATTTGTATTTAAACCTTTGCCACCGGCACCCTCGCCACCGCCCGCACCATTGCCATTACCGACAGTACTGCTTCCGATTCCTGCTCCACCGCCACCCATGGGGGCGCCAGCACCGCCGTCACCACTTGGTGAACGAGCCGCTTGTTCCATGCCACCAAGGCCGTTGTTATCGAGTGTTCCTGAATTGCCTGACGGATCCACGTTCGCTTTATCGTTAATACCGCCGCCCAATTCGTTTTTGCCGTTAGCGCTCATACTTTGATAAGCCGCCGAACAGCCCACGGTTCTTGGATTTGCTTTACAGATACACTCGGGCAAAGAAGCATTTTCTGGCTGCATACATTTGTCTGCCAGTGTTCCCAGCTGTTCAGCTGTACCATCAGTTTCTTCTTCGCATTTGCTACCTTGTTTCATTCCTGCAAGCATCGACATGATACCTTGCAAGGCCGAACCAATGTTTGCGGTGTATTTTTTGTCACAAAGTGACTGTTTTCCCGCTACAGCTTCTGGATCTTTAGAATCCATTTCTTGTTCAGCCGCTTGAATACCTTCTTGCAAAGCTGACTTGTAAGCCTCCAACAGAGCCGGACAAGCTGCTTGCTGTTCAGGAGTTACAGCTTGAGAACAATTTGCAGAGCTCATAGCCGCTTGCGCTTTTTTCTTAAGCGCCGCAAGACCCGAGGTCGCTTTAGAGCAGCTTGATGAACAGCCTCCTTTAGCTGCACCACACTGCCCATTAAAAGCTGCAAGACCGGCCTTAGCCAGATCCATAGCTTTAGAAAACTTACCGCAAGTGTCGGAAGCATTTTGTCCCACCTGACCAAGAACATTATTCACGCCTGCGGCTGCTTGATCCGTATTCGGGCTTAAGCCCTCAAGACATTGATTGGCAGCTCCTGCCTGATTTGTTAGGCAAGCTTCACGATTTTTTGCATATTCTTGCAAGTCTTTTTCAAGCGCAGGAAAGTTTGTTCCCGAAAGACCTTTTTTTCCGACTTCGCCTTGCTGATAAGCCTGACGAGCTCGCTGATCAAAGCTTCCGTTGATTTGCTGGCATGCAGATTTTTTACCAACTCCAGGTTTATCTGCTACACCGACATCGGCACCTTTATTTTTTAAGGTTCCTTTATTCTTCGCTTGGGTATTTTCTGGATCTGAAGATGTGTCGTTACAATTTGCGGAGCTAGATCCGCTAGAAGCCTGCTGTGGTTGTTCTTCATTTGAGTTCTGGTTTTGGTCTGGGTTTCCGCCAGTCCCTTGTCCCGAATTCGTGGGCTGTGGGTCCGATCCATCTTTTCCCTTTTTCTCGCACTTAGAAAGTCCGTTCGGCAATTTACATCTTGATGAAGTGCTTGAATTCTGTTTACACGAAAAATATGCGTCGCAATTTTCGTTAGGTATTGGAAGATTAGGATCTACCGTGAGTGTAACCCCTGCCGTGTTATCATTTGCCGCATCTTGAGTCGAAGCTAAGGCAAAAGAAACCGGCGCCAGCGATAAAAACGCGGCACTCGCAAGAATGCTAACTGATCTCATAAATAAATTCATAAGATTCCCCTACAGTCTTCTTTTCGGACAAAGGTCTGTTTTTCTAAAGAGAATTATGGGTCGTTTCAAAATGAGACACTAAGAATGAACTGATTAGAAATCGTCATCACTAGGCGGAGGATTCTTCAGTGGACCGGCCCCCGCAGCTTCGCCGCCTAAGACTAATTCTTGTGAGCGCAAGTACTGTGAAGACACCATTTTTACCGAATAGCCTGTCGATCCACCGACCACGCAATTACCTGGATTTGGGGGTTTGGGATTGTTGTCTTTAGCGCCTAATGGTTCGGCTTTGCATTTACCAAAGTTTTCCGTATCCAACGAATAATCCATCAAACTCTTTGGCGCCCACGAGGTTAAAAGATTCGCCCAATCCGTCACGGTGAAAGTAAATTTATCTTCGATCGGAAGATTCAAATCACCTTCTTTTAATACCTTCATCTGATCGCGGATCGTGTATCTTTCTAAATCATTCTGTCCAGATTTAAATCCCTTGTGATAACCGATATCAGGTCTAAATGGAGCATTAAGATCCTTGCCCGGTCCTTTTAAGTATCCATCCCTAATACGCAGGTAATAGTTGTGATAATAATCCGGATCTATAGAATAATAAGTCATATCGAAATTATCCGGCGCTATCCCCGCAATTTCCAAACGACGCATCATCGATGGTGTATCTCGTTTCACATCCCAAGCCAAAACATCGCCCGACCCCTCACCAAAATTAAATGGCAAGTCATCCCAATGAGCGAAGTTCGGCGAATCATCGCCTTGATACATGTCATCTTTTATCCCACTATCCATGGTATCCGTCTGCCACTTGGAATCCAGCTGATAAATGGCTTTTCCATAGTGAGCGAGCATACGAAGTGTTTTTAATCCAAACTTATCGCCAACGAATCGGCTAAAGTTTGCCGCACGGGTCGCCTTATTTTCCGCATCATTCATATTACCCAAGGCTGACAAATCCGTCACACGTGGAGGAAGTAATGGATCCACTTTATCACCAGCATTAGACCGTTCACTTCCCGGGGACCAACGTTCTTGATACCAAGGGCCAATGCGACCACCGAAAGGCTTATAAAATGCGCGGGCTTTTAATTTTACGCCACCAAATGGAGAAAATGGAATTTTCGGCATGGCTTCGGCCGAAACACCAACATACCCCATGCACCACGGATTCTTTTCAACACCCATAGAGAAATTGTAGTTGTCATTAAGATTTCCCCGATAGCCGATATATTGAGATAACGTTCGGATATCACGCTGAACATCGCTATCTAAATCATTCATGTGATGAGGAAAGTTCGCCGGATTCCCGTCGAGTTCTCGTCCCACGGGGGTGATGGATGCGCCAGAGCTTCCCGTTTCACCTCGGCAGATAGTGTCGATATAACTAAATCCCGGATAAATGCGAACCGGATTAAGCCACTTTGCCGGCTGTCCATCCGCGGCACCTTGAGAGTTACATCCATCAGCACCCAGAGAGTTAAAAATTTTAACGTCTGATTCACCCAAAGAACTGCGGTTTGCAGAGGTCAGGTTGTTCAGCAGTGTATTTTTAATTCCGGTACTCACTTTTTGCCCATCGATGTCGTAAAAATCATCCGGCGCTAGGCTTGAGGCTCGCGAAAGGCCCGCAATGAAATTCATGCGATCTCTTTGGTCTAAGTTAAATGTGACCATGAATTTTGAAAGCATGATGTAATTATAGGCCCCAAAGTCTCGACAACGTTGAAGGGCGTTATTCAACATCACCTTGGTGGCATTCTGAATGACTTTTGAAAAAGCCTGATGGGCGGCGATAACGGGAGGTGTTTTAAAGAGTTGAACTCCGCTGTACGTTGCCATTTGCTTACAAGTATTTTCACCGGGGGGCATCGGCTTAAATGGAATATAGGTGATACAAAAAGCAGGAGCGTCTTGCATCTTTTTGAAGTCTGCATTGCTGGAGTAACCTTCCGCGTCCCCACCGCGACTGTTATCGATCTGCTTGGTTTGTTTGTTAAATGGATGATTGTCCCACTCCCCCGCGCTTCCAATCATTCGATAACGCCAAGCTAATAATTTCCAGCTTTGACGAATTTGATAATTCACGTGAGCAATGGCGTTCATATTTTCTGCTTGCTTCATCGCGCCGTAATAGGCCGCAAGATCCACGGAATTTTGCAAGTTGATCTTGTGATGTACTAACAATCCGACGTTGATCACCATCGCAAAGAACAAAAATAGAATTTGAAATATCAACGCGACAAAAAGAGCCATCTGGCCTTTTTTATTGTTAACATTCTGAAGAAAGGTGCTTTTTTTGTTCAACATCAGCGTTTTATTATTCTCTCGTAGGATGTGCTTTGAAGCAATAACTCGACCTCGAAAACTTTGACTTGTTCTGGAATGAGATGACAGACTTTAGTATCTGATTCCGAAGGGAAACTCGACAATGGTCCGATTTAAATTATTGATCCTTATCGTCCTTATAGCATTGCCTTCGATCTCGCTGGCCGATGTTCTTTTTGAAGGCTATTCCAAAATCCTTTCCGGGGAAGATCATATCGGATATGTGATCAGCCGTTATGAGTTTGATTCCAAAAAGAAGCAATTTGTTTCCACGTACTTTCTTAAAACCGGCAAGGGTGCGGGTGAGTTGACCGAAAGCCTAAAGGCTTATGCTGACTCTGAATTGGCACCGATCTCTTACGAGTACACATCGCTGACGGGTAAAGATACCAAAACTATTGATGCAAAGTTTAAAAACGGAAATTTAAGTGCGATCGTTACCACCAATGGAAAAACTTCGCGCATTGAAAAAAAAGTTCCTAAGGGAACTTTCCTTTCCACGTTCTTAGTTTACCTAATGCTAAAAAGTAAAGACGGCCTGAAATCAGAAACAAACTATGAATATCAGGCTATCGCCGAAGAAGACGGCGGCATCTACAAAGGCCAAGCCCTTGTTGGTAAAGAAGAAATGTTTAACGGATTTAAGGTTTTTAAAATCTTAAACACGTATAAAGACAGCAAATTCTTAAGTTACGTGAACGAGCGTGGCGAAGTCTTAGGAACAAATGCCTTAGGCCAAGCTATTTCCACAGAACTTGTTGGCAAAGCGGGCGACGCCACCGCAAATCAGTCTGTAAGTGCAAACCTTTTAAAGACTTTATTTGGAGCCACACCGGCAGGCGAAGCCAATGTTATTTTTAGAGCCAAAAAGCTCAACGACGCTGAAGCACAAGCAGCCCCGGCAACAAAACAACTTGGAGTGCCGCAAGGAACCCCTGGACAAAATATTCAGATCAAAGCTCAACCAGGACAATCCGAAGAACCGAGCAAAGGAAAAGGCCGATGAGTATCAAGCACGTTATCGGGCAGCATTTTTTTATTGGCATCTCAGGTCACGCTCTGACGACTGATGAAAAGAAATTTATTGTTGAAAACAATATTGGTGGCATCTGTCTTTTTGGTCGCAACGTGGCAGATCCAAAACAAGTTCATGACTTGTGTGCAGAAATTCAATCACTCCGTCATCGTCAAGCTGACAAGGTTCCATTATTTATTGGTATCGATATGGAAGGTGGCCGGGTTCATCGCCTAAAGGCCCCTTTCACTGTTTGGCCACCGGCTAAAAAACTTGGCGACCTTGATGCGCCCACAGTTTCTTTTCATTTTGCAAATCGCATGGGCCAAGAATTAAAGGCCGTGGGGATTAATTTAGATTTTGCCCCTTGCGTGGATGTATTCACGAATCCAGAAAATAAGGTCATCGGTGATCGTTCATTAAGTTCAGATCCCGAAATCGTAGCAAAACATGCTTCGGCCCTGGTTCGTGGATACATCAAATCAGGCATCGTCACTTGCGCTAAACATTTCCCAGGCCACGGCAACACCTTGATTGATAGCCATGAAGACTTGCCAGTTGAAAATTCCGATATGGCAAGACTTGAAGAAGTCGAACTTATTCCCTTCCGTCGCACGATCAAAGCACGTGTTGATATGATCATGACTTCGCATATTAAGTTTCCGACGATCGATCCTGATTGGCCGGTGACCTTATCAGAAATCTTCGTCACTAAAATGATCCGTGAAGAGTTGCGTTATCGCGGCCTCATCGTCACAGATGACTTAGGAATGAAGGCCATGACTAAACATTATGGCATCGACGAAGTCCCCGTGCGCGCTTTGCAAGCCGGTGTTGATATGCTTCTTTACTGCAATGACCCTGAAGTTCCACCACAGGCCCTAGAAGCCGTTATCGGCGCCACGGCTCAAGGATCCCTGAGGGAAGAAAATTTGAAGGTTTCTTTCAACCGCATCATGGATTTGAAAAAACAAAAACTCGGAAATCCAGATCCACTACCGATGTCAGAGGTCTTGCAAATTGTAGGAAATGCGGAGCACCTAAAAATGGCTTCGGCGATTTCTCACGGGCAAATTCCTGAAGGACTTTTGCCGGAATAGAGATTTCAATCCACAAAAATTTCAACGCGTTCTTTGCCTTTACCGGGATTGACGCGTTTAAGCTTAATTTTCCCTATCTCTTTGGTATTCGCCAGATGAGTTCCTCCACAGGGCACTTGCGAGAACTCTTCAATCTTCCAGAATCGCCTTTCGGATTCTTGGTCACTAAAATCGCTAATGATAGGTTGAGATGAATCAATAATCTTTTGCGCAGCTGCTTGAATGTCCGGAAGAATTTTTGAAATATTCTCGGGCCACTGAAAGTCAATTCTAGCTTTATCCTGCGCGATATGGGCGCCCACTTTTTCGGTATCCGGAAATTTTTGGCAAATAAGCTCAAGAACAAGTTCCGCCGCAAAATGAAGTCGCATTAGACGATGACGACGCTCCCAATTTATCTTGACGGTGACCTTATCCCCGATCTTTAAAGAGTGTTCGGGTTTAAGTGTGTAGACAATATCTTTGTTACGCTTTTCCGCCTTTAACACTTCAAAGCCAGCGATAGTTCCCGAATCACTTTCTTGACCGCCAGAAAATGCAAAAAAAATAGTTCGGTCTAACTGAATATCCGCACCATCGACTGAAGTCACATGTGCCACCGATTCTGTTTTATATGGATCCATCCAAAACTCTTTTACAGTCATACATAGAGTATAGTGCGGGCAGGCCATGGCCAATCAAGAAACAAATGGAAATAAGTTTTAAGGCGGTTTATATTCTTCCTATGAGTGATTCACCATCAGCAGACTATTAAGCCGCAACAAATATCTTTATTAGTTGTTGCGGCACCGCCAGAATCTAATGGCAGCCGCTAAATGTAAACTTCCATTAGCGGAGATCTTTACTCATGCCTATTCACAATCAAAATCGTGGTTGGAGCTATTCGCTTACAGCCTCACTTATTCTAATGGCTCCTTTTGACCTGCTAGCATCGCTGGCCATGGACATTTATTTACCCGTAATTTCAGAAATGCCAAAGATACTACAGACGTCGCCCCAAGCGATTCAACTGACATTGAGTCTTTACCTGATAGTTCTCGGTTTAGGTCAACTTGCCTTCGGACCCATGTCTGATCAAGTCGGCAGGCGCCCTGTTTTGCTATTTGGTGCATTTCTGTTTGCGGGCTCCTCGCTTTTAATAAGCGTTCTTTCTTCAGCAAACTTGTTCATAGCCTTGCGCGTGCTTCAAGGGCTTGGCGCGTCTGCGATGTTAGTGGCGACGTTTGCCACTGTTCGCGATGTTTACGGAGGACGGCCGGAATCGGCGCTTATTTACAGTCTGTTTAGTTCCATGCTCGCCTTTGTTCCGGCACTGGGCCCGATTGCTGGCGCCCTGATCGCAAATCAATTTAGTTGGCGTGGGATTTTTATTTTTTTGGGAGTCGCGTCTTTCGCCGCAAGTCTTCATGCTTTCTTGCGGTGGCCGGAAACTCTCCTCACTCCTTCTGTGCAGAAGCGTGTCTCATTTAAAGAGATACTGTCTCATCAACATTTTTGGACTTACACCGTTGGCTTCAGCGCGGCGATGGGAAGCTTTTTTGTTTTCTTCTCTACCGCTCCAAGGATTCTGATTGAACGACAAGGATTGAGTCAGACGGAATTTAGCTTCGCGTTTGCCAGTGTGGCCCTGGTGATGGTCATCTCAGCTCGTGGCGCAAAAAACTTCATCAACAGATGGAAAATACAAGGCTGTTTTAAGCGCGGATTGGGAGTTCTAATTCTAGGAGCAATAATTCTTGCTTTGATCGAGATGACTGTCGGGCAGAATCTCTGGACGGTCCTGGCATCAATGTCGTTGATCGCCTTTGGTATCGTGCTCACCGTCTCGGTCACTGCAAATGGCGCGCTTGAACGCTTTGCTCATGTTGCCGGTTCCGCCACCGCTCTTTATTATTCGATCCAGAGCCTTATCGTCGGAACGGTTGGAACATTCTTTATTATGATTCTTCCCGGCGACACGATTTGGCCCTTGGCTGCATTTTCTGCCCTTATGGCTTCAGTTTCGCTGGGACTTTTAAAAGGGACGAGGTAGCTTGAAGACGCTAGAGGCGGCCGAATGGTCGCCTCAATCTGCCGTCAATGGTCGGAACGCTCCTGAATTAAATACAATAGGCAACCCCTCAGATCGCACATAATCCGTCTAAATCACTGAATTTTTGGCCCAAGATTTGGATGTTTGTGCTGTTGCTAGCAGAAGGAGTTTTCCATGGGCAATAACGATAAGAACTACAGTACCAGCGTTGCTGACTATGAACTATGGGCCCTGGCTCATCGTGAAAAAGAGCCTTCAAAAGCTCCTCGCTTTGTCACACTTTCTGCGGCGGCTCATCTTTCAGCCCTTATCGTGGTGGCTTTGTTTGCTACACCTTTAGTGAATGAAATTAAGCCTGAAACTATCACGATTGAAATCGAAGACGTTAACCCACCAATGGTTTCCAAGGGCCTTGATGTTCCCGCGACTCAAGGATCATCAGCACCGGTCACAGAAGAGCTGCCGAAGTTAGCCGAAAAAATTTCCGTCGACGATATCGTTGCTCCGACTGTTGCTGAAGTTCCAAAAGAACTGCCAGCGAAAGTCGTTGTCCCCCCTGCGCAAGCTTTGCCGGAAAAAGTGGTCGCCGCTAAAGCTCCGAAAGCCGCTGCTGCTAAGCCCGTAGCCGCCGCGAAATCCGTGGCACCAAAAACAAACTTCAAAGCTGTTCCAGCGACGATCGATGACATCGAAGCGCCGGAACTTGATAAAGGTGATTTTGCTAAAACTCCCGTGGCGTCTGATGATTTGGGTGATGATCTAAATAATGACTTTGCCAAAGTAGATCAAAAAAATGCTGACGAATTAGAAAACGAAAAGCGCAACATGGATCACATGGCAGCGGCTTTAGCTTCAGAACAAGATGAGAGTTTAAAAGGCCTTGCGCAAGATAATGAAGAAGAACAAGAACGCTTAAATGCAGCTCAGGAAGCTCTTCGCCAAAAAAATGCTGATGCCGTTGCAGCAGCTTTAGCTTCTGAACAAGCCGAAGCAAATGCCGCTGCTCAACGTGAAGCAGCTCGCCAAGCAGCGGCTGCGAGAGAAGCGGCCGCTCGAAAAGCGCGGGCGGATGCTGAAGCGCAAGCCTTGGCTGGCCAAGGTGTAGGGCAAAATCAAGGAAAAGGGGCCGGCAATAATGGTGATCCTAACCAAGCAAGTGCAGCTTTAGCCGGAGCCCCCACTGGAATCAGAAGCCTAGATCAGCTTCGCCAAATGCCCGGCAACCCACGTCCTCAATATGATCGTGAAGAACGTCGTCGTGGGGATCAAGGTGAAGTCGCTTTTGCGGCATACATCAGCAAAGAAGGCGTTCCGACACAGTTCCGAATGATGAAATCAACGGGGTTTAGAAATTTGGACGGAAAAACCCTGGCCGCCCTTAAAAAATGGCGCTTTTATCCAGGACAAGAAGGTTGGGTCGAATTGCCGTTCCGCTGGGACCTTAAAGGTGGGGTTCAAGAAGACGGCGGATTGTTAAGACGCGCTGTTAGCAGTAACTAAGTTTAAAAAATTAAAGTCTAAGAACAAAAAAAAGCCCACGGATGATCTCCGCGGGCTTTTAAGTTCTTGAAATAAGGGTAAAAACCCTAAATCAGCTTAATTAGTCTTTGAAAAGAGCTTTAGCAGATTTAGTCGTACCTTTAGTACGTTGAGCGGCTTTACGTTTTTTACCGCTAGTAGTTTTTTTCTTTTCGCGAATGTACTCAGTTTTTTTCGTTTTAGAAGCCATTTTTCCTCCGAGGGTCTCTAACGGAACGAGTTAATTATCAAAACGGAATCTCCAAGTCAACCGAATGGCGGTAATCTCCTGAGTTTTGTGGATTTCCCTGATAAGCGTAGTTTATAGCGAATTTAGGGCCTTTAAAGGCCAATCCCAGGGTTCCCAGGTCCCTTTGATCGTCCGTATCACTGGAATAACCGACTCGTAAAATAAAGAAATCATTCAAGTAACTCTCAAGTCCGCCCATGAAAATCGACTCTGATGTGATATCGGCGCGAAAACGGATCTTTGCCTCATAAATGTAATTAAATCCCGCGCCGACCGAAAATTTCTTCCGGAAGTTCTCAGGGATGTCCTTGTTCTCTCCAAAAACATTATAGGCCACCAGCCCCAGGCCGATGTGCGCTTTAGGTGTATACATCATCCCGATATCCCCATTGATTTGGCGATAAGAGTTTCCCGGAATTGTTTGTGTGTAGTAATGCCCCGTAACTCCTACCGACCACTTATCCTTCACGAAGTCAGAAAGAGCGAAAACAATGTCTTGTTCCTCAAGCTCCCCTTGAGGGACCTCTGACTTTTTTTGCAAAAATCCTAACGAAGCCGGCAAAACGCTCGCGGGAGAATTGTCAGTTAACGTGACGGCAAACTCATCTTTCGCAAACGAAGAATACAAAAACGATCCCCGCAAATGCACGAGTGTACTGGGGTTCAAGAAAACCGCATCACCGGCTTCCACCGCCGCACGTCCAGTTCCTCCGGTTGCAGAGGAGATTGAGGAATTAAAAACTTGGGCCGAGGCACTCAAGGCGATAAGATGAATTAAGAAAAACAAGGATGTTTTCATGAAGAACCTCGTCAAGTTTGTGATGCTATTTTTCGCACTCACATCCTATCAATGCGTAGAGGCCGCGGCCAACACTTTTGCAGCAAAGCCCATTCAAATTGGCGACAATGTCATTTCTATTTTGCGGCGCCACGGGTTTTCCCAAAA
The DNA here is from genome assembly GCF_001592735.1 of Bdellovibrio bacteriovorus. Classification (NCBI taxonomy): domain Bacteria; kingdom Pseudomonadati; phylum Bdellovibrionota; class Bdellovibrionia; order Bdellovibrionales; family Pseudobdellovibrionaceae; genus Bdellovibrio; species Bdellovibrio bacteriovorus. The sequence goes on from NZ_LUKE01000001.1 coordinate 1,220,626, forward strand.
GCAACGTGATCAGGTTTTGGCTTCAAGCAAGGGTTTGCGCCAAGTTTTTCTGACCTTAGATACAAAATACCTCGTAAAACAAATTCCAAATGGGGCCGAGCTTCGTATTTATGATTCGCAAACTTCCGAAGCCTTTCGCGTGGTACGTCAAGGCACGACGGCGAGCGTATCCCCCTACAAACCGGCTTATTCTATTCAGATCAGTCGCACGGACGGTCGCATTTATGGTTCCATGCTAGGAAGTATTTTAGCCAAAATTAAATCCAATTGGATCGCTTCACGTTTTATGGATGCTTATGTTTTTGATATGGAGCATTCCCGTGACGTCGCCCGCGGCGCGCGATTTTCGCTGACTTTTGAGCGCCTTTCAGAAGGAGGTCAGTTTATAAAATACGGTGAAGTATTAGAGACTTCCCTAGAGCTTGACGGCGAGCTTGTTCGCAAAAGATTCATCCGCAGAAATAACGCCGGCATCTTTTTTTCTTCCAAAGATTTATTAGAGCAACGTCCGTTTTATGCGCCCGTTGAATACATTAAAGTGGCCAGCCGATTTAAACCCAACCGCTTGCACCCCATCACCAAAAGACTGCAACCCCATCTTGGAATTGATTTCGAACTTCCGGTAGGTGATCCGGTGTTTGCGCCTCGTCAAGGCACGGTGGTTCGATATGGACATAATCGCGCCGCGGGAAATTATATTGTTTTGCTTCACTCTAACGGCATGGAAACTTCATACAATCATCTCAACCGTATTGATCGCCGTATTCGCCAAGGCTTGCGCGTAAATCCCGGCGAAAAAATTGGCGAAGTGGGTTGCACAGGATATTGCACCCGACCGCACTTGCATTTTGCGGTAAAGAAAAAGGGCCGAATGGTCGACCCAGTTAAGTATATTAAATCTTATCCGTCCCAAATGGAACAATGGTTAGAAGATCGCGTCGCCGTTAATTAGCGCGTGCAAATCGAAATATAGTGCAAGCATTGAGCGGCGTTAGATTTTACTGGATAGCAATCTCTGGCTAATTCATATTCAACTGTAGGCAGACCGGCAACAACCGCCGATTCGTCATAACATGAAACACCTGTTTTCGGAACAGCACACATACGATTGACGTTGATTTCCCATTGGTCGGCGCGGAGATGACGACGAGCTATTGCAAGCTCTGAGCGAATGCGATCACTCTTTTCTATTTCATCTGCTGTATGCGGTGGACAATAAGCATTCGTACCCACCGCCGTTGAGTCCTCAACCCGGATGATCTTGTAAACACGATTGCAAGTCCAAGGCGTTCCTGACGTTGTCGGTTTAGAAAGATCTGTTTCCGTTACACCTGACAACACACGGTTGATCGAAGATCCTGTCGTGGTACCCGACATGGATGAGAAGTTCATGCTATAGCCTTTACCGTAAGCCGTTTTTACCGGATACGTCGTGCTGGCCGCCGCGACCTTATAAATTTCTTGATTGGGAGGAGTGAAGGTCAAAGCCAAAGTGGCTTGATTAGAAAGCTTGCCGCGAAAATCGGCCGCTTGATTTTCATCGTTATTGAAAGACAATGCGCCTTCCATCACCCGCAATTCTGGAGAAAATCTGAAATAATTCGCCGTCACACCTTTATTGATGATCGAGTCCGATACCAATGGATTTGATAATTCCGCGACCATTGGGATGATGTCTTTAAATAGAGTTAAAGCACCGGTGGTTTGATTGTAGTAGATATCCGTCAAGCTGCTTTTAGCCCGAACTGAAATGTTCGGCGTTACACGCGAATTCGCTGGTGAATCTTGCAAAAGTTCTTTGTATTTTTCATCGCTTAATGAGGTCGCCGGATAAATCGGGCTGAAGTTTTGATCGGCGTAATCAAAAAAATCCTGTTTTAGTTTAATACCACCTGTATTGTAAGCACCCGCTTTAATAGAAAAATAACCATCTTTACCCACGATGTTTTTTGTCGCACATGAGTTATAAGTGATGGTGTCCAAGCTCGCTTCATAGGCAAAAGGGATTTTAGAAACACGCTCTGCCGTGCTAGTGCCGTATTTAGCAGTCAGGGCCGCGTCGGAACCTAGATCCAGCTCTCCATCAAGGTTCGAGTCAAATCCGGCTTTACCGCAGTTCTGAAAAGAAACTACTAAAATGAAAGAGGCAGCAATGCCACCGACGGCCCGCCATGTCGTTTTTTGGAAACGTGCTTTCATGGTATCTCCCCTATTCATTACAGTACCATATACCTTTTCGGCTCATAGACAGAATTCCCCAAGCATTCTCACAATAAGACGTCCGCACCACAGGAAGTCAGCGCTTGTATTAGAATGAAACGTTTGAGATCAATTAAACATGTCTAAGATTCGCAAAGCCATTATTCCAGCAGCAGGTTTAGGTACGAGATTTCTTCCGGCAACCAAAACGGTTCCCAAAGAGATGCTCACTATTGTCGACGCCCCCATTATTCTATATGTCATTGAAGAAGCCGTGGCCGCCGGCATTGAAGATATCGTCCTGGTTGCCGGTCGCGGCAAGCATGCGATCGAAGATTTTTTTGATACTTCGTATGAGCTAGAAGACAAACTTGCTAAAGACGGCAAAGAAAAACTTTTAGAGCGTGTAACTCGCGTGCGCGACCGCGCCAATATCATCAGCATTCGTCAAAAACACGCCTTGGGCTTAGGCCATGCGGTTCTTTGCGGATTGCCGATCATTGGCAAAGATCCTTTTGCGGTTCTTTTAGGTGATGAAATCACCATGGGTTTTCACGGTGAGCCGAACGTCACCGCGCAATTGGTGAGTTCTTTTGAAGAAACCAACACCTCCACGATTTCGGTGATGAAGGTTTCTGAAAAAGATGTTTCGAAATACGGTATTGCCGAAGTTGAAGAAAAATCAGGTGCTCCTTATTTCAAAGTAAACTCTTTGATTGAAAAACCGAAACCGAGCGAGACTTCCAGCCGCTGGGCTTTGCCTGGTCGTTATGCTTTTGACAATGCCATTATGGACATTTTGCAGACCGCAACTGCTGGTTTGAATGGCGAAATCCAATTAACAGACAGCATGAAGGTTTTATGTCAGTCAAAAGGTCTGAATGCGATGACATTTACAGCAAAGCGCTATGACGCCGGGGACAAACTAGGGTATCTTCAAGCTAATATCGAGCTTGCTTTGCAAAACCCTGAGTTTGGGCAAGAGCTAAAAAGTTATATTTCTGAACTGGCGCAAAGTTGGAAATAGGAGTGTTTATGAAAACCACATGGATTGTACTGAGCTTGTTTTTATTTCCGGTTTTTTCGCAAGCCTACATCATTCCGACTCGCACCATTTTGCAAAAAACTTCTGAAAATGCAGGATCTGGTATTTACGCCATTGAACAAGAAGTTCAGTTTGCCAATGGTGATGATACGCTGACTTTAAAAGAAACTTGGCTGATCGAAAACGAACGCTCGATGCGTTTGACCGTCACGGGCGGTAAAGATTTACAGAACGCTTTTGTATTGCAGTTTGTATATTCTGCCGGTCAAAAATTCAGTCTTAACGGTGGCTCGCGCAAGGGCGAAAAAATCCCTGATGATTTTTTAGAAAAATATCTTCACTTCCGCAACCCTGAAGTGTTCGCTAATAACTTAGCGCAGTTAAAAATCATTCCAGCCAATGGTTATCAAAAAAGACCTTTAGCACGATCCGGAACCGATTTTAAACATGAACCAGAAAGCTGGGTTCGCTATTCCCGCACGGGCGGCACGGTTAATTATGCTTTAGGAATTGCCACGCCGGTGGAAAAAGATGTGAATTACCCGGGACTGTGGATCGAACAAGATCAATTTTTACTTAGAAAGCTAAGACTGCCGACTCAGGTTGAAATGAGTGCCAATAACTACAATCAATTTGCGAAGGGACTTTCTTTCCCTAAATCTCGTACTATTCGCTGGGGAAATCAGACCGTGACCATTCGGACTCTCAGTGTGTCCGCTCGCCCCGCAACGGTCGCTAACTTATTACAGCCGGCTTCACTTGATAAAACTTCCAACTGGGAAGGCATTCGTGCGTTGCCTGCTAAAGACGTCGTGACGGAGTTTTACTCGAGGTTTCGATGAGTTCTAGCTCTCTGTGGAGGGTCGCCGTCGATGCGCCCCTTCCTGAAGCGCTGACTTACAGCTCTTCTCTTCCTTTGCAGCGTGGCCTTTTGGTGGATGTTCCATTGGGAAAACGCACGGTCAAAGGATTGGTCTTAGGACCCACCAACGAAGTTCCCGAATTTGAAATTAAGAATGTCATCGACATCGATCCGGAATATCCCGTATTGCCTGAACCCTTTATGAAGTGGCTGGAGTGGTTGGCGCAATATTATCTGCATCCCATCGGTCAGGTCGCAGCTTCCGCCTATCCTCCGCTAAAGAAAACGGAGAAAACTCGAGCTTCCAAACGAGCTCCCGTAATTCCCCAACTTGAAAGTGATTCGGCTTTAGATTTAACGCCAGAACAAAAGCAGAGTTTTGAAGATATCAATCGTCATCAAGACTTTTCCACGCATTTACTTTTTGGGGTCACCGGCTCAGGAAAAACGGAAGTTTATCTTCGTCTTTTAGATGAAGTTTTAAAACGTGGTCAGCGGGGATTGGTTTTAGTGCCGGAAATCTCGCTCACCCCCCAGTTGATTCAACGCTTTGCTCGTCGCTTTGGCGATAAAATTGCAGCCCTGCATTCGCAGCTTACTGATCGAGAAAGAACCAATCAGTGGTGGGATGTAGTTGAAGGTAAAAAATCTATTCTGATCGGCGCAAGGTCCGCGCTATTTTGCCCGGTTCCCGATTTAGGAATCATTATCGTCGACGAAGAGCATGAGCCCAGCTTTAAGCAGGACGAAAAATTAAAATACAACGGGCGCGACGCCGCCGTTGTCATGGGTAAGATGATGAATTGCCCGGTCGTTCTGGGTTCGGCAACGCCAAGCTTAGAAACTTGGAAAAATGCCAAAGAAGGCAAATATCATCTGCACACCTTAAAATCCCGCGTCGCCAATCGATCGCTTCCAGAGATCGAAGTGATCGATTTGCGAAAGTTGAAGTCTGACGATGATGAGAAAAAGAAAATCATCGAAAAATATTCTCATCTGCCATTTTGGTTAAGTCCTGATCTGTATGAGCGTATGGTTGAAGTGTTAGATAAAGGCGATCAAGCAGCCTTGTTTTTAAATCGTCGCGGGGTCGCACAAATGGTGGTGTGTCCCTCTTGCGGTCATACGACCGAATGCCCGAACTGTGACATTTCTTTGACCTTGCATGGACATTCACACTTGGTTTGCCATTACTGTGATTATCATGAAAATTTTAAAACCAAATGCCCCGACTGCAAAGAAGGCACGATTGAAGCTGTCGGCTTAGGCACAGAGTTAATTGAAAGAGATTTAGCGCGCCTTTTTCCCGAAAAAAGAATTGCGCGCGCGGACCGCGATGAAATTCAAAGCCGTGCGGACCTTGAAGATCTGATTGCAGACATGGAAAATGGTTCGATAGACATCCTTGTCGGAACACAAATGATTGCCAAGGGCTTAGATTTTCCAAAACTAAAACTCGTCGGATTGGTATTAGCGGATGTGGGATTTAATCTACCCGATTTCCGCGCCACCGAACGAAGTTTTCAGTTAATCACCCAGATGAGCGGGCGCAGTGGTCGCCATGTTAAGGAGGGCGAAAGCCCCGGCAAAGTCATTATCCAGACTTACAACACCGAACATGAAAGCATCACTTTCGCTAAAAACCACGACTTCGTAGGCTTTGCGAATCAAGAGCTCGACATCCGAGGACAGCTCCATTATCCCCCCGTGGGACGCTTGGTAAGCTTTAGAATCCAAGGAACTCAACTCAGAAATGTTGAGGAAACAGCAAGCCTTTTGGCGAGACGCGCTCAAGCTTTAAAACAGCAATTTCCTGCCTACAGCTCGGTAGAGATTCTGGGACCGGCAGAAGCCCCCCTCGCAAAACTGAGAGGCCAGTTCCGTTATCATCTTTTGTTAAAAACAACCCAAGTTTCCGTCGCAAATCCTTTTTCAAGACAACTCCTCGGAAATCAAGACTGGGTTCCTTCAGGCGTGAGAATTTTAATTGATATTGATCCAATGAGTTTGCTTTAATTCCCCCTCTTCCTTTACCATGAAGAGCTGAGGTAATGCATACATGATCCAATGTCCCCGATGTGGCATCCAAGTCACTGAACTTCATCCGGTAGAACCGGATCTTATCGCCAAGCTGCAAGCGGCGGGAGAAGCAAACTTGCCGCCGCAAGTTTGTGCGGGTTGCATTTCCGATCTACGTCGCACACTTGCTGCCACCAGTGGTGGCGTATTGATGCAACAGGAACGCGCCAAAGAACAGCATCGTCAACAGCTATGGAAAAGTCGCGTGCTCTTAGTAAAAAAAGCTCGCTTATGTATGTCGCAAAAGTTATACGCCGATGCCGCCGTGAACTATGAAAAATATCTTAAAATTTTGGATATCGTTTTTGATGTCAAAAAAGGGGAGCGCTTAAAACCCGAAGCCTTTAAAGACACGGCACGAACAACTGAGTTAACGGTGGTGGCTTCAGTTTATTGGGATTTATTGCGTATCTATGATACTCACGAAAAATACGGCGATCGCATGGCGAATGCGGCAAAACAACTGGCGTTGTTTATTCAGTTCACGCCGATTTATCCTGACATTATTCGCAAAGCAGAGTCGTTCCAAAAAAGCGCAAAGAATCCGCAGATCGTAAAACAGTTTTTGAAACTTTCCGACAAAGAACGTCCTCGTTGCTTTATCGCGACCTCGGCATTTGCGAATCCTCAAAGTCCCGAAGTTTTAAGTTTGCGCGAGTTCCGTGATTTCACTTTGCGTAACTCTAAAGCAGGTCGCCGATTTATTGCGGTCTATTATCGAATTTCTCCTCGAGTTGCTTGCCTATTGGACAAGCACACGTGGCTCAAACCCGCGGTCAGAGCGTTTCTCCGCTTTATGATTAAATGCGTTAGCTAAGTTTTGCACGTTTGAGGCTTGCAAAGGCCGCCTTTTCTGGTGAAGGTATTCTGGCGGGTTACACCGCAAGATGTGTGGCGGGCTGGGCCCGCGGAACTGGATTAGAATGGCTCACATATACGATTACGCAATTATTGGTAGTGGTTTAACAGGTCTTAGCATCGCAGCAGCATTAAGTCGCGAAACAGAAAACATCGCGCTGATTGAAGCCGCCGATGTTCCGTATGGAGTAAATAAGAAAGTCAACTTCCCTACCGGTCCCCTTAATAACGGGATCCGTTTAGTTCCCGATTCTGTTTTAGCAGAAAAAGCCATGCGTTTTTTAGAAAGTGTTTTAGGAAAATCTGTCGTTGCGGATGTTTCCGAAGAAGCGCCAATCACTTATGAAAGTGGCGGATTTAAAACTTTCTTAGGTTTTGGCGACAATCCTCCCCCATTTTATGAGGAACTTGCTTACTTTACTTCGGCTAAACGCCAAGAATTAAGCTCTGAACCCTATGAGTGGACTCAAGGACTCATGGAGCTTTTTAAAGGCGACTTCATGCCGCGCTCTTACGTCACCAAATTCCACCAAGAAGGCGAGCGCGTAAGTCACGTGATCGTCAATGGCTCTAAAACTATTCACGCCCACAATTTCATTTTCACGGGTTCGGTAAAAGATCTTGCAATTCTTTTACCCGAAGATGCGATCTCGACTCGCGCTCGTTCCAAATTATCAAAAAATACTTATTGGACAGGCCTTTGCTTAGATCTTTGTCACGATAAAGAGGTGACGACATCTACCGCAATGCATGTCCTTAATGGCACGACTCAAGATGAAATCGGACCTTGCGTGGGTCGCTTCTTGCCTTCTGTAGAAATCGAAGGTGGTGCGCGCATTCAAACGTCCCAATGGATGACCTTCATCGAACACGAAGTCACTGAAGACAGCGAAGTCGTGGGGACCGCTTTGAAAAAAATCAAACGTCAGGTGAAACGAGCTTATCCGGAAGCTCTGGATAATTTGAAACAGGAAAGAATTTTCGTAACTCCGATTATTGCCGGCAATGGTGATATCAAGTTAAGTGCAAATATGACTTTGCCTGGCTTAGAAAATCTGTGGATCGGTTCAGCGACGGTTCACGAACAACGAAACCTGGTTGGAGCCTTGCTTCAAGCGGAAATGGTGATCGCCTCTTTGGGCTTTAGCCTACAAGTCAGCGAGGATTCTTACTCAGAGGCCTCGGTTTAAGCCGCACTCATCTCCTCGGATTTCAGTGACTTTGAAATTGCTAAGTCACTGAATTGCCGAGGAAATACCGGCGTGGCCGCGGCGCATTATAATTCCTTTATCCAAACACCTTTTGAGCATCAAGATTTTTCCCAAGATTCATGGGGAAGTTGCTTGCTCGTCATGGCTCACTGTGATATCCCAACAGTCCAACAATAAAGCACTCGTAGGCATTTACTGGTCCCTCAAAGTACTGAAAAAGAGGGTCTTCCGGCGAAAAAAATAAAGCTGGCTCTACCGACGAGGACGTTTAACCAGAAAGGAAGTACCACCATGGCACAAGTGACCATGAAAGAAATGCTAGACGCTGGAGTCCACTTCGGACATCAAACACAGCGTTGGAATCCAAAAATGAAACCTTACGTTTACACAGCTCGCGGAGGCATTCATATTATTGACCTTCAAAAGACTGTTGTACGCGCTAATAAAGCTGCTGATTTCGTAAAAGAAGTTGCTGCTAACGGCGGACGCTTGATTTTCGTAGGAACGAAAAAACAAGCTATCGAACCTATCCAAGAAGCGGCAGCAAAATGCGGTCAGTATTTTGTTACTAAGCGTTGGTTGGGCGGCATGATGACGAATTTTGAAACGATCAAATCTTCTATCGATCGTCTTCGCAAAATCGACGCCATGAAAGAAAAAGGCGAATTCAATTACCTAACTAAAAAAGAGCGCGCGAAACTTGATAAAGAGTACACTCGTTTGACTGATTTCTTATCTGGTATCCGTGACATGAAGGAAATGCCATCTGCAATGTTCGTGGTAGATTTGCCAAAAGAACACATTGCCGTTGCTGAAGCAAAACGCTTGGGCATCCCAGTTGTTGCTATCGCCGATACAAACTCTGATCCAGAGTCTGTTGAATATGCAATCCCAGGGAATGACGATGCGATCCGTTCAATCAAATTGTTCTCTAACCTAGTTGCTGAAGCTTACCTTGAAGGTGCCAAAGAGTGGGAAACTAAACTTCGCACTCAAACTGATAAAGGTTCTGACGTTGCTAAAGAAGCTAAAGAAGAAGGCCGTGAAGAAGCTCCTAAACGTCGTGGACCAGGTGGTAAACCTGCAGCTGCGGGCGCAAAAGATGCTCCTAAAAAATCTGCTGGCCCTGCAGTTATTAAAACAACGAAAGCTCGTCCTAAACTTGTTGCAGCAGGAACTGCTGAAGAAGTTGAAATCGCCGCTGAGTTGGAACAGCCAGAAAATAAAGACGACGCAGAATAGTCTCTTTGTTGAACAAAGGGTGGCATGACCACCCTTTGTTTTAAGTCCCTTGTCCCGCCGTAGCCTTGGCGTAGGCGGATTGAATTTGATTTTAATTAATAAAAGGAGTCTTCCTTATGTCTATTTCCCCTACTCTTGTTAAAGAACTTCGCGAAAAAACTAGCGCCGGCATGATGGATTGCAAAAAAGCACTTGAAGCTACTTCTGGTGATTTTGATGCAGCTGTTGAATGGTTGCGCGTAAAAGGTTTGTCTTCTGCAGCGAAAAAAGCAGATCGTATCGCGGCTGAAGGAACTGTATTTGCTCAAGTTGTTGGTAACAACGCTGTTATCCTTGAAATCAACTCTGAGACAGATTTCGTTGCACGTAATGACGGTTTCAAAAACTTCGTTGCTGATATGGCTCACCACGTATTGAATGCCGTTAACGCCGTCGGCGATATCTTGGAACAAGCTTTCCACAAAAACCCAACTAAAAAAGTTGGCGACATGTTAAAAGAATCTATCGCAACTATCGGTGAAAACATCGTTATCCGTCGCTTTGAAAAATACTCGGCTTCAGCGAATTCAATCGTTCACACTTATATCCACGGTGAAGGTAAAATCGGCGTGATGATCGAAGTGGCGGCGAGCACTCCAGCTGCTGCGGGTAACCCAGAATTGAAAACTTTCGCTCAAGACGTAGCTCTTCACATTGCTGCCATGAACCCAATGGCGATCTCTTCTGAGCAAATCCCAGCGGACGTTGTTGCTAAAGAAAAAGAAATCTTGAAAGCAAAAAACCTTGAATCAGGTAAAAAAGCTGAAATGGTTGATAAAATCGTTGAAGGCCAAATCCGTAAGTTCTTGGCTGAAAACTGCTTACTTGACCAAGCTTTCGTTAAAAACCCAGACATGAAAGTGTCTGACTTAGCTAAAGAAACTGGCAAAAAAATCGGCGCTGACGTTACAATCAAACGTTTCGTTCGTTTCGAACTTGGTGCTGGCATCGAGAAAAAATCCAATGACTTTGCCGCTGAAGTTGCAGCGCAAATGAAAGGACACTAGTTTGAAAGAGCCTGTTTATAAACGCATTTTGCTCAAATTAAGTGGTGAGGCTCTTGCTGGAAAGCAAGGGACTGGAATCAATACCGCGACGATCAAACAAATCGCGCAAGACGTAGCAGAGGCGCACAAAACAGGCGTTCAAATTGGTTTAGTCATCGGCGGCGGGAACATCTATCGTGGTGTTGCCGCTTCTGCTGAAGGCATGGATCGCGCCAGTGCCGACTACATGGGTATGTTGGCTACTTGTATCAACTCCCTAGCTCTTCAAGATGCTCTAGAAAAAGCCGGCGTTCCGACTCGCGTGCAAACCGCGATTGAAATGGCCGAAATCGCAGAGCCTTACATCCGTCGCAGAGCTATCCGTCATTTAGAAAAAGGTCGTCTGGTTATTTTCGGTGCAGGAACCGGAAATCCATTCTTTACGACCGACACCGCGGCTTCTCTTCGCGCCATGGAAATCAACGCCGAAGTAGTTATGAAGGCCACGAAAGTAGATGGTATCTACGATAAAGATCCTGCGAAACATTCAGATGCTAAAAAGTTCGATAAAATTAGTTACATCGACGTTTTAAACCGCGGCCTTCAGGTCATGGACTCGACGGCGATCAGCATGTGTATGGATAATAAGCTTCCTATTATTTCTTTTGACCTAACTCAGCCGGGCAATATTCTAAAAGCCGTGCAGGGTGAAAACATCGGTACCTTAGTTCACTAGCATCCGCCGACGCCAAGGCTTTGGCGGACAGGCAATTTGAAGGAGACGACAATGGCAATTGCAGACGTAAAAAAGAACGCTCAAGCAAAAATGGACAAATCTCTTGCCGCTTTAGGTGAAGAGCTAAAAAAAATCCGCACTGGTCGCGCTCAAGTATCTATGCTGGATAATATCCGCGTAAACTATTACGGCACCCCTTCTCCACTTTCTCAGGTAGCTTCAATCTCTACCCCTGATGCAAAATCTTTCTTGATCGCTCCTTGGGAAGTTTCAATTCTTAAAGATATTGAACAGGCCATCATCAAATCTGAATTGGGTATGGCCCCAATGAACGACGGAAAAGTGATTCGCTTGAAAGTTCCCGATTTAACTGAAGAGCGTCGTAAAGACCTTGCAAAACAAGTTAAAAAAATCGCCGAAGAAGCGCGCGTAGCTGTTCGTATGGCTCGTCGTGATGCAAACGATGAGGTTAAAAAACTTCAAAAAGACAAAGCGATTAGCGAAGACGAAGGCAAAAAAGCCGAAACGGACATTCAAAAAGCAACCGACGACTTCATTAAAAAAGTAGATCAGGTCGCCGAAGAAAAAGAAAAATCAATCCTTACTATCTAAGGTTTTCTTTTAAAGATGTCGCTGCCAAAACATATTGCCATTATTATGGACGGGAACGGACGCTGGGCTCAGCTTAAGCGCCGTCCGCGCACGTTTGGGCACATCAAGGGAACTCGCGTCGCTAAAAAGATCATCACGGATTGTTCTCGCCGAGGGATCAAAAATCTGACTCTTTATGCTTTCAGTACAGAAAACTGGTTTCGTCCTCAGGAGGAAGTCAGTTTACTAATGACGATTTTGCGTCGTTATTTGCGTCGTGAAACCGATAACCTTATCAAAGAAAATATTCGTTTTTCTATCATCGGCGATATCACTCGCATCCCTACCGATGTTCGAGAAGCTATTGCGAAATCGATGGAAGCCACGGCTCATTGCACGGGTCTTAATTTGGTATTTGCTTTAAGCTATGGTTCAAGACAGGAAATCACGGACTCTGTGCGTGAAATTGCTCAGCGTGTAGCTCGTGGAGAACTTGCCGTTCAGGATATCGATGAATCTATTATCAACTCTGCCCTTAGTACTTATCCTACTCCGGACCCAGACTTGATTATTCGCACAAGTGGCGAACAAAGACTTTCCAACTTCCTATTGTGGCAAGCCGCTTACTCAGAGTTTTACTTTACGGATGTCTTGTGGCCTAATTTTACCGAACACGATTTAGATCAGGCGCTGCAAGTGTTCGCTTCACGTCAACGCCGTTACGGCAGAGTTCTTACGAATGACAAAGTGGAAAAGCTTTCTAACTAGAGCCATCACCGCAATTATCGCTTTAAGCGTGTTAATCGGCCTTTATGTTTATCTTAATGTTGAAGGTTTAAAAATTTCCGTGTGGCTTGCGGTCGCCATTGGCTCTTGGGAACTGGTCGGCATCCTTTTCGGCAACGAAAAATCTTGGCTTCTAAAAGCTTTGTTTTACATTCTGTGCGTGGTCGTCTTTTACGCCACCATCAACTCGCTGGCCTTTGGTGCTTTAGCATATTCTTTGGCTCTGATCTTATTTGTGATCTTTGTTTTGCTAACCCAAAACCGCGCGGGCGAACTTGCCCACATGATGGAAGAACACGGCAAAGCCTCTTTGGGATTACTTTACATGGGTTTGCTGCCTGCGTTTTCATATAAAATTTTAGAGCAGTCTTCGGGCATTTCTTGGTTTGTGTTTTTACTAGCCGTCGTTTTTGCGGGCGATACCATGGCGTATGTTTTTGGAATGCTCATGGGGAAACACAAAGTCATGCCTGCCGTTTCCCCTAAAAAAACCTGGGAAGGTTCTATTGGTGGAATTATCGGATCTGTGGTGGCGGGACTTTTTTGCTGGATTTTTGCGTTCCCAGAAATGGGCCTCATACCCCTGTTAGTCCTTTCAGCTATTGCGGGTTTTGTGGGCCAATTCGGAGATTTCTTTGAATCTCTCTTAAAACGAGTCGCCGATGTGAAAGATTCCGGAAAAATAATGCCCGGTCACGGCGGCGTCTTAGATCGAATCGATGGCGTTTTATTCGCTAGTCCCGTGATTTTAGCAGGTATTTTGACCCTGTCTCATCTTTTGTCGTAAGCGCTTGGTCGAGGCACTCTATTTTAGGCCTAAATTTTCTGGCCCCCAGTGACCCCGCCATCTAGAATAGTCGAATGGACATTTTCTCAATTCTACATTCTGGTTTATCGGCAATTATTCCGTTTATCATACTTTTAGGAATTCTTATTTTCGTGCACGAGCTTGGACACTTTTTGGTCGCTCGTTGGTGCGGAGTTCGGGTCGAAGTCTTCAGTCTTGGCTTCGGCAAAAAGATCTTCAAATACAAAAAAGGCGATACGACCTATGCGATCTCTATGATCCCTTTGGGTGGTTACGTTAAAATGTTTGGTGATCAGAATGCGGATCAAATCGCGGAAGAAGACCGTAAGGTTTCCTTCACTCACAAAAACGTTTATCAACGTATTGCCATCGTATTGGCCGGCCCGTTGATGAATTTCTTTTTTGCGGTTTTAGTTTTTTTTGCTATCGCACTTATGGGCGAAGAAGCAAAAACTCCGGTAGTAGGCGATGTTACCGCGGCAAGTCCGGCTTACGTGGCGGGTTTCCGATCGGGCGATAAAATCATTTCGATCAATCAAAAGCCCATCAATACGTGGGAAGATATTCAACGCAGCCTTTCGTTAAAAGAAAAACAAGACCTCCTCTTGGACGTTCAAGTGCAAAGGGAAAATGGCACAGAAACTTCCAAAGTTTCTATGACGGCTAAAGCCGAACCAAGTCAAAATCCCTTAAGCAGTTATGATTACGTTGCTAATATTGAAGGTCTGAATCCGTATTCGTTGGGAACGACTATAGGTGTCCTGGATTCTTCGCCGTTAAAGGCTTTAGGAATGAAAACTGGTGACACTATCACCTCGATCAACGGACAGAAAGTCACTTTCTGGCGTCAACTTGATGCCGTTCTTGCCGCTCAAAACGCCAAAGAACCTCTCAGCCTTGAGGTTATGGGCAAGCGCGAAAACGAGCCCTCGAATAAACCGATGACAGTGACTATGGCGGCTTTATCTAGCATTCCAAGTTATTCACTTAAAAACTTGGGCCTAGAAAGTTCCGAGCTTTACCTAAGCAAAGTGATGGACGATTCTCCGGCACAGGCTGCGGGGTTGCTTGCCGGGGACCGCTTGTTAGCAATTAACGGAGCGCCGTTAGCGAAATGGGAAGACGTCATCAATAGCATTAAAACTTCAGACGGAAAAAATCCGGCAAAGATCACGGTTTTACGCGATGGCAAAAATATTGATCTTGAGATCACCCCTAAGATGACCAAACAAATGCTGCCAACCGGAGTGGAAGAAAAACGTTACACCATCGGTATCGCTCCGATTGTTAATATTGCTCCTTCAGAAACAATGACCGTGTATGCCGATGGAATCGGTGCAGCGTTAGTGCGCGGAGTGCAAAAAACTTGGGAAGTATCCGTCATGACGGTGATGAGCTTTGTTCGCTTATTCCAAGGACAAATCTCTCCAAAAAATGTAGGTGGCGTGATCTCTATCGGTCAAGCGGCCAGCGAAACCTTCAAGATCGGCATTAATCCGTTCTTACAGATGATGGCAATTATTTCCGTGAATCTTTTTGTTCTAAATCTTTTGCCGATTCCTGTTCTTGACGGCGGACACTTAGTATTTTACGTCATCGAAATGGTCAAAGGAGCCCCGCTAAGCTTACGCAAAATGGAAATGGCTCAACAAGTGGGTTTAGCAATTCTTATGAGTTTAATGATTTTTGCTCTGTTTAATGATTTCACCCGACTTCTTGGTTTATGAAGGTTCTTGCATTAGAAACAAGTACGCTTGTTGGGGGCGCAGCCCTCATTATTGATGGAAAAGTTGTCGCAGAAGAAACTTCTTTGCGACAAAAAACTCATAGCGAGAACATCAATCCGTTTGTCGACTTTTGTCTAGCCAAAGCCGGATTGACCCTTGAAGACATTGATCTTTTTGCCATAGGCCAAGGTCCAGGCAGTTTTACGGGAATTCGCGTTGCCGCTAATGCCGGAAAAACTTTTTCTTACAGCTATAACAAACCTTTAGTCACCATTGATTCGCTGATGCTGATGGCGGCTCAAGCCAAGCCTCAGTCCAAAAAAGTTGTAAGCATGATCAATGCTTACAAGAATATGGTGTACATCGGAATCTTTGACGTCAGCGGTGAAGAACCGACGTATTTGAAGGGTCCTGAAGCCATTCCCGTTCGCAATTTGAAGGACTATATCCAAGAAGATTGCGTCGTTGTTGGCGATGGTTGGGACGCTTATCAAGAGTATTTTCCCGATGAACTTCGTCAAAAATTGCATCGCCAAACCGATCTGCCCGATCATCCCTTGGCAAAAACTTTGGGTCTGATGGCGGAAGCCCGTGGCCTTAAGGGACTAACTTTAGACTGGAAATCGTTTATTCCCCTTTATATTCGCGCATCTGAAGCCGAAGAGACAAAAAAAGGAATTTTAATCTCTCCGCTGAAGTAAATAAGGGCTGCACCATGGAACGCGATCTTCACAAAATGTATCTAGATTCAATCGAGAAACAATCAACCTCAGCAAGCGCTGCAGGTGTCCCAAAATTGTGGGTGGTCGGCTCTGGTAAAGGTGGCGTTGGTAAAACGTTCGTGTCTTCCTCGCTTGGTATTACACTTTCTAAGCTAGGTCACTCGGTGGTAATTCTTGATTTAGATTTAAGCGGTGCCAACATTCATACTTCGTTGGGGTTGAATCCTTCACATATGAACATTCGCCATTTCTTTGAAGGCGTTAAATCTCTTCAAGAACTTGTCATCCCGACCCACATGCCACGCATGTCCTATATCCAAGGCTTCTGGGATTCTTGGACACCGACTGATTTCTCGTTTTCGCAAATTCATACTCTTCTGCCGGAAATCAAAAAATTGCGCGCTGACTATGTCATCGTCGATTTAGGGGCCGGCGCTTTGGAAGCACACTTGGAACTTTTTAAAGCCGCGGACGAAAAATTCCTAGTTACTACTCCAGAACCGACAAGCTTAGAAAAAACTTATCGCTTTATCGAAGCTTTCGTTTGTCATTCACTCAAAGAAAATGCGACTCCGGATGCCTTTGGACAAATGATTTCCACTTTAAGAAATCACCGTCAAAGAACTTTGGAAAAGCCTTTTTCATTCCGCTCGTACCTCAAAGAGCAAACGGGCTTGAACTATGACTTCTTTGAAGCTCTTTCAAGCCGCCCCGTTCGTTTGATCATGAACTCGGCTCGCAGCCAAACCAACATTGACTTGGGTCATTCGGTAAAGAGCGTCTGCAATAAGTACTACGACCTTAGTATTGATTATGCTGGCGCCATCGAATACGACAATGCGGTGTGGCAGTCAGTGCGTGCGAGAGAACACGTCTTAGAAGCCCAACCGTTCACGGCTCTTGCGGGACAATTTTTAGGAACATGCAAACAACTTATTGATCCTGAAGAGCTTCGCGCCGTAGTATAGAACTACGATGCAAGCGACGTCTCGATATAACTATTACGAAGTCCTGGAATTAGCTGCCAATGCTCCTCAACATGAGGTGACGACAGCCTATGAGCGCGCGCGTGTCACTTATTCTGGCGAAAATCCGGCGATCTATACTATTTTCTCTGAACACGAAGCCCGCGAGCTTTTAAGTGTGATCGAAGAAGCCTATCAAGTTCTTGGAAATAAAATTCTGCGTAATATTTATGATCAACGTTTGTTAAGTGGTCGTGCTTCATTGAATGACCTGACTTACGCTTCTATCGTCGAAGCAAGCAAACAAGCTTTTCCCGAACCTAAGCCTGAAAAAACCGCAGCCGCACCTTACAAGAAAGATGAAGCCTTTGAAAAAGAAATGGCCTCTCGTGAAGATTGGAACGGCGAATGGCTTAAGAAAGTTCGCGAATACAAACAAATCTCTACCCAACGCATGAGTGAAATTACGAAAGTAAATTCTTATTACGTAACTGCTATCGAGAATATGAATCCCGAAAATCTTCCGGCGATTGTTTTCGTTCGTGGATATGTTGTACAGATTGCCAAGGCCCTAGGACTTAACGATAAAATCGTCGCTGATTCCTATATGAAAAACTTCAAGAACGGTCTTGAAAAACGCTAACTCCTCCGAAAAATTGATATTTACTGCCAGCGAAGATATGCATGGTCTTCGCCTGGATAAAGCTTTGTCCTTGCGCCAAGAAATCGGAACAAGATCCCGCGCCGGACATCTTATTGACTCTTCACTAGTCACCGTTAATGGCAAGTCAGCTAAATCTTCCCTGGCTTTAAAAGCTGGCGACCGAGTGGAGGTCGCAATGCCTGCCCCTACTCCGACTGAGCTTCAACCTTATGATCTTAAATTAGATGTTTTGTTTGAAGATCAAGATTTGATCGTCATCAATAAGCCTGCGGGTCTTGTGGTTCATCCGGCAGCCGGGCATGCCCATGATACTCTAGTTAATGCGTTGATATCTCATACCGATGATCTTTCGATGAAATTTGGTGAGGAACGTCCGGGCATCGTGCATCGTCTAGATAAAGAAACCAGCGGCGTCATTGTCATTGCAAAAAATGACTCCACTCACGAAGCATTAACCGCCCAATTTAAAGAGCGCAGTACTCACCGCGTTTATTTTGCTGTCTGCATCGGAACAGCTCGAAATTTCAGCGGCGTCTTTAAAAGTTTTTTAGCTCGCCACCCCATTGATAGAAAAAGATACGCGTCTGTTCCGGGCCCTGATCGCAAACCCCTTCAAGATAAAGATCACCCGCCAGAGATTGGAAAATGGGCCGTCACTCATTATGAAGTGCTTAATCGCAAAAGTGGTTTAAGTTACTTAAAACTTAAATTAGAAACCGGAAGGACCCACCAAATACGAGTGCATTTGTCAGAAAACGGTCTTTCGATTGCCGGCGACACTTTGTACGGGGCTGATAAAAAAATTCGTTCTATCGAAGCTAAGGCCGTCCAAGAAGATGTCAAAAAACTTCCTCGCTTTCTACTTCACGCCGCAGAATTGGGGTTTACTCATCCCCGCACACAAGAGAGAATGTCTTTCCAACAGGACTGGCCTGAAGATATTCAAGCTTTATTGAAAAAATGGGGATTGCGGTGAATTTGACCGAAACAGCTTGGGGCTATGAACTTAAGACCGAAGAAATTACGATTTTGTTTGGAGCGATGAAAGCACAAACGGCGGATTTGCGTAAAGCTTTTCCCGATTTAAAACTGACTCGTCTTAAACAAATTCATAGCGACGCCATTCTAGAAACTCATCCTTTATCTCCGGACTATGAAATTCTAGGGGATGCCCATTGGACTAAAGCAAAAAATCTGGCCTTAGGGGTTATCACCGCCGACTGTGTTCCTGTTTTTTTATTTGATTCAAAAACTAAAATTATCGCTGGCATTCATGCAGGCTGGCGCGGGGTTGCATCAAAAATTATTCCCAAAACAATTGAAAAATTGTCGGCACAATCAAGCGCACCCCAAGACCTGCAAGTTTTTATCGGGCCTCATATCCAAAAAAACAGTTTTGAAATTGGAATTGATGTGCGCGATCAGATTCTTTCAAGTTTAGGACCTTTAAGCCCCGACGAGCGCCATGAATACTTTGATGATATCTCTAAAGACAAAGTTCTTTTGGATCTGCACAAAGTCGTTCTGACCCAATTAAATCAATCCGGAGTTTCACCGGAAAACACACACAGCCTTTATATCGACACGGTAAAAGATTCGCGATTTCATTCATATCGCCGTGACAAGGAAAAAGCCGGCCGCCAAGTCAGCTTCATTTGCCGCACATCATGATCCTGCCTCAAGAATTTTATTTTCAAGACACCAAGACAGTCGCCAAAGCCCTGCTGGGAAAAATCTTGCACCTCAAGATCGGTGATCACGAACAGAAAGCTCGCATCGTTGAAACCGAAGCCTATCTGGGAGTCGACGATCCTGCCTGTCACACCTTTGGCGGTAAAAACACCTCAAGGGTCCAATCCATGTATTTAGATGGCGGCCATTCCTATGTTTACCTTATTTATGGCATGTACCATTGTCTGAATGTGGTCACCCGCACCACTGAATTTCCTGAAGCTGTTCTAATCCGAGGGGTTCAGCCCCTCGAGGCCATTCCTCATTTAATGAAGAAGAAAGACTATAAGACCAATGGCCCGGGAAAACTTTGTAAATACTATGGCATTACTAAGGACCATGATGGTCTTCGTCTGTGGAAGAAAAACTCTGATTTGTTTATTGGCGAAGATGAACATGAAGTGAAAAAAAGTATGATCGTTTCTTCACCCCGTATAGGCGTGGATTACGCTGGGGAAGCGGCGAACTGGCCATTACGTTATCATTTAAAAAATAATTTATTCGTATCTCGTCCTTAGCCTCAATGAAGGACTAGTAAAATTTTACGGCTGACCTTTTCGTTAATTCATTGTAATATAAAAACATGAAAGATCGAATTCCTCGGAATCTGGCCGCTATTAGAATTGAAGAGGGTGAGCGCCTAAACACGTTCACACACGCGGTGGCCGCGCTCTTTGCAATTCTAGGTTCTTTCATGCTTTTATATCTGGCAGCTTCAAAGCAAGATACCTGGAGATTATTTTCTTTTAGCATCTATGCTTTCACGACAGTCGGTCTTTATCTCATCTCGACTCTTTATCATGCGGCTCCTTATTCAAAAAAACATTTTTATCGCAAGTTAGATTACATCGGAATTTATCTAAAAATTGCCGGAAACTACACACCTTACGCGATTTTAGCTTTACGTGGAAATGTCGGTTGGATGGTTTTGGGAGTGGTGTGGACTTTAGCTATCGTCGGAATCATGTGGGAGATTTATTCTCCTCATAAAAAACGCCATCTTTCATTTTTTATTTACGGCGCCATGAGTGTAACCGTCTTGCCAGCACTTAAAAACCTGATGGATGCATTGCCACCTCTTGGATTTGCCATGGTGCTTGCGGGTTATGCGTCTTATGCGATCGGCTGTTATTTCTTTTTTAATGATGAGCGTATTAAACATGGTCACGGCATGTGGCACGTCTGCGTAATGGCGGGAACTTTATTCCAGTTCCTTTGCGTTTTATTCTATCTTACTTAGAACCGACTCACCTTGAGACATATTTCCGTTTAGGAATCATAAACTCTTTCAACGTTTTTTCCGAATAGTTAAGTATGTTAGGACGTTTAAAGGTCCCCTTCATTTTAACTTTCTTTTCAATGCTGCTTTCAAGCTGTTCGGATATCAATCCGGAAGTGTCTTGTATCGCTAGCTGCAATGAAGCAAAGACTTTTGAATATTCTCAGCATGATGGATCTTTGAACTTTAAAGGTATCTTCATGCAGAACTCTGAAGTTCATCTTTTCGAAGACGGCGTGGAAGTTCCAGTACAATCCACGTTCGGCACTAATACTTTAAAAATAGTACCGATCGCAAATGCTCCTCATCAGTTAAAGCCTTCCTCGATATATAAGGTTTTGGTGATGAATGCGAATGCTAACGGCACCTCGACATTTACATTACCGGCAAGCACATCTGCCACTACGCTTTCGGGCGACGTGACCGGAGATATTAGCAACAACAGTGTTCAACGAATTCGCGGTGTCCCTATTTCGGCAACGGCACCAACCTCTGGCGGATTTTTAAAATATGATGGGACATCTTGGAGCAGTTCGGCCATTTCAACCGCCGACATCACCGGACTTTCGACTTCGCTAAACTCATTGTCCACAAATATCTCCTCGAAGTTAAGTCTGTCTCAATTTCCTTCGTCCTGTTCGGCTAATTCGACTTTAACATTTTCTTCGCCAACGGGAAATTTCCTTTGTACAAATATTGCGATCACGGACTCGCAAGTTACTTATTCAAGTCAGACTGCGCGCACCTTTTTGGCGGCACCTTCAACCGCTAACGGAGCTCCAACATTCCGCGTTCTCACTGCTGCTGACCTGCCGTCGGGTCTGACTTCATCACAATGGACAACGACAGGATCAAATATCTCCTATATCACTGGTTCCGTCGGAATTGGCACAACGAATCCTTCGGCCACCTTAGACGTGACAGGCGCGTCTGCATTTGCTGGAAGGATCAATTCCACTCCGGTTTCTCCAAATTATACCGCTGAAATTTCCGTCGGCTTTGAGGATGCGAACAAACAGGGGCTCAGAATAATAAGTTTAGGCTCAGCAAGTTCAAATCCGTTTCGTTCAATTATTTACGGAAATTCCAATGGAACTCCAAGTGCAGGTGGTTATATCGACTTTGATACACCCACGAACACCATGCGTATCCGCCCCTCTGGAAGTTCGGGTGCCATCTCCATCGTCAACAGTTCCGATGTTGAACGCATTCGCATGATGCCAGCAGCTCCGGACAATGGAGAAATGATGACCGTGGTAGGCGCCATACGTTCCTACGCCTTTAACTACTCATCAGATGCGCGCTATAAAAGAAATATTTCTTCTGTGGAAAACTCTCTGGATAAGCTTTCGATGATTCGAGGGGTGACTTATGACTGGCGCCAAGACGAATTTCCAGAAAAGCATTTCAGCACTCGTCGACAAATTGGTTTGATCGCGCAAGAGGTAGAGAAGCAATTTCCGGAAGCCGTTTCTACTGATGAAAAAGGATATAAATCTGTGGGCTACGCAACACTGGTTGCTCCCATTATTGAGGCACTTAAGGAACTTCACTCAAATAAAGTCGAAAAAGTCGAGTTCGATAAACTAAAAAAAGAAAATGAAGAGCTCAAAGCTCGTTTAGACCGCTTGGAAAAAGCTTTGGACAAAAAGAATTAAGTTAGCCTCACTTATTAGTTGGCTTTCCCCCGACTAAATACGATTTCATTTTTATTTAACCTTAAGAAATCTCAGAAAAACTCCGATAAGTTCCTCATGGAAAGCTTCGGTACGATTAAGGGACGTTCATGCGCCGGCTTAGCCATTCTTTTAAGAATGGCTACGGCGTTGTGTATCCTGATTTTGTTACCGCTTTCTGCTCAATCAACTCCTCGAACATTAAGTTATCAAGGTCGCATCATTAAAACCGATGGAAGTCCTTTACGTCATTCTTCCGTTTCTTTCATTTTTAAAATTCTAAATCCATCTGGAACTTGCGTGATCTATCGCGAACAAATCAGTGGATTGGATATGAGTAACTCTAACGGTCTTTTTGACCTGGCCATTGGCTCTGGAGCCGTTGTCTATCCCACGACGGGAAGCTTTAATATCTTAGATGCTTTTAACAACTCCACCGCTTCTTATTCATGTGAAGGTGGCACGAACACTTACTCTCCGTCAGCAGGTGACAATCGCCGTTTGCGCGTTCAGTTCTGGGATGGGCTTGGATGGTCAGCACTCGAGTCTGACTTAGTCATTCGCACCGTGCCTTATGCCGCTTACGCAAATGCCGCTGAGCGCCTCGGAACTTATTTACCTTCAGAATTTGTTTTGAATTCCTCTGTTCCTAGTTGCGCCGTCGGGGAATATCTTTCGTTCAACAGTGGCACTTGGGCTTGCGTTCCGCTTGGATCAATGGGGTTGGGAACCGTGACTTCCATTACCGTGGGTACAGGTCTTACCGGTGGCACAATCACAACCACTGGATCCATTGGATTGGGTACTGAACTTGCTGGGGTTAATGCCTTGGCAACCACAGGTTTTGTTAGCCGCACAGGTCCAGGCGCGTATTCAACCTCGACATCGATCAATCTTACAAGTGACGTATCTGGAATCTTGCCGGTCGCTAATGGGGGTACAGGAGCAACGACCCTTGCTGCGGCATTAACGAACATCTTGCCGCCACAATCAGGCAACTCGGGTCGCATTTTACAAACCGACGGAACAACGGCGACTTGGGTTGTACCACCCGCAACCGGCATCACGGCCTTAACCGGAGAAGTCACGGCTTCTGGATCTGGATCAGTCGCTGCCACCATCACTGACGGCGCTGTTACCAGCGCAAAAATCCTAGACGGAACTATCGCGACCGCCGACATCGGTAACGGGCAAGTGACGGATGCTAAAATCGCAAGTCTTAGTATTGATAAAATCACTTCAGGGTCTGGAAAGTATTTAAGCTATCTGCCAAATAATGCGGCCTGTGCCGATGGTGAAGTCCTTAAATGGAATAACTCAAACTCACGCTGGATTTGCGGTACCGACAATGAAGGCGCCGGCGGCATTACAGCCCTTTCTGGTGATGTTAGCACGACAGGTTCAGGTGCAGTTACAGTGACTGTCGATAGAGTTAAAAATGTTCCCATCACTTTGACTTCACCAGCAACGGGTCAATACTTGAAATACAATAGTGGTTCTTGGGTGAATTCAGCTATTGCTATTAGCGACATAACTAATTTATCAACGCAATTAGCGGCAAAGATTGACTCATCACAAATGCCAGCAAACTGCTCTGCGGGTCAAACATTAACGTTTACCTCTGCCACCGGAACGTGGGCATGTTCGACAATCAGCGTTTCAGGTTCTAACTTTGCCTCTGCGACGGCCAATTACGTTTTAGCGGCACCAAATGGATCTGCAGGAGCGCCATCATTCCGCGCCCTCGTAGCAGCAGATTTACCTAACAGCGGTGCGACGGCAGGTACGTATACCAAAGTCACCGTCGATGCAAAAGGACGCGTCACGACAGGGGCCAGCCTTGCATCTTCTGATATCACGACGGCCTTAGGATACACGCCCGTCAACAAAGCTGGGGACACGGTGACTGGCGCTTTAACAGTCAATTCTACGTTGACTGCAGGCGCAGCCATTGTCATGGGCGGCAATACCGTGATCGACTCTGGTGGCGGATGGCATCGTACGTATGGAAACACGGGGTGGTACAACGGAACGCACGGTGGCGGTATCTATATGATAGATGCCACGTATGTCCGCGTTTACGGAAGCAAAGTATTCCACAGCGATAATACGATTCAAACCGGAACGGCGATGTATTCACCGGCTTATTACTATACTTCTGATAGACGCCTTAAAGAAAATATCGAAACTCTTAAGAATCCAATGGAAAAAACGTTGCAACTTCGCGGGGTCGCGTTTGATTGGAAAAGCACAAAAGGTCATGACATTGGTTTCATCGCCCAAGAAGTCGAAAAAGTTCTTCCCGAAACAGTCAGCGAACAAAAAGACGAAAAGCTTGGTACGATTAAGACCGTTAAATACGGAAACATCGTCGCTTTGGCCATTGAAGCTCTCAAAGAGCTTTGGAGAGATTTGCGCGGCGTTGATAGTCGCGTGAAATCATTAGAAGCTAAAATGAGTCAAGTAGAAGAACAAAATCAGTTACTTATCGAACAAAACCAAAAACTTATTGAAAGATTAGAGGCGTTAGAAAAAAGAGTCCCTAATTAAAACCTTAATTGAAATTGAACACCATCGCGTTTAAGCAAAGCACGTGCTGCTTGATAGCCTGCATTGGTCACACCGGTAATCCCGTGCGAGGACGTCCACGCAGAGGCGTAAAACACATTCTTTAATATCGAATCTACAGGCTCGTACTGCGCCCATCGACGTTTTAATACCTCTTCGAGGTCCATTGAGTTTGGATCATAGCCATAGATGGCGCCCGCGCTGTTGCGGCTGAATCTTTGGATCGTTTGGGGCGTTGCCATCTCGACCCATTCAACACTTTCAACAATTTTTGGAGCAACTTCTTCTAATCTTCGCAACCAACGATTCTGAACTTCAGTTTTTAACAACGAATATTCTTCTTCTGAAACATTCCACTTGTCCCACGAGTCCAAAATAGTCGCGTCAAGTGTGGGCCGCTTATGATCAGCATTGGGTAAGGCCGCATAATTAACTAATGAAAATTCTAAGGCTGAGGGACTCATGCGATTTTCGGATTTGCGTTCAAAGTCGCCAAAGAAATTAAAATATGAAAACCTTTTGGGAGCGACGTAATCGCTTTTCATTCCCAAGAATAGGGTCACCGCCGATCCACTGGGTTTTGGGTTTTCAGGTTTTGACCTTTTCAAAATTTGCGTGTGCTGGGAGGGGCTGCAGTTAAAGATAAACTTATCCGCGACGATCTTAGTTATTTCCGCCTTATTCCCTTTAGATCTTCGGGCAAAAATGGCGCGACAATGCCCTTCTGTCAGTTCCGAATCAAAGACTTCATGTAAAAGCAAAATCTCACCGGCATGATCCTTGATAATCTTCGCCAGATGATCTGAAAGAGCCTGGCTGCCCCCTTCAACATAATATCCGCCACCTTCATAGTAAAAAGCTTGGTTTAATAAAAACATTGCCGCCGAATAGGCTCCAGGTGAATCATTGTAAAAACCAATATTCGCCATAAGAATCCACATAAGCCGTTGGTCCTTAAATAGACTATTCATATAGTCGGCAAGTGAAATGGTCATAAACTTAGTGAAGGCGGGATAAGACAATGACAGCATCGGATTTTTCAAGCTCATAAAAATAGAGCTCTGCTGAAAGCGGATATGCTCTTTTGAAATCTGCCTCATATCCTCAAAGTATCGGCGCAATCCCGAAACTTCATTTGGAAATTCCTGGCCGAGCCGAACCAGCGCATTTTCATAATCGCAGGGCATCGAAAAAGACTTCTCGCCAAAGTGCACAGAAAAAAAGTCAGGTGACTTAATTAAAGGAACGTCCCAAATATTCAGCTCATCAAAAACAAGATCGCGAAAATTAGACGACCCTTTGCCCTCAATTAAATGCACAGCGACTTCAAATGAATATCCCTTGCGACGAAAGTGACTGGCAAAACCACCCACTTTATCATGAGCCTCAACAACGATAACCTTGTAACCTTTTTGGCTTAAGAGGGACCCCGCAACGAGACCGCCGAATCCCGATCCAATAATGGCAACGTCATATCTTAAATCTACCATAGGGACTCATTGATGGCGTGATATCCGACCGGCAAAGTTTCATATTTGATAACGATTTCACCTTGCATCTTATTAAGACTCATCACAACTTGGCCTTCGTCGTTCAGTACGTCACACTTCCCTTCCCAGCGGGAATCAGAAAGTGGACGGATTTCTTTTACCAAAATATAACGACACTCGCCCTTCTTAGAAAAATCAATGGAAACATTAGAAAGATGTGCGGGAACCATCGTCATTTTCTCGCTCCACATGACTTGTCCGCCCACCATCAAAAAGCAGGCCTCAAAAGTATTCATCAACTGATATGTTTCTTCATCCAAGTGGGCTGGCTTTTGATATTTTTTAAGTTTGCCGACCAATCGACCTTGGGAATCTACACGAACCCATTCTAAATTTACGAACATTCCCGAAAGCTCTAAAAACTTATCACTATAAAAATCCCCAATCTCAAGTTCATTTTGTAAGTTTAAGCCTGAATGAAACCCTAAAGGAGTGTGTTGAATCAAAGAGCCGCTGACAGTCTCGAAATTTTCAAGCTGTGATTGTACTTTGATCCGTAAAACCCCCTCTTTTGGAAATTCACAGACCGTGCGAACTTCAACAGGGCCCACCTCAAGAGTGATAAGATTTTTTAGATCGTAGGATTCTAAATTTGGAAACGCCTGAAAATAGCTTTTATAGGCGACGACCAATTCAGCGAAAAACAGACTGGCTGGCGCAATTCTTTGCCCTGAAATCTTGTGGTCATTTAGGAAATTCTGCTTTGCTAGATCCAGCGTTTGATAAAAGTGTAAATCCGAATCCCGACGACGTCCGATACTCATAAATGCATGCGGATTGGGCTGACCCTGAAATCCAGTCATAAGCTGATTTTGATCCGACATCAGGTAAACGGATTTGGGTCTTGTCAGCATTAATCGTTTAAACAGCTCTACAATATGATCGGCACTTAGAAGTTTTAGGCCCAACATTTTTACGGAACGTAATACCATCGGGTCTTCGGTCATGCCCACCTGGTCCGTCGGAGGAAGATATATCGGCGTTATATTATCATCCCAGCACGCCCACTCGTTACTAAAGGCGTAAATAGATTGGCCCATATTTCCATGTGAAGCGGAAATTGAATTCAGCTTATAGATTGTTGGCTTAAGAGATCTTGAACTGAAATACCTACTCATGCCCTCCACGGAAAGGTTTTTACTTCGAATCTCTTCAATAATTTCTTTAGCCTCTTTTCTTTCAAAAAGCTGGCTGTATTCCCGTCCGCTGGCATCAAAAATCAAATCAATCTCACCAAAATTAGACTCGGCTTTTTTTAGGGCCGCTAATAATGAGGATGGATTTTCTGCATCCACTTGAAGATATGTGACTGACTTCCAATTCACTTTTGTCGGTTGATAATTTGATCGCCCCACAATTGTTAGGTGAGTGTCCGGAAATGAAGAGCCCTCAAAAAAGGTTTTTAGAATGCCCTTAGAACCACCAATCGAAAACACATGTCGAGGCATATGACCTAAATCAAAGTCTTCTGGTTGCAACGCGGTCAGGGCTAAAGATTCACGACGGCCCCCTCGATAACGAATTTCTTTTAAAGAGTGTTCGAAGAATTCTTGATAGGCCGCTTTTTCGAATTCAGAGGAGCTATCAACATCGACCGCCTTAAAAGCCATCGTACCAAATTCAAGGGCAATGCATTTAAGGAACGCCTTAACTGCATTAAACCAACGACTTTCTTGACCCGATAAAATAAAATAGAAATTTCCACCTCGCTCGCGAATCTGCGCTAGGCTTGAATAGATATTATTTAATTTTTCGACAATTTCTTTTTCGCCAAGGTCGTTTTTGCTTAACGTCTTCAAACTCATCAAATATTTATCTGTGGCGAACTGCTTTAGTGCAAAATCATCACCATCAAGCAAAGTTTGAAGTGCGGGCTCTTCACCAATGGGGCCTAAGATTGGATGCGGGACCTGAACCCAAGAGCCTTTTTTTAATTCAAAGTGAACTTCTTGGTCTGTCAGCGAAGCATCTCTTTGCTTCATGCCCTCTAAAAGTTGCACGATGTCGCCAACTCTTTTTAGTTTGGCAATTTCTAGATTAGCGCCGATATCGACATTTCGTTCTTTAAAAGATCGAAATAAAATCTCTGCTTTTTTGATCGAATCAATCCGCAGATCTTCCTCAAGTCTTTGTTCCAAACGAATTTCTTCAATGCTGTAGCCCGTGATCTGACTAATAAAATCGCCAACCATTTTAAAGACTTTATGGTCCTTAATTTTAAATTGACTGACAGCTCCTGCTTCTTCTTCTTTGACTTCATAATCACGAGCAGAAAAAGACTGAATCGCGCCATTAGAAACAGATTTAACGAACGGTGATACAACGGAGCTGCTTCCCATCTCCACCGCCCCGGTGACTCCATAGCTTAATAATGAATCTATCTGCTTAAGAAAAAGCACTGGCCTTAAAAGCTGCTCACAAATAACGCAAATCAATTCTGCGCGTTCAAAAACATATTCTTTTTCGTAAATTTTTTGATTTACAGAAGAAAGCAGGGGTATTTTGACCGGCGAAATCTCAAAATCAATTTTTAAAACACTTTCTTTAAATGATTTTTCAGACGGGCTCATCAGGGTTGAATGATAAGGACGCCCCACGCGCCTAAGTTCAGTAGCGGCAATTTTATTGGCACGCAAATCCCGCAAAAAAGATTTGATGTTTGTTTTTGCGACAGCAACTGTAATTTGTTTTTTAGAATTTATATTGGCTATTTGCTGATCTTTGCTAATCGCAAGCGCGCGGAACTCATCCGTCCCGCTTGAAAGAACTACCAAACCACCCAAAGTTCCTGGTGCCGGGCTTGCCTGCTCTCTGAGTCCCACGATGTGATAGACAGTTTCAAAATTAAGAATTCCACTGGCATAAAAAGCCGCGTATTCGCCGAAGCTATGCGCAGTTACAATATTGGGCAAAGTCAGCTTTCGACAAAACTCCTCATAAAGATAGCACTGTTGAGTCAACTGCAAAAGATTCACTTGAAAAGCTTCTTCCGACGAAAGATAGGCGGCGTCTTCTTTTTTTTGTTTTTGAGTCAAATAGGCAAGGGGAGATGGGAATTTAAATTTTTTTGAAAGCTCGTCGGCTTTTCGCACCCATTCTTTAAATCTCACCGACTTGTTATAAAGATTTCTGGATTCGTTAACATCAAAAGAGCCTTGACCGGGAAAGATATATGCGGCTTTCGGACTTAATTGTGCGGTCACTTCCTTGAAGAAAATTTCTTTCATCGCACGCCCACTTCAAGCTTTGGTTTTAAGAATAGCTTATTGGCCAATTGTTCCTGGGCATAGATTTCTACTTCAACTCCCTCGCGAGTGAGATCCGGTCCCGCGCCCTTTTCTAAGACATGGATAAGTACACCCAAAGGATTTTCTCCGAACGCAATTTTATGAAAAAGCAGGTTTCGCGCTACACTTAGCGATCGAGGGCCTGCTTCGATATTGTAACTAATCCCCCGCATATCGAATGCATGGCAAACCCGACCGGCAATAACGTTATTTAAAACGCCTGTGGCGAAATCCTCATTCATCCCAATTTTTTCTAGATCTTTTTTAAGGTCGTTCAAAATTTCTGCAGATCGAGATCCGGGGTGCGATTCAAAGTATTTAATGTAAGACTCTAGCTTGAGCTTTTTTGCCATCAGTTCTGAAACTTCTAGCCCTAAGGTGCTTGTGGAAATGACGGCAGTATCTTCAAAAGGCCACACGCTTAAGTCCCGGTTCATATCTGAGAAGGCTTCAAGAGTGGCCGCCAAACCTAAGATCTGCATGGCATCGATATTAGATCGACTGTTGGGTGGGATTTTATAGAACGTATTGGTTTCCAAAAACTTGTCGATCGAAAAGTCGGCTCTGCTTAAGCCGACTTTAGAGAGCATGACGACGTTATTAGCAGGCTCTGCTTTTTCAGCCTGGGGATTTTTGGAAACTACGCAATGAAAGCTGCTTCCACCAAAACCGAAAGACGAAACCCCTACACTATTGATCTCTCCAGAAACATTTCTTTCTTCCAGTTTTAAAAGCAGCTGATCCGTAATCGGATTGTTCAGGTACTTAACCTGAGGGATCTTTTGCTGCTCAAGCATCTTAATTGCCTTGATCAAGCCGGCAGCCCCAGCCGCCGCCTTAGTATGCCCGAACTGAAATTTGGTAGAAGACGTTGGAATTTTTTGTCCCTTGAAAAAATCAACGATCGAAGAAACCTCTGTCTGATCACCGACCACCGTTCCCGTGCCGTGAGCCTCTAAATAGTCCAGCTGGAAGTTCAATTGCTTATGAGCCCGTCGATAAGCCAGTGTCTGTCCTTCGACATTGGGCTGAAAAAGACTGGTGGTGCGGCCATCACTAGCACCGCCCACTGACGAAATGAAAACCGAACTTTTCTCGCCGTCTTTTATTTTTTGAATGAGAAGTAATCCGCAGCCCTCACCCTGCAACAAGCCATCACTTTCGCGATCAAATGGCTTGCATCCTTTCTTGGACAAGGCACCTACGACATCAAAAGCTTTGAATGAGCCTTGAGACAGATTTGTTTCCGCGCCGCCAACCAAAGCGTAATCCCACTGATCAGAACGAATCATCGTCATTGCGATATCCATCGCCGCTATCGACGAGGCACAAGCAGCATCAACAATAATAGAGTCCTCTGAAAGGCCCAGTCTGTTTTGAATTCGATCCAAGATAAGATGGCTGCCATAGCGATCGGCGAAGTCATATTCCTTCTTATATTTTTTCCGAATTGAATCCTCGAAATCTAAAAACTCTTGAGACTGCCGCGAATTTCCTCCGGCCTTTTTTATAAATTCTACGTCAAATCTTTGCCCTAGGCTTAGATTGAATTCATCATCAGGATTCATCATACCTAAGACAAGTCCACCTCTGCCGGAAGGCGCGCCTTTATATCCAATAGCTTCACGGGCCGCTGATTCCACCATCACCTCAAGACGTGTGGCATCTTTGTCAATATTCCATTTTTTCCGAAGTTCAGAAATAAGGGAGTCATCAACCACTGCGGCTTCATACTGTACGAAATATTTTTTATTATCGTCTTCGGTTCCTTGCGGGTTCCACCGAGAAAGTGGCACTTTTTCCCTGAAGCTTTTTCCCGACAGAATATTGACCCAGAATTGTTCCGTATTTGGGGAATGCGAAAAAATGCATCCCATGCCGGTGATCGCGACGTTTTTCATAGGGGAAATTACACTATACTTTTTTTACAAAGAAAAGGACTTTACCTTGGTAAAGCGCCACTAGCAGCGAAGACAATCCCACTGACACGAAGCCGACAAACCCTGCATACACCCAGTACGAAAGCATCGCATCCTTAATTAGAAGCGCCCACGTGTGGACTGTCCAATAGGCGATAAGATAATGGATGACATAAAATATGATTGCACCCGAGCTCACCAAGCGCAAAAGCAAATGAGGCAAACTCACCCACGAGGCCCCCAACTCGCAGAGGCGTCTTAAAATCCAATACACTGATATCAGACCAAAAATATCACATATTCTTGCCGCAAAAATTCGGGATGAAAACAAGTATCGCGCGTCGAACTTCGCGTAATAATCAGGGTAAAGACTTGTAAAATAGAAAACAAAGTACGCCACCAAAACAATATCCAAAAAATATTTTATTTTTGTTCCTGATTTTTCACTTTGGTTTTCTTCAACCAAGTGACGAACTAAAAAACCAAATACAGGAAGCCACAGCCATGGAATCAGTGGCCAAATGTGCCCACCCGTCGCCGCCATCGATGTTAATGCCAAGAACGGCACGTTATAAATGGACGCGCCGTAAGTCGGAACCGTCGACCAGTAATTTATATGTAAGAATGAAAACAAAAACGCTAAAACCGTAAATACTACAAACTGAATTTTACCGGGCAAATCTTTAATTAGGTAATGAAGAATCGAAATTACTAACACTAACGAAATCAGCATGACCCAAGAAGACAACGTCGAACTTGAAAATTCGGCAACTCTCGTCGGAGTTGATATGACAAAATCATAAAGTAAAGGCTTTGAGACCTCTACGATGACCTGTAAAACAAAAACGACCACCGGAATTAGTAAAACCCGCTTTCCCCACTTAAGCGTCTTCATCATCAGTAGTATGCTCGCTGCTATAAAGGGCAAAATATCCCAGCGAATCACGTTATAAAATCCGACGGACAAAAGATTTTTCACCGAATCCATCAGCGCCAATAAAAGCAATAGTTTGACCGAGAGCAGTTGATCTATCCCACTCCACTGTTTAAAGCGGATCGGTGCCGACAGACGCACGCGCAAAAATTCACCCGCGGCCATTGGGAAGCACATTGAAATCAATCCCAAGAGACTGATATAATTGATAGATTCTCGGGGCATTTGAAAGGGTAATTGATCATAAGGCTTATAAAAGGCCATAAAGAATCGACAATGAACCAAACACATGCCAATCATCGCAATAACGACGAAAAGCTGGATGTTAATGGTCGATTTAGAAGAGTTTTTATCGTTCACGAAGAAAATTAGATATGAAGACCATTGTGAAGAAAAGCTTTATTTGCCATATTTCTAAATATGATAAGCATGCCTATGCCAGTTAAAATTCTTTTAAAAGTTTCTGGCCCCCAACGTCTTTCCCAGGAAGAAAGAAACGCCTTAATTCTTAAGCGACTTAATATTTCTAATAGAAACGTTACCTACACAGAATCGGGCCAACCTTATATTTGGATGCCCGGGGATTTTTCTCTTAGTCATAAAGACAATGTCTTCTTAGCTGTCCTCAATACCGATCAGAGATACTCGGTCGGATGCGATTTGGAGATTTTCCCCACCTCCACCGATTTTCCATTTGATGTTTTGTATGGACGCTTGCCACAGCAGGAACGACTCTTTGTCGACTCCAATACTTCAGGCCTTACTTGGGAGAAAAAGCTTCTAAGCCTCTTTGTATGCAAAGAGGCCCTTTTCAAGGCTTCTGCCGACCTCAAAAACCGATCGGCTCATCTGGTATTTTTAGAAAAAAAAGAAGATATGTGCTCTTTCTTGTACCGGGTTCAGGGGGTCACCCGAGGTCATCTTTTCGTTGAAGATCAACAAGATCATCTGCTCGGCGTTTGTCTTTTAGAACGGACAACATAAATCACGCCAAAGATCAGCGCCAACGCTGTTCCAAGAGAGAAAGCGATGAGTGGATTTTTATTTGATGGCTTCTCATCAGTCAAAGAAGGAACTGGAGCTGTGGCCCCTGGCGCGGGAGCACCCATTTGAATAGCGACGGGAGATTCTCCCGCAGCAAGAGTTTTCCCCGCAGCCAAAGTTGAAAAGCTGTATTTACCAAAAATATTATTAGGATATTGTTCTTTGAGCATTTTCATAAAGTCTTGATTTTGCTGAAATGCCATAAGATCTTCGATGGAAAGTGTTGTGCGTATTTTGCCTTCGAATTTGTCCGCAACTCCGCTATTTTTCAAGCTTTGCTGAACATAATTGGCACACGCCGCGACCGTTCTTCCCGTGCCTTTTTTAAAATCCCGATCAACGTAGACGATCTTGGCGTCTTCGGCAAAATAAGACGGCGGATATTTGGATATGGGTATCATACAGGCAGGCTTCGCCTTTTTAAAGAGCGCGGTAAGTTCTGGATTTTTATATTTCCATTCCACTTCAGTCGCAAAAAGATCAAACATCTCTGAAACTAAAAAAACGCCTTCGTCTTTACTTGTTTTAGCTGGAAGATTTTCAAGCTCTTTGGCGCCGCGAGGCTTAAAAGGCGCAAGCTTTTCAGCCCCTATGCCGGCTAAGGGAAGAATAATAAAAAAAACTAACAAGCCTTGGCGCAGCAAGCAAGCACCGTAACATTTGGCGGAGGCTTAGCAACAAAAGAAGACCATTCGGCTGACGAACGTGTCGGGATGAAATACACGCTCGCACCTGCGTTCGAAACGCCATGACAGTTCGCGTGCTCATCAATGATTAAAAATTCGGACCCTGATCCGCTCGCCCCGAGAACATAATAGTCCGCCGCGATCACCGGCAAGGTAAGGGCGAGACTTAAAATGAAATACGTATAAATTCGTTTCATACCCCTATTGTAAAACAGCTCTGTTTATAAGGTCAATAGAGTCTCGACCAGGCTCAAAACGAGACGCGTCTTTCGCCGCAGATCGACCTTGATTTGTGTGTGGTGTAGCAACACAATTTCTTAAACAGAGTTTAAACTAATGCGATTTATGCGGAGCCACCAGTGAGACTTATTCCGTTGCTTTTAAAAATCACCTTCTTCACGCTGTTAGCAGGGTGTATAGTAGCAATCTTCTTCCCGGTCGAAGAATATTTGGAAGGCGAATTACCTCCGACCGAAGTAAAGTTGGTAGATATTAGTGACGAGAGTGGTTTGAATTTCACTCATGCGGATGAACTTTACAGTCTTTTTCGCCATCTTCCTCACGTAACACACTTGGGACGCTGGCTAGAATCCATTTCTGCATCAGTAGCAGTCGTGGATATCAATAACGATGGTTTATATGATGTATTCCTAACGTCCACACAGATCGGCTCGGCTTCCAAGTTCTTTATTAATCAGGGCAACAATAAGTTTGTTGATAAAGCCGCCGACTACAATCTTTCAAGTCTTGTCACTGCAGCTCGTGGAGTCTTTTTTGACTGCGATAACGACAAAAAGATGGAAGTCTTAATTACGGCGCATACTCAGAACAAAATCATGAAAATGGATAAATACGGAAAGTTTCGCGATAAGGTCGTCCTTACATTTAGTAAGGACGCCCAGCTTTCCACCGCCGTAAATGTATTCGACTTTAATCGCGACGGAAATCTTGATATTATCGTCAATGGTTTTGGTCACTTAAATGTTCCCGAAAGCCTTGTTTCTGCCCGCAACGGCAGTGAAATGCGTCTTTTTGAAGGAAAAGGCAATTGTGAGTTTGAAGACGTGACCGAGAAATTAAACTTTGGCCGAAACTTTTTTGCGCACGCTTTTGCGGTCGTCGATTTATGGAACCGTGGCAATAAGTTAGACTTATGGATGGCCACTGATTTTAATGAAGACCACATCTTTGAGCAGCAAGACAACTATGAATACAAAGACGTGTCTTATTTAAAAAGCAAATCTCAATCGCAAAGCGGTATGGCGGCCGAGGCGTATTATGAAAACAATTCGCCGTATCCTTCCATTTATGTGTCACACGTTTTTAAAACTGGCTATGTAACCGACGGAAACAAAATTTGGACCTGGGATCCGAAAAACAAAATGTACTTCAACAGTGCCCGTGACATGGGTGTCAACCGCTGTGGTTGGGCCTGGGGTGGCGCAAGTCTTGATATTGAAAACGATGGCGACCCAGATCTTTTAGTCGCCAACGGTTTCGTTTCTGGTGACAGCACAAAAAACTGGTGGTTCGTTTTCCAAACAACTATGAATTCAGCTCGTCCGTTGGTGGGAACCCCAAAACATTGGCCCGACATGCGTAACTTGAATATGTCTGGTCATGAACAAGACTGTTTATTCATTAACAATGGAAAAGGTCACTATCGCGACTATTCTAAGGCGCTAAACTTTGATGTCGATAAGCGTGACGGTCGAGGAATTGCGCGTATCGATTCTGACAATGACGGTTTGATAGATTTGGTCGTCGCCAATCAAAAGCAAAAAGCTTACTTCTATCACAATCAAAGCTCTGGAAATTACAACTGGATTGGCTTTGAGCTAGAGGCTACAAAAAGCCAATGGCAAGCTTTGGGTGCAAAACTGATTCTGACGTTAGAAGACGGAACAGTGATGCGCAAAATCTATTATTCCATGAATGGTTATGCCGCCCAACACGATCCCCGTGCCGTATTCGGGATGGGACGGCAGAAGCCAACAAGCCTTATGATAGAATGGCCTTCTGGAAATCAAACAACTATAACTGATTTGCAAACCAATAAGTATCAAAGGATTGTCGAGCCATGATGACAAAAAAAGGTTTCATCTACCCTTCTTACCGTGACCCCCGCTTACATTTCTTGCTGTTTGCGGTTTTCTTTATATGGTTTGCTTTGAGCACCATGTCTTTTGGGCGCACGCCTCAGCAGTTTCTATTCTGCTTGGTGTTGTTTTCGACATTAGAGTTCATCTTTGTTTATCTTTACAAACATCAGATTGCCGTACCTACCAGCGGCATGGTTTCAAGTATTGGAGCTTTTCTACTGGTGGATACACAATATCCCCTGGTTATGGCGACCATTGCTTTTCTAACCATTGCTTCGAAATACTACATCCGCATTGATGGACGTCATATTTTTAATCCCAATAACTTTGCGATAGTTATCATAGCCCTCGCCATGCCAAATATGGTTTCACCGGTCGGCGGCTTGCGATGGGGGGGTGAACTTTGGGTTGGCGGAACTATTTTTGCAATGGGACTTCTTTTAGTTTGGTCGGCCAACAGATTTTTTGTGTCAGTCTCTTATTTAGCCACATTCTTTACGATCGGAATGGCTTTTAAAATGTTCGCGGTGAATAGATCTCTTTACACTTTGCTAAGTCCCGGGACCCAGCTTTTTGTATTTTTCATGATTTCAGATCCGAAAACGTCTCCGAATCGTTTAAAGGCACAAATTCTTTTTGGAGCAGGCATTGCTATTATAGATCATTGTTTAAGGCTGATTCAGTTTAGGCTTGCAACATTAACGGCGCTCTTTATCGCCACCCTCTTTTATGCCATCATTAATAAGTACACTAAAGACAAACAATCCACCGAAACATGGGTGAACTTAACAGCAGGTAAAGAGGCTTCAACATGAGTTTTATCAAAGGTCTTTTAATCGGTATTTTTGTCAGCTCTATCGGGTATTTCGTGATGACTTTAAATCAGAAGCAACCCGATCCTGGGCAAATAAATTTGAACGCATTTAAACAAACTGCTGGTACCAAGTACGCTGAGGTCGTGTTTCACGAGGCCGCTTATCAGGCCATTAAAGGCAAAACATTTAAAGAAGCTTGCGGTAACATCGCAGACCTTCATAAAAAAACTTTCTGCGAAGAGGGATATTATTTTGTCGCTTTCTCTAACGACATTAATAAAGTCAGTCATAACTTAGATAGCCAATCAGCCTCCAAAGTAGTAAGAATTGGAACTCCTGTTCAAGGGGTTTCCCTAGGAATGGCTTTAGCATTGAGATTACTGGCTTTTGATTTCTACAAGGGTCCTGAACATGAAATATACCAACCCTATATCGAAGACGGCTGGGGATTTCATTGGGCATTTCAGAACTATGACCCGACTTATCCGTTTAATTCAATTTGCGCGCAATTACCCAATAAGAAGTATTGTGAATTTGGAATTGGACGGGCGTTGTTTTTCAAAGATTTTTCACCCGATAAGGCGTTTAAAATCAGTCCTTACACTTTAAAAGGCCTGCAATTCGCTAGTATTTTTGGAGTCCGAGAAGAAGTAAAACCAAGTCCAGATGTTCCGATAGAGATGTTTGCTTACAATCTAAAAAACT
Source organism: Bdellovibrio bacteriovorus (assembly GCF_001592735.1). Lineage (NCBI taxonomy): Bacteria > Pseudomonadati > Bdellovibrionota > Bdellovibrionia > Bdellovibrionales > Pseudobdellovibrionaceae > Bdellovibrio > Bdellovibrio bacteriovorus. The sequence continues at coordinate 1,258,442 of NZ_LUKE01000001.1, forward strand.
GGAGAAATGTTCCAAATAAAAGTGTCGAGTGTACGTTAAATGAAAAACGACATTTCTTAGATTGTATGGAAGCGAAGGCTTATTAAATAAAAAAACCGCCTGAAGGGGCGGTTTTTTTGTACAAGTTTACCGCCAACGGGCGCTAAAAATGGTGGCTTGAGACGGAATTGAACCGCCGACACAAGGATTTTCAGTCCTCTGCTCTACCAACTGAGCTACCAAGCCATGTCTTGCTTTGAAGAGACCAAGGTTTAACTTTTGGTCCCCACGATGTCAACAATTAGGCTTTATCAAAAGCAGTTTTTAGATCGTTAAGTAAGTCTTGAAGGTCCTCAACCCCTACCGAAAGACGAATCAAAGAATCGTCAATGCCCAAAGCCTTGCGGTTTTCAGGCGGCACGGAGGCATGCGTCATGATCGCCGGATGCTCAATAAGGCTTTCAACACCCCCTAAGCTCTCTGCCAAAGAGAAAACATTCACATTTTCTAGGAACTTACGGGCCGATTCCAATCCGCCCTTAATATAAAAAGTAATCATTCCGCCAAAACCATGCATTTGTTCTTTTGCTAGAACATGCTGAGGATGGCTTGAAAGACCCGGATAAATTACTTTTTCCACTTTAGGATGAGTTTCTAAGAATTTCGCGATCGCCATCGCATTTTCTTGATGAGCTTTCATACGTAACGGCAAAGTTTTAAGACTTCTTAGATACATGAAAGAGTCAAACGCCCCCAAAGTCGTACCCATAGAGTTGCTTAAGAAAGCCAATCTTTCAGCAATCGCATCACTTGAAGTCACCGCGATACCCCCCACGATATCACTATGACCACCGATGTATTTAGTGGCGGAGTGAACCACGATATCCGCACCCAACTCTAAAGGGCGTTGGAAATAAGGGCTCATAAAAGTATTATCGACCGCGACCAGAATGCCTTTAGATTTCGCCACGGCCGCTATCTTCTTAATATCCACTAATTTTAATGTCGGATTGGTCGGCGTTTCTAACCAGACAAGCTTGGTGTTAGGTTTGATCGCCTTTTCAAAGTTTTCAAACTTAGTCAGGTCGGCAAATGTAAAATCAATACCGTCATGCTTTAAAACTTTATCAAATAAGCGGAAAGTTCCGCCGTACATATCATCCATGGCGATAACATGATCCCCACCTTTTAAAAGGTGCAGGATGGTCGCCGTTGCCGCACAACCCGAAGCGAAGGCAAATCCATACTTACCGCTTTCAAGGCTCGCCAAGCAGTCTTCGTACGCGCGACGAGTAGGATTATGGGTGCGAGAGTATTCCCAACCTTTATGAACGCCCGGTGATTCTTGAACAAATGTCGATGTCAAATAAAGCGGAGTCATAATCGCGCCTGTTGTAGGGTCTGGGGATTGCCCTGCATGAATTGCGCGAGTAGAAAAACCAAGATTTTCAGTCACTTTTTTCATATCAATTCCTATTTTTCGAAAGGTTTTGGATGGCTTCTTCCGCAGTGATTACCCGATTGAAGGCATTTTTAACGTCATCCGCCTTAAGAAGTTTGTTGTCGACCATCCATTGATCATTAAAGGCTTTGCTTAAATACTGACGACCGCTGTCGGGAAGAATCACGACAATATTCATCGGTTTATCGAACTTTTCTGCCGCCTTCATCGCTCCTACTAAAGCAGCTCCACTTGAAGGACCTACTAAAAGACCTTCTTCTGCTACCAACCGACGAGTCATCGCAAAAGCCTCTTGGTCATTAACGCGGACAAAGCCATCATAAATATCAAGATGGACGTTATCCGGAAGCATGTCTTCGCCGATGCCTTCCACCATATACGATCCCGGTGGATCTACGATTTTTTTACTATAGAAAAGGTCAAAAAGAATGCTGCCGACAGGGTCTGCACAGAATACTTTTACCGCTGGGTTTTTTTCTTTTAAATACTTAGCGCATCCAGAAAGAGTTCCCCCCGTTCCGGCACCACCGACAAGCATGTCGATTTTTCCGTCCATCTGGTTCCACATCTCTGGTCCAGTTGATTGATAATGGCGCGTGGGGTTGTCATTATTATGGAATTGATTGACTAAAAAAGCGCCCGGAGTTTCCGCCGCAATTTTTTTAGCGACGGAATAATGACTCATAGGATGATCCGGCTCCACCATCGGCGTGATAACAACTTGGGCCCCGTAAGCTTTTAAAATAGCTCTTTTTTCATCGCTCATTTTTTGCGGCATCACGAAAATACACTTGTATCCTTTGACCGCAGCCACCAACCCTAAGCCAACACCTGTATTGCCCGAGGTTGCCTCAACAATCGTGCCGCCCGGCTTCAAATCACCGCGTTTTTCGGCCTCTTCGATCATCGCAACAGCCACGCGATCCTTAATGCTTCCCCCTGGATTAAAATATTCCACTTTTGCGAAGAATTTATGTTTAGTTTCTTTGCCAATGTGTTGCAACGCGACCATCGGGGTGTCGCCGATGGTTTCTAGGATCGAATTATAAATGTGGGACATGGTTTTCTAACTTTCTAGGTCTTTTCTTCTGTTGGATTGAAGATAAACCGAGTTCATGGACTGCAAAACTGTATTCATTTGCGTAAGAGGGTCCACGGAATAAGCCATGCCAAGCTCTTGCGTAAGCTGCTTTACGGTTTGGCGACGAGGTTCATCTTTCATCAACTCGTCCACCAATTTTTCGAGCGCTAACTGCTTTTTCTCTTTTTGAGCCACAGCTTATCCTCCAACTATGGGGACTCTATCATCCGGATCCCAAAGAGTGAAAAAAATTTTTCAACAGAGGCCCAAAAAGGAGGGCCAGAAAGGCCGGAAATTGGAATAAAAGCAGAGGGACCATCATTTGGAAGGGCAATCTCGCAATCCTGGAAGATATCTCTTCATTGCAGGCTAGAATAATTTCCTCCTCCATTTGGTTTAATAGATTATAAATGGGCTCTCCCTTTAATCCACGCTCCAATATTTGCAGCAGGGACCTTCGATAAATCGACGAACACCCCTGCAAACATGCGCGGGAATCCTGTCCCTGTTGCAAAATCGATAGCCACTGCGTCACTAAATGAGGAAAATCACCGGATTCTTTTCGAACATAATTTAAAATTCCCTGTTTTACCGATTCCCCTTTTTCAACGGAGCGTTTTACCGACATCAAAAGTACAATTGGCGGCGCTACACCTTCCATTTTATTCTCCTTCCCATCAAAAAAATCCAAACGAGCCCCAAAATAAACGTCATTGCGGCGCCAAAAATTAATTTTCGATGTTCTTGGAAACCGAATTGCTTAATTACAAACAAAAGAAGCGCCACAAAAAGAGCGGTGACAATTATCGCCTGCATCTTCAATTGCTGGGTCACCTGTCCAGACCTACGTCGAAAATCCTGGAGCATCTTGATGTCTTTGCGAAGTGCGCGCAGCTGATCTAAGCAGCGACTTTTCGAGCGATCAATTTCCGCGAGTTCTCTTTGCAAATCCGCAAGCAGCGCGGATTTCATGGCGATGACATTTTCCGACATCACCAACGAATCATATATTTCCATCAACTGATGGCGGACCCAACCACTCTGAAGTTCGATGGCAGAATGAAGTGATGAACGGAAAGATTTGCCTGTTTGCAATCCTAGAATGACGGCATCAAGAAGTGGTACAAGGACATCACGCAGTCTTTTCAGCAGGAAAATACGCAAAACCACGGGAAAAAACTTTAAAGTTATTAAAAGAATGCCGATGAAAAGCCAGAGCGCGAGGGTTGAGCGACTTACAATCGCAAAAAAAGCGATGATGAAGAGGTTGATCACGTGCAAATGGCGCAGAAGTTGCGGAGAGAACGCAAAATCACGCGCCATCTGTGCAAGAATTCGATGTGCGAGCGTATGTCCGAGCATCGAAACTAAGAAAACAATCAACAAAGGTCACCTCCGCGAGGTCGAATGCTCGCAAAAAATATGCAAGGTAAATTTTTTGTTGACGTGGCTGGTTGAATTGGGAAGACTTAACTTAAGTAAAGTTTTTTAAGTTAGAGAAACAACAACAACGTTTGCATCCTAGGAGGAGCACATGGCAAAAAAGAAAGCAGCTAAAAAAGCTACTAAGAAAGCAACTAAAAAAGTAGCAAAAAAAGCTACTAAAAAAGCGACTAAAAAAGCTTCTAAAAAGTAATTTTTAGGAACTAAATTAGTTCTTGAAACCCCAGAGGCAACTCTGGGGTTTTTTTATTGTCAAAGCGGCTCCCCGTGCGGGTTTCAGGCCGATACAACATCCGAAAAATGAAATAAAAAAAGGCCAAGATTTCTCCCAGCCTTCTGTATTTTCAAATTATATTTTTTCGCTCAGTAACTAGAAATAATAAAGTGCCCCGATAGAGCCTGTCGGTAATAGCATGGTTCTTTTAACTTCATACATTGCGGTCAACTCTCCGAAAACGGAGAATCCAGCAAAATCCCCACTGAGTTGGTTGTATTGCAACCCCAGGGATCCGTTCACAAAATCTGTGCCAAACTGGCCTTCTTTTTTCTCTGCATCGGTCAAAACACGGTCCAGAATGCTTGATTCGCTATAATCCGTTGTACGACCTCGAGAATTATACCAGCGAGAGTAGCTCGCGGTGGTGTAAGGAGTTAAATAATAACCTTCAAACGAGTGTTTCCATCCAAGCTGGATCGTATTATATCCTGGACCTGTTCCAAAAGCGGCGATCACACCATCTTGATCCTCAAAATTGAGCTCCAACATAGCACCCACCAAACCACTCGCTCCGCCCACCATCATTCCGGCACCAGCACGACGATCTTCACGCATCTTTAAATTGGTATCGTACTGAAAGCTGCTCGCCATCGGCGCGCTATAGTAACTATTTCCTTCACCCGGAATACTTTGAATCTCGGACACTTCTTCCACCGCTGGCATATCATCTTCCGGCACAGAACCATGGCCCTCGTCTATAATCAAAGCGCCTTGATGTTCGTTGTTAGCGCTATTGCGCATATCACGGCTGTACTCTTTTTCGATAGAGCGAGCTTTGTTCGTGATTGTTTTTGAATCTGAGCGCAGATTCAAGGTTGAGTTTGCAGCGTGCCCTTGAACCACAAATAGAAGTGCGGCGCTCACACATAGCAAAGAAATCTGTTTCATCATGAACCTCCCCGGCCAATTAGAAGATACGGGCTCTTACACCCTCTTCTTGGAAAAACTTTTTAATTACAGGACCATCAAGTGGCTCTAAGCGGAACAACAGCTTATGAACCAAGTCGTATGTCTCTTCCGCTTTTTTTGATCGCAGATTGTGTGTCAAATAAGCCACGTCATCACTGATTTTAATGGCGTTATCCAACAATCGAGACACTTCTTTATTTTTTGACGTTTTATCCAGAAGAGCCAGCGTTTTATTAAAATTTGTCATCAACCGATCTATTTGTTGGATTGTATTCGACACGGAGCCTTCATTTTTCTCTACCAATTCTAATAGTTTTCCGGCCAAACCATATCCTTGAGATATTAATTGATCAATTCGTGGGGGATCTTCCCCGCGAACATAGGCTCCGGAAGATAATTCCCCAGCTTCCATGGTCCCCGGCGAGATTTCCAGAAACTTTTCCCCGATCACGCCGGCTAAGTTGATGAAAAATTTGGAATCTTTGCGGACACTGGTCCAGGCTTTTTTATCAATGGTGATTGTAAGACGAAGTTTGACCTCTTCACCGTTTTCAGCACGATAACCTGGATCAAAAGTGATGGATTTCACTTTGCCTACTTTAATCCCCATAACTCGTACCGGAGAACCCTCTTCAATCCCGCCGGCATAGTTGTACATGACATTTAATTCTCGAGCGTTTGAAAAGGGAGAAATAAAGCCCATTAAATATGCGAAAAAAACGACCATCATGGCCGACACAAATGCCAGCAAACCAACCTTGGTTTCAACTTTCATAGGCTCTCCTAATACAGATGAGTAAAAGTGTAGGATAAAACAAAATCAATCACAATAATTGCAATCGATGCCACGACCACCGTGTTTGTGGTAACTCGCCCCACTCCCTCGGCTCCTTGCTGACATCGAAATCCAAAATAACAAGCCACTAAGGGGATCACCGCCCCGAAACAAGCACCTTTAATCATCGCAAAAAACAGATCTTTCATCTGTACAAAACGATGCATGGAAGCGATGAAAACTCCGGGCGTGTAACCAAGGTAACTTTGGCTCACCATCATTGCCGCAATGATACAGGTTACATTCGCGATGACCGTTAATAGAACGCCCCCAACAATACAGGCTAATAAGCGCGGAACCACTAAATAGTTAATGGGATCAATCCCCAACATTTTTAGTGCATCGACCTGTTCGGTAATTTGCATCGTTCCTACTTCGGAGGCATATCCAGCACCCACGCGTGAACACAAAAGAAGAGCTGTCACCAAAGCGCCAAGTTCTCGTAATATAAGTACGGCCGCAAATCCTGGCACCATCGAATCGTTTTGAATCACCATTTTCATATGAAAAGAAGATTCTAAGATCGTGACGACCGCAGCAAAACTAACACATAAAGCAATAATAAAAAGACTGCGATTAGCGACAAAATAAAGCTGATGCGTAAACTCTTTAATCCTTAAAGGAGGGGTAAAAACACCCGTAAATGTATCTGCTAAAAAGGATATCATGATCTGTATCCTCGAATCATTTGCAGGACTATTTCACCAATAAAGCTAGTAAACCAGTCCATGCCGACGATACAAACCATCGTGATCACTGACGTCGAAACCACCGCTCGGCCCACCCCTTTAGCGCCCCCGCTGGCAGTATATCCTTTATATGTACACACCGTTGCCAACACGATGGCAAAAGCACCACATTTTACCAATCCACTTAATATAGACACCGGACTCACAATCGTGGGCACATGACGAAGATATTCTTCATAATTAACCCCCGCAAAAGCTTGTCCCATCAGCATTCCACCGAAGACGGACATCATTAAGCCACCACCCAAAAGAAAGAAGCTTGAAATCACAATGCCAATAAACCTTGGGCCAATAATTTCTTGCATTGGATCTGCGCCCAAGCAGCGAACGGCATCAATTTGCTCTGTCACGCGCATCGTTCCCAATTCAGCCGAGGTGTAAGCGCCCACTTTTCCGCTGAGCATGAACGCTATTAATAATGGACCGACTTCCCTAAATGTCGCGCTCGTAGCTAGCCCCCCCAGATACCCCAACGCTCCGAACTCTTGAACTTGCATCCCGAACTGCACCGTCATGATGGCGCCCACAAAAAACCCCGCCATGGCCGTCGTAAAAAAGCTGTCCTTAGTAACATGCCAAATTTGTTCAAAAACATCGTGAGGCTTGATTTTTTTGAATATTAACGTGCCTAAGATTTTCTTAAAAAATAAAAGCGTCGCGCCCACTTCATCAATAAAAGACAGAAAATAGAGGCTCATCAGTTTAAAACCTCAGAAAGGAAATCTTTTACCAGGGGATGATCTGATTTTTTTAGTTCGCTTGGAGTACCTAAGGCAACGATATTGCCCTTATCTAAAACCACGATCCGATCGGCAATGGATAAGGCACAGTTCATGTCGTGACTGACCACTAGTGAAGTGGTTTTTAGTTCCCGTGAAAGATCTTGAATCAGTTGATTCACCGCAGTCGTTGTAACTGGATCAAGACCCGTTGTCGGTTCATCAAATAAAAGAATCTTGGGTTCAAGTGCAATGGTGCGAGCTAAACTCACCCGTTTCTGCATGCCATATGAAATTTGCGCAGGCCTTTTGTTTTCTGCCCCCACGATATGGACAAGCTTTAACGCTTTCATCACTTTATCGTGGATAATCTCTTCAGGTAACTGATAGTGACGCCGCAATCCAAAAGCCACATTTTCATAGACAGTTAAAGAATCAAAAAGGGCCGGATGTTGAAATACCATTCCGCATTTTTTTCGAATAGACAGATATTGTTCTTCAGTGAATTTAGAGACTTCTTGTTCGTCAATCCAGATCTCCCCTTCATCCGGGGTTAACAGACCGACAAGATTTTTTAGCAAGACAGATTTTCCCGTCCCCGATGTCCCCAAAATAAAGAGGATCTCGCCCTCACGGATTTCTAAACTCAATCCATTGAGCACAGTTCTAGAGCCGAATCGTTTAACGAGGTTCCGAAATTCTATCACGTATGTATGTTAGAGAGGGCCTTAGGCCGTTGTCAATGGACCCTCGAGCAAACCGCGAATGAATTGATAAACTCGTGGGTCTTTGTGGTTTTTTGTTTCTTCCGGAGTACCCGTAATCAATAATCCGCCATCAACGACGACGCCGATTCGATCCGCCATTTGAAAAGCTCGATTCATATCATTCGTTACGGCTAAAACTGTCGATTTGTTTTTGGCTCTTAATTGCAAAATCAACTCGATTATTCTTTTTGATGTGATGGGATCAAGTCCCGCCGTCGGATCGTCATAAAAGATGATCTCTGGATCGAGTGCTAAGGCCCGAGCAATTCCTAAGCGCTTTTGCATCCCGCCACTGATTTCATCGGGATAAAGATCGCGTGCATGGGCGATACCTACGGCATCTAAAAAGAGCTCCGCTTTTTTAATGATCTCGATCTCTTCCAGGTCTGTAGTTTCGCGCAACGGGAAACAGATATTCTCAACACAAGTCAGAGAGTCAAAAAGAGCATTTCTTTGGAACAAAACGCCCATTTTTTTTAGCAACGGCAAACGCTCTTTATTGCTAAGCGTTAGCCAGTCTTGTTGTTCAATAATTACTTTGCCATTCTGCGGACTTATCAAACCTGACAACGTTTTTAGAAGTGTCGTTTTACCCTGGCCACTGGGCCCAATAATGACGAAAGATTCCCCACGCTGAATTCGCAAGTCGATATTTTTTAAAACGGCCTGACCATCAAAAGTCACACTGACATTTTCTAAGGCGATAACGTCCATAAGGGTCTCGTCCAGTTCTGCTTTGTAAGCTCTCAGCGCCGAGCGGTAATTGTTGTCTCTATATCTGATTTGATATTGAATGTGGCATCTACGCAAGTTTTAAGTTTTTCCATTCATTTTGCAGCCTTAAGGAGATAAGTCATGGCTTTCAAAAGAAATAAAATTGCTGTCATTGGTGCGGGTTTCGTTGGTTCAACAACGGCTCATTGGGCAGCTCAAAAAGAGTTGGGTGATGTTGTAGTTCTAGATATCAACGAAGGTGCTGCAATTGGTAAGTCATTAGATCTTATGCAAGCAGCCGCTGTTGAGCAATTTGATACTAACGTTAAAGGTACTAGCAACTATGCTGATATCGCAGATTCAGATGTCGTGATCATCACTGCAGGTATGCCACGTAAGCCAGGCATGAGCCGTGACGAACTTGTTGGCGTGAATGCAAAAATCGTTAAAGACGTTTGCGATGGTATCAAAAAATACGCTCCAAACTCATACGTTATCGTCGTTTGTAATCCCATGGACGTTATGGCGGTTTACGCAAAACAACTTTTGGGCTTCCCACGTGAACGCGTTCTTGGAATGGGCGGCTGCTTAGATTCCGCTCGCTTCCGTGCAAACATCGCTGAAGCGTTGAATGTTTCTGTTAAAGACGTTACTGGTATTGTTATCGGTAACCACGGTGATGCGATGATGCCCCTTGTTCGTATGGCTTCAGTCTCTGGCGTTCCTCTTACAGATCTTTTACCGGCTGACAAAATCGCCGCCATCGTACAAAGAACTAAAACAGGTGGCGCAGAAATCGGCGGACACCTTAAAACAGGTTCAGCTTACTATGCTCCATCACGGGGTGCGGTTGAAATGGCTGAGGCAATTCTTAAAGACCAAAAACGTGTATTGCCTGTTGCGGTTGAACTTAACGGCGAATTCGGCGTTAACGATAAATTGATGGTGGGCGTCCTTGCTCGCATCGGTGGCAAAGGCATGGAAGGCATTATCGATTTGAAAATGAATGCTGATGAAAAAGCAGAATTCGACAAATCCGTTGAGGCTGTTCGCGTACTTGTATCTGCACTTAAAAACGTAAACTAATTGTAATCGGAGTATTTCAAAATGAATATTCATGAGTATCAGGCCAAAGAGGTCTTGAGAAAATTCGGAGTAGCCACCTTAAAAGGTAAATTGGCTCACTCTCCTGAAGAAGCTGTTGCGGCAGCAAAAGACATGGGCGGAGCTGTTTGGGTTGTTAAGGCCCAAATTCATGCCGGCGGACGCGGTAAAGGTGGCGGTGTAAAGCTTGCTAAATCTATCGACGAAGTAGGCACGTTGACGAAACAAATCTTGGGTATGACTTTGGTGACTCACCAGACAGGACCTGAAGGGAAAGTTGTTCAAAAGGTTTTCATCGAACAAGGTTGCAACATCGCTAAAGAATACTACGTAGCATGTTTGATCGACCGCGCGACAGGTCGTGCCGCGATGATGGCCTCTTCTGAAGGTGGCATGGACATCGAAGAAGTGGCAGAACATCACCCAGAAAAAATCGTGAAAGTGGACATCGATCCAGTGACTGGTTTGATGCCTTTCCAAGCTCGCGAATTGGCATTCAAAATCGGCATGGCTCCAGAAATCGTCAATAAAGCCGTGAAATTCTTCACCGGTCTTTACAATGCTTTCATCACGACTGATTGTTCGATTGCCGAAATCAATCCGCTAGTGGTGACTAAAGAAGGCGAAGTTCTGTGCCTAGACGCTAAAATGAACTTCGACTCTAACTCTTTGTATCGTCATGCAGACATCGTTGAAATGCGCGATTTGAACGAAGAAGAGCCTTCAGAAATTGAAGCTTCTAAATTTGATCTAGCGTTCATCAAACTTGATGGAAACATCGGTTGCTTAGTGAATGGTGCGGGTCTTGCGATGGCAACCCTAGACATCATCAAGCTTCACGGCGCTTCGCCAGCGAATTTCTTGGATGTTGGCGGTGGCGCTAATAAAGAAAAAGTAACTGAAGCGTTTAAGATCATTCTTAAAGATCCAAACGTAAAAGGAATCTTGGTTAACATCTTTGGTGGTATCATGAAATGTGACATCATCGCCGAAGGTGTGATCGCGGCTTCTAAAGAGCTTGGATTGAAAGTTCCACTTGTTTGCCGCCTTGAAGGTACAAACGTAGAACTGGGTAAAAAGATGTTAAGAGAGTCTGGATTGAATATCACTCCAGCAGACGATCTTACAGATGCAGCTAAGAAAATCGTTGCTGCGATTAAAGGACACTAGTCATGGCTATTTTAATCAATAAAGACACTAAAGTTATCTGCCAAGGTTTCACCGGGGCTCAAGGAACTTTTCACTCTGAGCAAGCTATTGCTTACGGCACAAAAATGGTGGGTGGTGTGACCCCGGGCAAAGGTGGCACAAAACACATCGGTCTTCCGGTTTTTAATACAGTTAAAGACGCAAAAGCAGAAACAGGCTGTAACGCTTCTGTTATTTTCGTTCCACCTCCGTTTGCTGCTGACTCTATTATGGAAGCCGTTGATGCAGATCTAGATTTGGTTATCTGTATCACAGAAGGTATTCCGGTTTTAGACATGGTTAAAGTGAAGCGCTATATGCAAGGTAAGCGCACGCGTTTAATCGGTCCAAACTGCCCTGGCGTCATCACTCCAGGCCAATGCAAAATCGGTATCATGCCTGGTCATATTCACAAGCCAGGTCGTATCGGAGTTCTTTCACGTTCGGGTACATTGACTTACGAAGCTGTTGGTCAATTGTCAGCATTGGGACTAGGCCAATCAACGGCCGTTGGTATCGGTGGTGACCCCGTAAATGGAACAAACTTCATCGACGTTTTAAAATTGTTCAATGAAGATCCAGACACAGATGGCGTTATCATGATTGGTGAAATCGGTGGCTCGGCTGAAGAAGAAGCTGCTGAATGGATCAAAAAGAACTTCAAAAAACCTGTGGCTGCGTTTATCGCGGGTGCTGCGGCTCCTGCTGGAAAACGCATGGGTCACGCTGGTGCCATCATCAGCGGGGGCAAAGGAACAGCAGAGGCGAAGTTCAAAGCTCTTGAAGCGGCAGGTTGCAAAATCGCACGCAGCCCGGCTGACATGGGCACGACTTTAAAATCTATGTTGAAGTAATTTAATATTGGATTTGAAAAGTAAAAAGCCCCGGGAAACCGGGGCTTTTTTTTCTTAAAATCCCTCTACCGTACCAATCTTGCCCTTATCGTCGTCGTCAAAAGGCAGGATAGACTCGGCTTCCGCCGCGCGCGACTTTAATTTCGTCACATTTTTAGGGGACGCATGGCTTTCTCTAGAAGCCACCGCCAACTTAACTGGGGTTTTGGTCGCTGACGTGGCGTCCGGACCTTGATGATGAATTTCCCCACCATAAACAACTTTGTTTAACTGCCCGGTCAATTGTTGGGTCGTAGCAGCTAGACTGTTGAACTCTGAAATCGTTGAGGCAATGGCTTCCGCCGATGCCGCATTTGTTTGCGTCGAGGAATCCAATTGATTCATCGCCGCACTGATTTGTTGAATCCCGATAGCTTGCTCTTGAGAAGCCGTCGCAATTTCTGAGTTAAGGTCCGCCACTTTTTTTACTGAAACTACGATGCTGTTTAGCACCTCACCACTTTGATCAGCAATTTTACTGCCGGCCTCAACTTGGGATACAGACTCTTTAATAAGCGTCGTAATATCTTTGGCGGCCGCGGCACTTCTTTGAGCTAATGAGCGGACCGCTTCTGCTACGACAGCAAAGCCTTTACCTTGTTCGCCCGCACGAGCTGCTTCTACCGAAGCATTCAGCGCCAATAGATTTGTTTGAAAGGCAATGTCGTCTATAACATTAATGATTTCTTCAATTTTTCGCGAAGACTTAGAAATCCCCGTCATTGAATGAATAAGGTTATGAATTTCTTTTTCACCTTTTTCCGCAGCCCCTTTTGAAACATCTGAAAGAACCGCGGCTTCTTTGGCATTTTCAGAATTACGCTTCACCATCGAAGTCAGCTCCTCAAGCGAAGCAACGGTTTCTTCTAACGACGCGGCGGATTCAGAAGATGCCTGAGAAAGCTCTTCACTGGATTGACCTAGCTTATCGGCAGAGTCAGCAACGCTATAACCTGCGTTAGTTAAATTAGACGCCACACCCGCGATTGTCTTGGAAACAGATGTCGCAAATAGATAGCCAAACACCATCGACACCAATAAGGCTGCCACCCCAAAGACGACAATCAGAGTCTTACCATTGTCTTCCGAAACCACCGCCGCCGATACCGAGGCGGTTGACTGACTTATATTTATGTCCGTCTCTTTTTGCAAAGCCTCGTACACCGCGGCCGCCTTTACCGGGCACACGTCGCGGATCATAGAGACAATCTGATCGCGTTCTTTTTCGTAATTGTTTGTTTTAGAAATCAGCTCGCCACCGAATTTTTTAAATTCCATCCACGCCTGTTTAAGTTCAATGTAAGTCGCGCGATGGACGGCCTCGGGATCGACCTTTTCATATTCAACAAGGCTTTTTTCAATGGCTTCAATTTGCGGAAGAGTCAGGTCGACATATTTTTTTACATCAGCGGACGTCGTTCCCTCAAAAGCTACGCTTCGAACTTGAATCCGAAGCTCCCGGAACTCTCCGTGGAGATCTCCAAGAATCTTGATAAGTGGAAGATCCTCGGCGGTGATGGCTCTATAATTGGACGCAACTTTATTAAGGGTGAAAAACCCAACCACCCCACCAGCCATTCCTAACAGGGTAACAAAAAGGCAAAGTCCCATCATTTTGGTTCGCAAGCTCACATTTTTCATAAACGACCCTTGTGAAGTTATATTGACATTTACGGACCTATTTCTCGGTTTATTGTGCCTGATACGTAAGGAAATTGACCCAGAATTAAAATAATAAACAATAAACTGGCCTTAACTCATTTTTGTGGATTAAACGGATTTTTAATTTGTCCACTTGTTAACCTTTCTTGACCGATTACTTAGGCGATCAAATATTACTGTGTTGCAATACACATTTTGTACTCGCATTTTCCGAGCCTTAACCTTCTCTTTGCAAATAGGGTCGATGGACCGGCTGTTGGTCCAGCTCCCCTGCCCCCACCCATCAAGTTTCGTTTAAAGAACGCGTCCAAATCATTGCCTCTCTTCGGGTGTTTTCCTAACTTTTTTCCAAAAACCGACCTGGTCTTTCAGCTTAAGCCCCTCCTTACGGCATTTTAGTTTGACTCTCTTAGGGGGCAGACATATCAAGGGTCCCTCGGGAGAATCTAACATGAAGAAATTATTGATCTTTGTCCTATTATTGGGCGCCACGGCGCATGCCAGTAAAATTGATGAAATCCTAATCATGACAGATGAAAGCATTCAACAAACGCTAGGCCTTTACGAGCCCGGTGCGTATGAAGTCACTTCTCAAGACTTTACGAAAGCTGCTGTCGAGCGAGATCTCGCAATAAAAACAGAGTTGATCGAACTACGTGGACCAAGGAACGCTGCTCAACAGTGGACATGTGTCACTCAATTCGTTAAAACTCCCAAGTTCTTTAAAGTTTCAGAAACAGAGTGTAAATAACTAAGGAGATTCCATGGCTATCGAGCAAACATTCTCAATCATTAAGCCAAACGCAATGAAGAAAAACGCTATCGGCGATATCATCAGCATGTTTGAAGCAAACGGTTTGAAAATCGCAGCGGCAAAAGTAACTATTCTTTCTAAATCTAAAGCAGAAGAATTCTACGCTGAACACAAAGAGCGTCCTTTCTTCGGCGAGCTAGTTTCTTTCATGACTTCTGGTCCGGTAACTATCATGTGCCTTCAAGGTGAAAACGCAGTTGCGAAGAACCGTGAAATCATGGGCGCTACTGATCCTAAAAAAGCGGCTGTTGGTACAGTTCGCGCAAAATTCGGCGATAACGTAGGCGAAAACGCAGTTCACGGTTCAGACAGCACAGCGTCTGCAGCTCGCGAATTAGCTTTGTTCTTCGAAAAGCACGAAATCTGCAACGTTTAATCGTTCACAGAATTATTCAATGTCCAAAGATAATCTCAAGGGGGGAGCGCAAGCTCCCCTTCTTGGTTCTAAGATTCAGTTGAAAATAGAAAAGCTCGCTGTAGGTGGCTCCGGCATTGCCCGTCACGATGGCATGGTGATCTTTGTTCCGCTGGCTGCGCCCGACGATGAAGTCCTGGCCGAAATCACGCTGGCTAAAAAGAATTTCGCTGAGGCTCGCATCGTCGAGGTGTTAAAACCTGGACCTTCACGTCGCACCCCTCCGTGTTCTTATTTCCTACAAGGCTGCGGGGGTTGCAATTGGCAACATCTGACCGAAGACGAGCAACGTCGACAGAAACATCAGTTGGTTTTTGAAACATTGAAAAAATTCAATCCGCAAGTTGAATTTGAATACCTTCCTTTAAAACCAAGTCCTCGAGTTTTGCGCTACCGTAATCGTATTCAACCGAAGGCCAAGGGAAATCGTTTTGGTTTCTTTGAACGACATTCACATGAAATTTTGGATATCCAAGATTGCCTAATCACCGAAGATGCTTTGACGACAAAGTTTCCTGAAGTCCGCCAATGGGCCGTAAGCAAAGGCGCTAATGATCTTAAGAAACTCGAGATGTACATCGCGGATGATGAAAGTATTCGTTATGGACTCATCACTGACGAAGACGATGGCGTCGGTTTTTCTCAAGTAAATCGCTTTCAGAATGAAGATCTTTTGCAGACCGCACTTTCTTGGGCGGGGGATCATGAATACTCAAAAGTCTTCGATCTTTATGCGGGGTCCGGAAACTTCACCTTTCCCTTAGCAAAAAAGTATAAATCTGCACATATTTACGGTGTTGAGCTCAACCCCAAATTGGTGGATAAAGCGCGCACGCAAATACGAGACAAAAAACTCACATATTTTCTTTCAGACGTGGAATCTTATATGCGTCGGGCCGTTATCGGTACCAACGACTTGGTGGTGCTAGATCCTCCTCGAGCAGGAGCCAGTGAATACATTATGCGCGCGCTTGCCGCAGCACGCCCTCGTAAGATCATTTACATCAGCTGTCATCCGGTCTCTTTGGCCCGAGATTTACAATGGTTTTTTGACTGGACACAGAAGTTGGGACTGCGCGCCCATTTAGACCGAGTGCAAGCTTTTGAGATGTTCCCGCAGACCGACCACGTTGAGACTATCGCCGAGCTGAGGGTTGACTCTTAAGCCTCTAATGATACCTTTTTAACATGTTGAAATGGATCATCGCCCTAGGGTGTCTTTCGTTGATTGGCTGTGCAAGCACAGCGACTAAAAACAAAGAAAAAGCAGAACTCTATCTGCGGATGGGTTCTACCCAAATGGAGAGCGGCGACTATCCGCAAGCGCTTCGCAATATCTTGCAAGCCGAAGAGCTTGATCCAACAAATCCTGTCATTCAAAACAATCTCGGCATGGTTTATTTTATGCGTGAACGTTATGACTTAGCCGAAAAACACTTGGCTAAAGCAATCTCTTTGGACCCGAAATATTCGGATGCGCGTAATAATCTAAGCCGCGTTTATATCGAAGTTTCAAAATTTGATTTAGCCGAAAAAGAAGTCCAGCAAGTTTTAAATGATCTGACTTATCCAAATCCAGAAAGAGCTTACATGAATCTGGGGCTTGTGAAGTTTAATCAAAAACAATACACTTCAGCACGCGTGGCTTTTTCTAAAGCTCTTAAGCAAGTTCCAGATGACTGCGCGGCGGCGACTTACTACGGTCGCACTTTTTTTGAAGTGGGCGACTATTCTCAAGCTGCCGAGGCCTTAGACAAAGCCATCGGCTTCTGCCAAAAAAGTCAGTATGACGAACCTCACTACTACAGCGCCCTTGCGTATTACCGTCTTGGCGAAAAATCAAAATCCATCGCACGCTTTGAAGGACTGATTAAGTTCTATCCTTCCGGCACCTATCGTGAAAAGGCCAAGGGAATGCTGAGCCTGATTAGAAAGGGACACTAATGAAACGTACCGGAGAAATTCTAAAAAAAGCCCGAGAAGAAAAAGGGCTCTCACTTCACGAAATCGGTCTTTCATTAAAAATCAGCAGCAAAGTTCTTAAAGCTATCGAGGAAGGCGATGAATCTCAATTGCCCGCAAAAACTTTTTTGCGCGGGTTCGTCCAAAGCTATTCGAACTATTTGCACTTAGATCCCAATCAAGTTTTAGAGATTTTCTATCAAGAAATGGGGTCGACACGACCAAAACCTTATATCCGCACAAGCGACAACGAACGACCGCCATCAAAAGAAGACATCGCGGCCGAAACTCCGATGGAAACTCCGTTAAAACCTCAAGTGCGTTCCACACCACACGATGAAGCTAATGCAGAATCGGTCGTCACACCCTTTCGAAAAAAATCTTCATCAAGTGATCGTGAAAATTTGAAATCTTTGGGCCAACCTAAATCAACCAGAACAATTCTGATCACCATCCTGGTCGTTTTTTTGGTGGGCTTAATCATCTTTACTAAAAAGATGATCGACAAATACTCCAAAGAAGCCGAAGTTCCGACTAACGAAATTTCTCAGACCATGGAGGGCGCAACTCCTGTTGATGAAACTCAGCCACCAACAGAAGCCGTGGTGAGCGCTACTGAGGAATCAAAACCTGAAGAAGCAACCGCCCCGCTGACCCCAATTTCAACAAAAGCTTCACCGGCGCCGGTGACTCAGGCAAGTCCATCACCATCGCCGTCTGCAACGATAGTGGCTTCAACACCTAAACCTTCACCAAGCCCAAGTGCCACGCCAACGACCACTCCATCAGCGACACCGACAAGCTCTCCGTCACCGACAGCAAGTGTTAGCCCAAGCGTGTCTCCAAGCCCCGCGGCTTCAGCAACGGCAAGTCCTTCACCTACGACAACACCAACCCCAAAAGAAGCCAAGCCCGTTGAGCTTATCGTCGAAGCTTTAGACACAGTGGAAATTGAATACGCTTCGCCAAGTGGTAAGCCTCAGAAAATCAAACTTTCGGCGGAGCAAGTGCATACTTTCAAAAGCCGCAGTGGTTTAAAAATCAATTTCTCTAACGGAGGTGCTGTGAATCTTATCCTTAACGGAAAAGACATCGGTATCCCGGGCGATCTCGGAAAGCCTATTAAGCTGAGTTACTAAGAGTGAAAAACTCTTTCTGGCGCATCTTTTATATCAGTCTTGCGGTTAAACTTGTCTTAGCGGCCCTTATGCCGCTAGGGGCAGACGAAGCTTATTATTGGGTTTGGTCGCACCGTTTACAATTAAGCTACTTTGATCATCCGCCCATGGTGGCTTGGATTTTATATCTTGGACATTTCTTAGAACCCTTCATGCACGCCGTGCGCTGGCCGGCCGTGATCATGGGTCATATGGTGATCCTAATGTGGTATTACTTTCTTAAAGATCGTCTGCCTTGGGAGAAAATCCGACTGTGGCTTTATCTAGCTCTCTTCTCGCCGCTTTTAGGTTTTGGATCGCTGATCGTCACTCCAGATCTTCCGGTGGTTGTATTTTGGACTTTGTCTTTAATCCTTACGGTAAAAGCTTTGGAAACTCGTGAGACAAAATATTACGCCTTTTTAGGTATCGCCTTAGGATTGGGATTCTGCGCCAAATACCACATCGTTATTTTTATCCCTTGTTTGCTGGCTTATCTTTCTTTCGAAAAACGCTGGTCCAATGTGAACTGGAAGGGCGTTATTTACACCGGCATTTTAGGTCTGATTTTCTGTGCACCTGTATTATTGTGGAATTATCAAAATGACTTTGCTTCGTTTGAATTTCAATTGCGACACGGGCTTGAATCCGAGGCTTATGAGTTGGATTGGACGACTTCATATATCTTTGCACAGATTCTGATCATGTTCCCTTTGATTTTCTGGGCTATCATCAAAGCCAAACCCACGAATGACTTTCGCTGGTCCATTTATTTCACTTGGGGACCACTGCTTTTCTTTTTACTGACCTCCTTTCGCGCATTGGTTGAAGCTAATTGGCCGGTGATTGCTTATCCAAGCTTACTGACCTTAGCTTTGTTTCATCCAAAGACATTGAAATGGTCAAAATCCTATATGATTTTTTGGGGCACAGCCATCTCAGTTGTCGTATTAAGTATATGGGTCCCGCAGTTTCGTAATATCAATGAAAAGGTCAGCGAGCCTTACGAGTTTCAATCATTTGTGCCCTTGGTCCAAGAATATCAACCACTTTATGGGGCCAGTTATCAGATCTCATCTTCACTTTGGTATTTCAGCAAGATTCCGGTTTTTAAATTGAAAGATACCAGCCGTTTTGATTTCTTTGATACGTTGCCGGAATCAATACCCACAGGTTCTAAATTCTATTTACTAAAAAAAGAATGGACTGGGGCTCCTTACTGGGTGACCGAACAAGGCTGGCAAGCACGCGAAGTTAAGAAGCTGGATTATAAGTATGTGATTGTGGAGTTCACAAAACCATGACTCGTTTTTTTGCGCTTCTGTCATTTTTATTAATCGCTTACTTCATGTATGGGTTTTATATCAATCAATACGAAGTGTCGGTCATTCCTACGCAAATCGCGCGTGATCATTCCTCGTTACTAAACGATTACAAAGGGGTGATGAATGTGCACACGGATATTAGCAGCGGCTCAGCCCCGGCAAGCTTCGTTATTACTTCAGCTAAACTTGCCAATTTAGATTTTCTATTCTTCACTGATTTAAATATCTTCAATATGCCTTATTCGGTGGAATCATATCACGGGAATCTTTTGGTTTTTTCCGCCGGTAAATACAGCTATTTAGATTCGCGCTTACTTTACTATTCTTTGAATCAAGAGAGCATTGGCAGCAACCTAGGAGAAGCTCAGGTAAAGCTTGCTGATCTGTTGTCACAGAAAACGGGGGCCAGCAAAGACACCCTCACAATCCTGGCCCATCCTTATAAGGCCGGATTTTCGTGGGTCGGTGATATTCCTTCAGGCCTCGATGGTTTTGAAATTTTGAATATGAAAAGTTTGATCAATCGCGCTTGGGGCGAGTCCAAACTTTCAACGATCTGGAGCCTTTTAATTTATCCGTTCAACCCCCGCCTGTCTTTTTTACGTTTATACACCGAACCCGCTGAAGAGTTGGCCCTTTTTGACCGCCTTAGCAAAGACCGCCGCATCGTCGCCTATGGGGGCACGGAAGCTTCAGCACGAGTAATTCCTCTGGCGAACTATTTTATTCGTTTTCCAAGCTATAAGCGTTCGTTCGAGTTCATGAGCAATCATATATTGCTAAAATCTGAATTGACCGGAAACTTTACCAGCGATCGCCAAAAAGTTTTTACCGCCATGAAGAATGGAAACTTTTATGTTTCCTTAGATATGTTGGGCGACCCCAAGGGTTTTGTGGCGGTGATGGAAGAAGATGCGGGCAAAATTCATCTGATGGGGAACGAAGTTAAGTTCAATCCCAAAAAAGGCATGAACCTAAAAGTTTCACTGCCCACAAAACCCACGTCATTTTTTGAGATCGTAATTTACAAAGACGGCGAACCTGTCGCCCGTATTAACGAACCGGAAACAAGTTTTCCGCTGCCAGGACCGGGAACTTACCGTGTTCAAGTGCGCGTAAGCCCTTTATTGCCGCTGCCTGACGCTAAAAAATGGATCACCTGGATTTACACGAATCCATTTTACGTGAAGCCTTAAAAGCTGTAACCCAAGTATATTTTAAAAGCGGCCCATCGAGGAAAATAGCCCACGATCTTAAGGGCCGTATCAATATCGTCTTTGTTTTCTTGGTTTGTAGAGTTATCCACAAACGGGGCTTCTTTTTTTAAGATTACCAACGGCTGCGCCCAGCTGAACCAGTCAATGCCAAAAGAAAAACGATCATAAAACACCCAGCGATGTCCCACACCAAGAGTTAATCCCAACGTTTGCACGTTGAATACATCCGAAGCTCCATTAATCGCCGTGTTCATGAACGACTCATTGATCGTCGCACGGAAAGCATTATAGTTCACACCCCAGAACCAGTGAAAGGCGCCGCCGCCGAAGTTTCTTTTTAGCAAAGAAATTCTCGTTTCTTTCATACTGGCAAGATCAAAGTGATGAGCACTCGCGCTAACACTAGAATAAGAATAATCAAGCTCATACAAAGTATCAGCATCCTTATGCCAAGCAACCGTTGCACCCATCTTTGAAGGTAAAACTAATTCCAAAGCCGAATACGATAACAACACCGTTGCACCGTTATTTTTTCTTGAATCATAAGCCGCTTCACTCGAAGAGCGATAAGCATCAATCATTGCGTTGGAAGCTTTTTGTGCTCCTTCGGTTATCTTCTCTCCGATATCTTTTTCGTTTTTACCGGCAACTTCTTCTGCTGCGCCTGCAGACACACCTACACATAGAACCAACAATGCTGCAAAAATCTTCAAAGTTTTCCCCTTCTGACCACTAATCCGGAAATCGGATGAATTTGACATGCTAAGCGTTCATCATCGTTAAAGCCACGGTCTTCGGCCAATTCAAGCTCTTGTCCTTCGCGGGGAGGAAGACTTTCAAGTCCAGCTTCAATATGCACGACACAAGTTCCGCAAGTGGCGTTGCCTCCACAGGTGTGATCGATCGCGACACCCGCTCGTATAGCGACATCTAGGACCGAAGAGTCCTTATGACTCACTGGGACATTTAAGTCCTCGGGCAAAAACTTGATGTATATCCCGGCCTTAGGTTTCACTTGAAAAAAACTCCCCCGATTAGTGTTGAATCTAACCTCACCATTTTGTATCAATATTTTTATGAGATTCATAGCATTTGACTTAGAAACCACTGGTACAGTTCCTGGCGTTGACCAAATCGTAGAAATCGGAGCCGTTCGCTTCATCGACGGACAACCCGAAGCCGTTTTTGCTACTTTAATTGATCCACGTCGACCCATTCCTCCAGGGGCTTCGGCCGTCAACGGAATCAAAGATGACATGGTCAAGGGAAAGCCTTTTATCGAAGACATCTTGCCCGCATTTGCAGAATTCTGCGGTGATGATGCCTTAGTAGCCCACAACGCGCCTTTCGATGCTCAGTTCCTTACTGCTGATATTAAAAAATACGAAGTGCCGGCAGCTAAAGGTGTGATCCTAGATACATTGCCAATTGCGCGCAAAGTATTCCCGGGTCTGCCAAACTATAAACTTGGAACTTTAGTTCAACACTTGAAAATCCCAACAACGGATTTCCACAGAGCGGAAGAAGATGCTTCTTATTGCGGTCACTTATTCTTCCAAATGATGAAAAGAATTTCGATCGGCGGACAACCTCCACAAATCGGAAACTTAATTGCCTTAACGGGAAAACCAGAACAACGTTTCCCACAAATTGTCCGTCAGCCAAAGCAGATGGATCTTTTCGGAAATCTTCTTTAAGACTTCAACCCCGGCAAAACCAGGGTTTTTTTCAGTCTTGCGCCCGTCCGCTATTCAGCGGCCTTATGAGCAATCGGATAACGACGTCCACGGCCGAACGAGTGCGGCGAAACTTTCAAAATCGGTGGCGCTTGCCAACGTTTGAATTCGGTCTTCATTAAGATTGGCAATAACCATTTATCCGTTTTCGTTTTTGCAGCGCCTGATTTTTCAACCAAATAACTAACTGATTTATCAAGCTCTTCATAAGGCGGCAAAGAATCCTGATCTTTTTGATTGGCTCTTAATTCTGCCGTTGGGGCCCGATCAATAATTTCTTTGGGGATGATTTCACCTTGTTGATTATAGTATCGCGAAAGCTCGTACACTTGACCTTTGGTTAAATCCCCAATGGGTGCCAAGCCGCCGCACATATCTCCGTATAGCGTAGAGTAGCCCGTGGCATATTCGTCTTTATTACCGGTGGTCAGAAGCATGCTGTTTTCTTTATTAGAATATGCCATCAAGGTCATTCCGCGCAGGCGGGCCTGCAGATTTTCATTCACTAAGCTGAAACCTTCATGTCCCATGCCGGACTTTAAAGCACCTAGCATGCTTTCGTAAGCCGGATTGATATCGACGGTTTTCAGTTCGACACTTAGATTCTTCGCCAACTTTTGGGCAAGCTTCAGGCTGTCACCAGAACTGTAAGGACCCGGCAAAGCAAATGTTGTCACGTTCGAAGGCCCCAGCGCATCTACCGCTAAGGCCGCCACCAATGCCGAGTCAATACCACCGCTAGATCCTAAATGGACTTTTTTGATGCCCACTTTCTCACAGAAATCACGAATTCCCAAAACAAGCCCGCGACGAAGTTCTTCGAGCGAACTTAATGGCGCATTTTTATTCCAGACTTCTTTGGTTTTAATGTCGATAACGTTGATGTCTTCAACAAACTGCTGGCAGCTTAAAAGCTTTTTGCCTTTTTTATCTAAAACAAAACTGCCGCCATCAAAAATGATTTCATCTTGAGCACCAACCATATTCACGTACATGATAGGCGCGTTGAAATAGGCCGAGGTGCGAGTCGTCACATATTCACGCTGTTTCATTTTTCCCAGAAAATAAGGTGATGCGCTAAGGTTGATCACCATATCGATTTTCTTTTTTGGAACTTTGGCTAGAGGATTTGTTTTATAAGCGGACACTAGCTTCTTATCCTCCCATGCCCAGATATCTTCACAAATAGTCAGAAAAAACTTTTTCCCTTTCCATTGGAAATAGTTTTTAGAAAAATCACCGGGCTCAATAAATCGCGCCTCATCAAACACATCGCCCGTAGGTAATAATTGTTTGTGAAAAAATCTTGGCTTCTGACCTTTTGAAACAAGGGCCGCGCTGTTGAAATACGGCCGACCTTTTTTACTAGGGTTTTTCGTGATCAATCCAACGATGACACCGATATCTTTTGGTAAACTTTTTACTAAGGATTTGAACTCCGCTTCCTGTTTAGAAACCAAAGAGGCGCGCTCTAAAAGATCAAACGGATGATAACCAAAAAGCGAGCATTCCGGAAAAACAACCAGGTCGCATTTTCTTTGGTGTGCTTGGTGTACGAAGTCTAAAATTTTTTCTTTATTGCCTTTGAAATCGGCGAGTGTCGGATTGATTTGGGCGATTGCGATTCTCATTCAATCACTATACGCCCAGAAAACCCGTCTTGGTAGCCATGCCAATGATTAATTTCATTTTCTGGGAACTTCCAGCAATAGTAGCCTTCACCATTGTCAAAATCTGCCATCCAAAGGCCCTTTGGATCGGCTCCCAACTTCTCAATCTTGATTTGCCAGCGATCAATAACAGAGTTGATCTCTGCCTCAATCCCCACCACCGTAGGATGTGTTTTGTCTGAAAAGGCATCGATGCGGTTCAGCAACGCGCGCACTTCGCGGCTTGAATCTTCCGTCATACGGTAAATCAGAGGCAATAAGTCACGCGCCTCTGTCAAACTGAATGTCCTTTTGCGATTGATTTCAACCACATTTTCCAACTGAGAATCCCCCGTCCGCAATCGCTGAGGAGGCGTGTATCTACTAAAGCGCGACGTGATTCAAGGATATTAAGAGATGTCAGAAAACTTAAGAATTTCTATGAAGAAATTCTAAACGCGATGCGGTTATTTTTCTCCACTTTTCGACATTTGCAGAGCTTGACCGCCAATGAAAATCACGAGTGCGATCACCAGTGCGGCAATAAATAAATAACGTATAAAATTTCCAATTGTGAATGGCTTGTCTTCTTCCTGAATGATCGGTTTGGGTGGCGGTTTGATTCCGATTTTCTTTTTTTCTCTACGCACAGATTCCGAAGCGACCGTCATCCCTGCAGTACCTTCGGCTTTTTTCTCTAGCTCTTTTTTTTCGGCCTCTGTCAGGCCCGTAATTGCGATGGAGGAGGTTTTTCTTTGCGAAATGGCGTAGCTATTACCATTTTTATTGCCAAAGAATCCCCCGGCGCCGCCGTTCTCTAATGCGATTTCGACAACCTTACCGCTTTTTCTGGAGCTGCTTTCAACGCCGGAACTAGGTCTACGATTGATGTTGATATTGCTACTGCCCCCACGGGAAGAACTTCCCGCATAAGAACTTTTTTCAGACGCGGTAGATCCGCGGTTGTTATTCGTTTTCGTTCTTGAACCACTCGAACTAGAGCCTTGACCATCACTTCGTGGAGGACGACCCGCTGTGATAGTGCCGCCTTCAAAACGCTTATTACATTCCGAATCGTCTTCAACCTGTGATCCCGCAGTGGTACCAAGTGTCGGCAATTCCCCGTATTCTAAAAGGCAGGCTGTATATTTTCCCATATAGTTTGAGATGAATTCACCAAAAGGCTTAAATAATACCTGTGATAACGCCATCAAAATCGCCACGGTTACTAGCATGATCAGCGTGTATTCGATCACGGCCTGACCACGTACATTCCCAGGTCTAGATAAGAGAGGAGATTTCTTCACTGCAGAGGGCATTTAAGTCATACTACAACATATGAAGCATGGACTGAATTTCAATCGCCCGGTCATGAACTTGTTCTTGGCTTTCGTCTCATTATGGTACATCGGTATCGGATGCGCCTCGACTTCAGTTCAGGGCCGCGATGAGTTTGATGATTTCGCCGACGACAAAACACCGGCCCACGGAAAGAAATCACCCGTGGCAAGCAAACCCGCTCCAGTTAAGCCCGCCTTAAAACCTGAAGAACGCATCGAAGAATTAAAAAAACAGATCCGCGCCAATCCCAAAAATTATGGGCTTATCGTGGACCTGTCCGAAGAGTTTTATAAAACCGCCCAAGACCAAAAGGTCACCGTTCTTTTATGGAAATACGTCGACAAAATTGATCGCCGCGGATTGATTCTATTAGCAAAAGCTCATCAAAAAAGAAAAGAGCCCAACGAAATGATTCGCGCATTGAACATTTTGATTGGAAAAAACGAGCGTGACTTTGAAGCCCACACCATGATTGGTGATGCCTATGCGATGGCACTTAAAAATAAAGAGGCCTTAGAAAGTTACAAGCGCGCCTTAGAGCTGAATAAACAATACGAACCCGCGTATAATGGATTAGTGAATCTTTACGAAAAACGGGATCCACCTAATTTGTATGAGCTGCGCATTCTGTTTCAAGACATGATGGAGGCCATCGGTCCAAGGCCCCAATATTTACGCCGCCTGTGCGAAATTAACACTTCCGATGGAACTTTTGATGCCGCCATCCAGATGTGCAATGCCGCAATCTCTAAAGACCCTAATACGCCAGAGCCTTACGTTTATTTAGGTCTTTCGCAAAAGGCCTATGGAGACGAGGCGGAGGGCAATAAAACCCTGCAGAAGGCCGCTCAGAGCTTTCCTCAATCCGAACTGGCTCTTTATAACTATGCAAAGACCTTAGAAGAAAAAAAGAACTTCGTAGAGGCTTTAAACAACTACAAAAAGGGCACGGACGCAGATCCCAAGTCAGCACGCTCTTGGCTAGGCTTGGCCAACACATCTTTTGAGATTCGAAAATACGAGATCTCATTAATCGCCTACCGAAATGCCTGTCGTTACGACAAAAAAAATGCGGTGGCCTTTAGAAGAGCCACCACAGTTTTAAGAAATCAAAAAAATGGAGAGTGGGCGTCCAAGTTCGAAGAAGCCTCCGAAACTTGTACTTTTTAGGTCGAACTAGTTAACTTCGACGATTTCACCAATAAGATCGTATTCCATGCTGTCGGTTACATGAACTTTAACCATGTCACCCACCTCAGCCGTACCGTCATTGATCAAAACCACGCCGTCGATATCCGGAGCTTGGCCCCAGAAGCGGCCTTGCAATAGCAAGTCTGTTTCTTCACTGAAGCCTTCGACGATCACGTCGATAGTTTTACCAACAAAATCGCGGTGCTTTTCGCGAGAAATATTTTGCTGAACTTCCATCAAAGCGTCGTGACGATATTGTTTTACGTCTTCGTCGATTTGATTTTCCATACGGCCGCCAGGAGTATTTTCTTCTGGGGAGTACTTAAAGCAACCTACGCGATCAAAATTTTGGTCTGCTACGAACTGTAATAACTCTTCAAATTGCTCTTCAGTTTCACCTGGGAAGCCCACGATGAATTGAGTACGAATAACCGCTTCAGGAATGTATTCACGGATGTTCATCAGTGCCGTTTCAACTTCATCACGAGTCATTTTACGATTCATTGATTTAAGAACCGCATCGTTGATGTGTTGCAATGGCATATCGAAGTATTTCACGATTTTTTTGCTTTTCGCGATAACTTGAACCATCTCTTGCGTGATTCCATCTGGATACAAGTACATCAAGCGGATCCACTGCAAGCCTTCAACTTGGTCTAAGGCTTTAAGCAATTCGACCGGGCTTTCTTTGCGAGTTGGATCTTTACGACGGATATCCCAACCATAATCAGTGAAGTCATGGCTGATGATGATCAATTCTTTAACGCCACCCGCAACCAAAAGCTTCGCCTCGGCTACGATCGCATCGATAGAGCGAGATTGAAGGTTACCACGGATCAACGGGATCGCACAGAAAGCACAACGCTTCATGCAGCCTTCAGAAATTTTTAAATACGCACGGTGACCCGGTTGAGAGTTCACGCGCGGGGTCGCCTCTTCTTGCAAATACGTGGGCAAGTTGAAGAATGTTTTCTTCTTTTCGCCTTCATCAGAGTTTTTTAAGATTTTAGCAATATTTTGGAATTCACCAGAACCGACAAAAAGATCGGCCTCTGGCAAACCTTCGACAAGGTCGTCTTTATACCGTTGAGTCAGGCAACCCGCGACGACCACTTTTTTAATTTTGCCTTCTTGTTTTAACTCACTCATGTCCAAAATACGTTGGATAGACTCTTTTTTTGAATCTTCGATGAAGCCACAAGTATTTACGATAACGGTGTCAGCCTCATCCGCCTCGCCCACAACCTTATAACCGTCCTTCATCAAAGTTCCGGCCATAATCTCACTATCAACTAAATTCTTTGGGCAGCCCAAAGAGATAAAGTGAACCTTCTTACTTTCAACTGTTTCCTGCTTCATAGATCGGTAACCTGCGCGTCTTTTGGAGGTTGGTATTTAAACAAGTTCTTCTTCTCAGACTTCAGGAAGTTTACATTGGTGAAGGTCAACGTTGTCATGTTTCCAATGTCGTCTTTGTATGAAACTTGGTTCAATGTATTGTCTTTAGTATTTAATCTAAGGCTCATGGCTTTGATGTTCAGATCGTCTTGCAACGGTTGAACATCGACCGTCAAAATATCGCCATCTTTTTTATCACCCAAAACTTTGAAGTTCTTTTTGATATCTGTTCCGATAAGTGTCGAAAGCAAGATGTGTGATTTTGTTTTCTTGTCTACTTTGCCACGAGCCACCTGTACGGGTCCACCAAACTCAGGAGGAGGACTTTGCTCACTCCAGATTGTTTTACCGTCATACACCAACAATGTTTTTTCAGGCTTGGTATTTTCCCAACGAAATTTTCCTGCACCTAAAAAGATTTTGCCTTCGTGTTTTGTTTCTTTACCTAATAATTCAGACTTCACCGTTTTTTCCACATTCATTTCCACAAGCTTCGTGCTGCGGTATTTTTTTGTGATTTTTTGCAAAGCCGTTGTTGAACTCGCGATAGAGTTCGAAGCGGCAAAAGCGGTAGAAAGTGAAAACACGAAAAAGAGAAGGACTTTAAGCGACTTAAGCATTCAATCCTTATAACAGATCCTTGGACGCCCCGCAAGAGAGGCTCCTCTGAGCTAAAGCCCAAATCTGGAAGTTTGCTGGTCGGCCCAAGGCGATATGAGCAGACCTCGCGGTAGCCCCTGTGGTTACGATATCGTCGGCGAAAATCCACAGTATTTGCGACTCAAAATCCACAGTATCTGTATTATTTTCAATAAGTTCCATCTCAATAAGCGCCCGAGTGCCGCGGTCTGCCCCGCGCTGGGCATACTGTCCCGTCTTTCGCAGGCACGGCAGGAGTTCCGCCCCCAGAGCCTGACTCAAGCCTTGGGCCCAAAGCATCGCGTGATCCGTTTGCCCTTTTTTGGATGGCGCGGGAACCACATAGATTTTGAAATTCCTCGGCAAGGTCTCGCAGTAATTTCGAGACATTTCTTTAGCATAGTAATGCCAAGCTTCTTTTTGTCGAGAGCCTTTTAGCCATAAAATCAGGCGCGAAAGGATATCACTCCGCCCCGGAACCCAGCGGTATAATGAGCGAATTTGCAAACCACGCAAGGGTTGTGTTTCTAAGTCTTCCGCCCAAAACTTCAGGGCTCCCTCGCATGAATGACACAGACATCCTAAACTCGGTCGGAAAGATCCGCAGTTCAGACAACATCCCATGTATCTTCGAATTAGGTTAAGAATTGGTTTCATGACAATGCTTCACTGCAAAAACTTTGACAGCATTTTTAGACCGACCTAGAACTTAGGCATGCGTTTATTATCTATTTTAGTTTTGACCGGTTTTACATTGTCCATCTCTGCATTTGCTCAAGGTCTTTCTGCGGTTCGTGAGACCGGCGAAACCTATGAACAAGCCCAAGCTCGCAGCTTGATGCTTTATCAGTTAAAGAATATCGAATCTTTCACTCAGCCTGACACTTACCTGCGCCGCACTCCGATGGATGTTAAGGTCAGTCTTGAAAAATTAGACACCACAACCATCCCACAACTTTCTTCTTATGAAGTTTTGGAAAATGAATTTAAATATATTCGCGACACGCGTTTTTTTAATTCACCAGATCCTAAATTTCCGCGCCGCCTGACATGGCTTTATCCAGACGATGGATGTTATGCCCGTGCGGAAATGGCTAAAATCAAATTGGTCGAACACAAACAAATCGCGCCTAACAAAATCTTCGTCTTTGGGAACTTAAATGCTTCGACGAAGAATACTTTTAATGGACGTGTTCAGTGGTGGTATCATGTCGCCGCAACTTACCGCGTAGACACCAAGGTTTATGTTTTTGATCCTTCCATCGAACCCGAGCATCCGTTAACTTTGGACGAGTGGCATTTAGCTGTCGGGGGCGCCCAAACTTCTGTGAAATATGCCGTTTGCGCTCCAAACGCGTTTGATCCTAACTCAAACTGCGAACGCCCCGTTCAAACAAATATTTCGGATGTTATTTCTGAACAAACCGACTTCTTAGGTCCCGAGTGGGAACGAGTCGAACTTTTGCATCGGGACCCAACAAAAGAGCTTGGCGAGTTCCCGCCTTGGCTTCACTAAATATTGTGATACGGAATTTTTTTGATAATCGTAAAAGCGCGATAGATCTGCTCTAGGCTCATCGCTTGCGCCATCAGGTGGTTCATCACCATCGGTGAAAGACTGATCTTAAGATCTGCACGACGGCGCACATCTTCATTCACACCAAAAGCGCCGCCGATGATAAATACCGCTCTTTTTTTCGAGCTGCCCAAGATATTTTCGATTTTTTTAGAAAATTGAATGGAATCAAGAACCGATCCACGTTCATCAAACAGGACAACATAATCGTCACTATTTAGATTTTTTAAGATAAGATCGGATTCTTCGTTGCGTTTAAAGTCGGCATCTTCACGTGCCGACTTTTTTGCTTTAAGGGCCTGGATATCTAGCGGAATAAAAAACGAAATCTTTTTTTTGTACAAATCGCTGACTTCATCGGCCCAAGCCTCTTTAGCCGTGGCGAGATTGTACAAAACAAATTTCATAACTAGGGCGTTCCTGGTTTTCCAACATATGGATCTTTAAGACCCATGTCTTTACCGTCGCGCCACAAGTTTTCTAGATTGTATTCTTGACGAACAAAATCATAGAAGATGTGAACGATCAAAGAGCCGTAATCGACTAAAACCCAGCGGCCTTCATCGATACCTTCAACACTTTGTGGATGCACGTTGTATTCTTCTTTAACCGCCATCACGATATTTTCAGCCATTGCAGCCGCGTGACGAGTTGAGGTCCCTGAAGCAATCAAAGTGTATTCGCTTGGCGCCGAGCTGCCCGTTAAGTCAAACCCACGGACGTTAATGCCTTTTTTTGCAAACAGCACATCCGCGCAGAACGCAGAAAACTTTGTGAAGTCACCAATACGATCGCCAAGGTTGCGATACAGCTTGTGTTCTTTGATGTAAGATTCAACTGCAAGTGGAAGATATTTTTCTACGGGCTTTCCCGTGCGCAACCACTTACGAACTTCACTTGCCGAAATTTCGATATCACGCAAAGTGATGAACTGAATGCTGCGACCGGTGTTTAACTCAATAAAGTTAAAGTCAAAATCTGAAACCATTGGCTTCAAGTACGCTGGCATTTCTTCTAACGTTTCCGGCGTGTCGTAACCGGGGCGAGTCGTCACGATTAAGTTCACTTCCGAAAGAAGTTTTTGATAGTCTTTCCACTGAGAAAGCTCTTCAAATTTATCAGCGCCAACGATCAAAAACAAATCTGCCGCTTCATAGGATTTACGCAGACTCATTACAGTGTCGATCGTGTAGCTTAATCCGCCACGTTTGATTTCTTGGTCATCAACAAAGTAAGTTTCTCCGTATTGTTCAAAAGCCAAACGAGTCAGTTCTAAACGTTGGTCTGACGTTGGACCTTCAACCGGAGTTTTAAGAGGATTCTGGGCCGCCGGAATGATGTGCACTTTACCCAAGCCGACTTTTTTAGCGACGGTTTGAACGGCATTGATATGACCCATGTGTGGAGGATTGAAACTACCTCCGAAAATACCTATTTTCATGTTTGTTCTTCTTCTTTCTCGACAAGGATTTGACGAGCTAATTCTTGGATGAATTCTTTGATGTTGGTTCCTGTAACCGCAGAAATTGCGTATGGCTCTTGGCCAGAAGCTTCTTTAAACTTTTGTTTAAGTTTATGAAGTTGTTTTTCGCTCAAAGTATCAATCTTATTTAGCACCACAAACTGAGGGCGTGTCGCCAAAGGGAAAAACCCTTCTTTGTCGCTGTTAGTTTCGTCGTACATCTTAAGTTCGTTATTGATGTCGTTGTAATCATCAAGCGGATCACGGCCGGACATTCCTGAAGCATCAATCAAGTGAATGAACAAACGTGTACGTTCGATATGTTTTAAAAATTGAATACCTAAACCCACGCCAGAGTGAGCGCCTTTAACTAGGCCCGGAATGTCAGCAACCACAAACGAAGAGTAATCGCCCGCTTTAACGACACCCAAGTTAGGAGTCAGTGTTGTAAATGGATAATCCGCGATTTTTGGTTTCGCGGCAGAGATACGTGAGATCAATGTTGATTTACCCGCATTCGGAAATCCAACGATCCCCACGTCAGCGATCAGCTTAAGCTCTAACTTAACTTCAAGCTCTTCGCCTTCTTCACCGGGCTGCGCATATTCTGGAGCTTGGTTCACCGAGTTTTTGAAAAACTCATTGCCCATGCCCCCACGGCCACCTTTAAGCAGCGTGTATTCAGAAATACCGGTCATATCGACAACGATTTCGCCTTCAAGATTTCTTAGAACTGTTCCTTCTGGAACAACTAAAACGAAGTCTTCACCATCTTGACCGGATTTTTGACGTCCCATACCCATTTGCCCACTTTGGGCCGAGTATTTTTTATTGCGACGGATGTCGACAAGAGAGTTGATATGACGAGATGTACGGATAACGACGCTGCCGCCTTTACCGCCATTGCCACCATCTGGGCCCCCGCGGGCCTGCATAGATTCGCGGCGAAAGCTAACGCAACCTGGGCCGCCGCGGCCAGACGCAAGAGTGATATTTACTTCATCGATGAATTTCATAACAGCACCATCTATAACAAAAAAGGAGCCGCAAAGCGGGCTCCTTTTTATGTATTGAAAAAATGTCTTGGTGCTTATCTATAGAAACTGTCTGGAACTAGACAGCTTTTGGATAAACAGAGACTTTGAAACGCTCTTTAGAGAAACGTTCAAATTTAACAAGACCTTCAACTACTGAATAGATCGTGTAATCGCGACCCATTTTTACGTTATTGCCCAAGTGGAATTTTGTTCCACGCTGACGAACGATGATTGTTCCAGGAAGAACTTTTTCGCCACCGAAACGTTTTACGCCTAAGCGTTTACTCTGTGAATCACGTCCGTTCTTTGTACTACCGCCGGCCTTCTTACTTGCCATGACTGACCTCTCTTAAAGAAATTAAAAATTAAGCTTTCTTAGATGTTTTCTTAGCTGCTTTTTTCTTAGCGCCAGTTTTAGTTGCTTTTTTAGCTGTCTTTTTAACAGCTTTTTTCGCAACTTTTTTCTTAGCTACTTTTTTAGCGGCTTTTTTAACAACTTCTGCTGTGCCTTTGCTTTTGTTTTCGGCGCGTTCTTTACGATCCGCTACACGAGCTTGAGCTTTTTCAGCACGAACTGCTTTAACATCTACTACGTTTGCAGAACCTTCAGCTTTCGCAGTTTTACCGTCGAAAGAGATGGCTTTGATGAAAAGTTCAGAGAATTCTTGCTTATGAGTAGCAAATTTTCTGTAACCTTGACGACGTTTCTTTTTGAAAACGATCTGTTTACGAGTTTTTGCTTGTTTAGTTACAACAACTG
Organism: Bdellovibrio bacteriovorus; assembly: GCF_001592735.1. Classification (NCBI taxonomy): domain Bacteria; kingdom Pseudomonadati; phylum Bdellovibrionota; class Bdellovibrionia; order Bdellovibrionales; family Pseudobdellovibrionaceae; genus Bdellovibrio; species Bdellovibrio bacteriovorus. The sequence continues at coordinate 1,291,903 of NZ_LUKE01000001.1, forward strand.
TTACTGAAGCACCTTTTACAAGAGGTGATCCTAGAGTAGCTGTTTCACCACCAACCAAAAGAACTTCATTAATAACGAACTCTGCACCAAGATCTTGTGCAACTTTATCTACTTGAACTACGTCCCCGGCTTGGACCTTATATTGTTTGCCGCCTGTGCGAATAATCGCGTACATCTAAACCTCCAGCTACCCGAATTAAGCCAACCGTAAATGCCACTTTGCACCAGGCTTTGTCAACCTATTACATGCTATTTTTTTCAGCTTTTAGGGAGAGAAGAGAGATTAATGGTTTGAGGTCTCAAAGGCAAAGAGTTTTATTAAAACCCCGCTTATTCTAAGATTTGGTAAATAAATTCAAGGTCTTATTTCAAATAAAGACCCTCTCCCGCCCCGACTCAGCGCCACCAAGGGCCACTTGGGCCCAAAATCAAGCCCCTCTGGCTTGAAGTCACATCGCCCCAATCAGTCCCTCTCGCGACACTATATATGGAGCGACTTCCAAAGTTTGCAATCAAGAACCTATTTACTTGCTGGGTCCCCTTTTCGGTGTAGTATGCGTTTTGTTTATGGAGGCTTGCGTGAAAAAATGTGGCGATTTTCTGAAACAAAGTCGAGAGGCCCAAGGCCTTTCACAAAAAAATATTTCAACAATGTTGGGATATAACACGTCTCAGTTCGTCTCTAACTGGGAGCGCGGACTTTCGATGCCACCGATTCCAACCTTACGCAAATTAGCAAAGGTCTATAAGATTGATGCTGAAGTTTTGTTTAACGTTATCCTAGAAGCTCAAGTAGAGTCTGTCACTCAAAGCTTAAAAGAAAAGTTCGTGGCGGAATACCGGCGCGGCTTAGGCAAGTCCTCAAACCGCTCCCACCGTGCTTAAACAAAGAAGATTTCGTATTGTTCAATATGGTAATTCGGTTCGATCTTAAAGGCGACGGACCGGCCTAGTTTTTTCTCGATCATTTCCAAGCTTTCGCCTTCAACCTCATAAATCCAGTCAACCACTTGGCTGTGACAGTGAACCACCACATTGGTCTTTTTATTGATCAACATATCTGCATCACGCTCTAGCTCGCGGAAGATTTCATTAGCAACTGTGGATTTGCGCTTAATATACCCTTTACCATCACAATAAGAACACGGCTCACAAAGAGTCTTAATCAGACTTGGACGAATGCGTTTACGAGTCATCTCTACCAAGCCTAATTGCGACATCGAAACAATATTGGTGCGCGCACGATCCCGACCCAGCTCTTCCGCCAAAGCTTCTAACACTTTTTCGCGGTGAGATTCTTTTTCCATATCGATAAAGTCGATGATGATGATCCCCCCACAGTTACGAATGCGCAGCTGATGAGCGGTTTCACGAACAGCTTCAAGATTGGTTTTTAGAATTGTATCTTCCAGATCTTTTTTTCCGACAAACTTACCGGTATTGACGTCAATAACAACTAAGGCCTCAGCTTCATCGATAACGATATATCCACCCGACTTCAGCCAAATCTTACGCTCCATCGAGCGCGAAATCTCGATATCAATTTCGTACAAATCAAATAACGGTTTTTGTTCTTCGTAAAGCACGATATTTTGTTTGTACTTGGGCATGAATTGCGACACAAACTTCACAACTTTTTTATGAACTTCAACATCATCCACCCAAACGCTAGTAACATCTTCACTCATCAAATCACGAAGCGCGCGAAGCTCTACATCAAGTTCAGTGTGAACCCCGCCGGGAGTTTTCTTTTTTTCGTAACTTTTAAAGATCTCTTTACTTAATCGGTCTAGATATTCGATGTCCGCCTTTAACATCTCTTCAGAGGCGCCCTCACCCGCCGTGCGCACAATCACGCCACCAGAGGGGTTAATTTTTTGCACCAGTTGTCTTAATCGTTCACGTTCGGTTTCATCTTCAATACGACGAGAAATGCCCAAATGGCGAACCGTCGGCAAAAAAACCACGAAGCGACCCGGCAAAGATAGGTGCGTTGTTAAACGAGCACCTTTCGTTCCCAATGGATCTTTAGCGACTTGAACTAAAATCGACTGGCCTTCTTTTAGCAAATCTTGAATCGGAGTTTTCGTGGTGTGGGTTGGAAGCTTTTCATCATCGCCTTCCATCTCTAGTGGTTCATCACGATCCACTGATGATAAGAAGTTATCATCGACATCTTCGCGGATGTCGCCGACATACAAAAATGCTGCCTTGTCTAAACCGATGTCCACAAATGCTGCCTGCATGCCAGGCAGCACACGGCTCACGGTGCCACGGTGAATAGAACCAACTAAAGTCGGAGAAGTTTTTCGTTCAATTTTTAAATCAGAGAGTATCCCACCATCGACATAAGCAACACGGGTTTCCTGAGGACGAACGTTGATGAGGATTTCTGCAGACATACTTGGACTCCTGACAAGTTTTCATTGAAGCATACTTGTCAGGAAAGATCATTGAAATAGAACTTTTTTATTTCTTAATATTAGAAGCACGCTTTGAAGCGCTTCATATGCGGCATGATCTGCGTATTGCCGCGGCGAACTGGACCCCAGTAACTTCCTTTATCGCCACTTGCGGTGTGACCATCATCTAAAGTCGTGTCTTTCATCGTATCAATGGCGCAGCGAAGCTGTCCTTCACCCGAACCAAAGATCACTTTACATGCATCGCCGCGACGAGCTGCGCGATTCGCCGCACTTTTTTCTGCCGCAAACATACCCCAACCAAGCTCATTGTTGATTTTGATTCTGCGCCCACGCTTGTAGACATACATGGGATGTTCGATCTCTTGCACGCATTGAGTTTCTTCATTCGCCAAAGAGGCCCAGAACCAAGTCCAAGCCTGCAATTTTTCAGACTCCGTAAAGGTATTAAAGTTTGGACAGAATTTTCCAAGCGCGTTGCTTTTAGTGAAGGCATTTTTATATCTTGGTTCGCTCATAATTTTCATTGCGGCTCGGCCTAATTTTCCGAACTCACCATCGCGATTTATGAATGTGGCACAACGAGGGCTCATTTGTTTTGCCGAAGGTCCGATCAATGCATCTGCTAGTTGTTCTTCAGATGCGGGAACAGGAACATTTTCAATATTTTGCGAACACTCGGTACATTCAGGTCTTTTTGATGGAACCGGAACACGATTGACCTGTTGTTGACCGTAGGTGATCGCATCGATGGCATCACGAGCATCATTATTTTCTTTAGGTTTTGTTTCTTGGTAAGCAAGTTCAGAGGCCTTGTCCGTATCATCTATGCCCTTAATCGGACGCAATGTTTCCGCTCCTGCCGCCTGATCAATAGTTGTTTTTTCTGGTGTGATTTGATCCCAGGTTTGCGGGGGCGCATCGTAAAGCGCAAGATCTGGATTACTAACGTTATAGTATACCCAGTAAGACTTACCCGTGTATGGACCCGACATAACTCTTACTTTTAAGCCGTAATTGCCTGAACGCAGTTTCTTTTTCTCTAAAATTTCGCCACGAGTGCCTGTTGCTAGCACCGCTTTAACATTCGTGTCGATTTTACGAAATGCAGCCGAAGAGCGAGCATTCAAATAGCCTTCAAGTTCTACGAACTTTTCCTGACCGGAAAACGCCGCGAGGAACATCGCCAGACCAATAAGTGTGAATGATTTAAATCGCTTCTTCATTTCCATACAGACAAGCACTGCAAGGGTCGAGCGCATCTCTTGGCACGGGCAAACATCATTATTTTCAACAACTTAATTAGGCATTTTCAAAATGATACGGCTCCATAAAGCATCCAAATACGCACTTTGGTCACCCGACTGTAAGAAGTCTAGACATGGGCGGAAGTCTAGAAACGAGACGAAATCATCAAACTGCACACTCATCTTGCCGAAAAGATTATGGATTAAGACGTTTTTTTAACGGAGCTGCAATGGCAACAATCGACGAACTATTTAAACTCATGGTCGAACAAGGAGCATCTGACTTACATATCAGTAGCGGTGCGCCTCCTTACTTGCGCCTTCACGGAGACATGCTTCCGTTGAATTATCGCGAATTAACCAATCAAGATGTACAAGGTCTGCTATTTGAAATTCTCTCTGAGAAACAAAAAAAAGCTTTCGTCGAAAAATGGGAATTAGACTTCGCTTATACTTTGGCGGGTGTGGGTCGCTTCCGTTGTAACGTGTTTATGCAGCGTAAAGGCCTTGGCGCCGTGATGCGTGTGATTCCCGAAAAAATTAAAACAGCTCAAGAACTTGGCTTGCCCCCAGCCATCATGGACATGATTGATTGTGATCGCGGTTTAATCTTAGTCACGGGTCCTACGGGCTCAGGTAAATCAACGACGCTTGCGGCGATGATCCATCAGATCAATATGACTCGCGAAGCTCATATCATTACCGTGGAAGATCCGATCGAGTTCGTTCACCCAAATTTAAAATCTTTGGTCAATCAGCGCGAAGTTGGTAGCCACACTAAAAGTTTCGCAAATGCTTTAAAAGCGGCGTTACGTGAAGACCCAGATATTTTACTCGTGGGTGAGTTGCGTGACTTAGAAACCATTTCGTTAGCCTTGACGGCCGCAGAAACCGGTCACGTCGTTTTCGGAACACTTCATACTAACAGTGCTGCAAAAACTATTGACCGTATCATCGACGTTTTCCCCGCGGGACAGCAACAACAAATCAGAACCATGCTGGCAGAAAGTTTGCGTGGGGTTGTGGCACAAACTCTATTTGCTCGCGCCGATGGACAAGGTCGTGTTGCCGCTTATGAAATCATGAGAAATACCAAAGCGATTTCAAATCTGATTCGCGAAGGTAAGGTGCATCAGATTCCTTCAGCTATTCAGACAGGCTCCAGCTCAGGCATGGTGCTTTTCGAAAAATACATCGAAGACTTGGTCCGCAAAGGAAAAGTTTCCGTGGCCGATGCCAAAACTTTCTTGGGTCAAGCCGGTGGCGGCGACACCACCGTTCAGGGAACCATCCCTGGCGGTGGACCAAAAACCAAAGTGGGCTAAAACTCGAAATTCAATTGAACTAAAGGCATGGCCTTCGCATTTACCGCGAGGGCCTTTTTGTTTTGTATGCTTTCTCCAAATCCATAATCATTTCGGACTGGAACTTCTGGCTTTGAGGCCGCATACGCGGCGTAACTAGCGCCCGCAACAAATCCAAGCAGTGCACCTACGCTGATATTATCAGTATGTTCTTGCGGCTCTCCATAAAAAGGCAGCGTACTAAGACCTAGAACCGCCCCACCTAATGTGGAAAACAGGACCGTCGCTACGTGCCGTTTTACCATACGGGTTGAGGACTGCTGTGCCCACGTCGAGCTGCTCGCAAAAAGCACAACGGCCATTGCAAGGAAAATTCCCTTTTTTTGTCTCATGATTGCCTCCGTGCTTTAAGTGCGTTACTTTTTATTTAAACATTGTGAGGTGTTCTGTGCAACTAAGTCATTATATCGACCACACGCTTTTAAAGCCCGATGCGACACTATCGCAAATAAATACCTTGTGTAAGGAAGCTGTCCAGTATGGCTTTCACAGTGTTTGCGTGAACACTTCTTACGTTAAAACTTGTGCTGATCTTTTAAAAAACTCTTCGGTGAAAGTTTGCTGCGTGGTCGGATTTCCTTTGGGGGCCATGGACACCGATAGTAAAGCTTTCGAAACACAAACGGCAATTAAAAACGGTGCGACCGAAATCGACATGGTCATTAATATCGGTGCCGTGAAAGATCGCCGCCACGAATACGCTGTGAATGATATCGCCGCCGTGGTCGTCGCTGCCCAAGGTCATCCGGTGAAAGTGATCATCGAGACAGCTTTGCTAGACGATGACGAAAAGAAAATTGCTTGCCAGTACGCCTTGGAAGGAAACGCCCAGTTTGTAAAAACTTGCACGGGTTTTAGTGGTGGTGCAGCCTCTGTTGACGACGTTCGTATTATGAAAAAGGTTGTGGGCGATAGAATGGAAATCAAAGCTTCTGGCGGCATTAAAAGTCTCACCACGGCAGAGGCACTTATTCAAGCGGGCGCCACCCGCTTAGGCACAAGCTCTGGCGTCGCGCTTATTCGCGGCGGTCAAATTAACGGAGGCTACTAAAATGGCTTTTCTTCCGGCCGAAATCATCAAGGCTAAACGCAATGGCCAAGCTTTGAGCGATGACGAAATTTCAGAATTTATTTTGGGATATGCACGTGGACAGATTCCTGACTACCAAATGTCGGCTTTATTAATGGCGACATTTTTTAAGGGCATGACGACACAAGAAACCCTTTCTCTGACTAAAGCCATGCTTCATTCCGGCGAGGTGGTTGATCTTTCCAGCGTTTCTGGCTTTAAAGTGGATAAACATTCCACCGGTGGTGTGGGCGATAAGACAAGCCTGATTCTAGGGCCGATTGTCGCCGCCGCAGGTGTTCCCGTTCCCATGATTTCAGGTCGTGGCCTTGGTCACACTGGAGGGACATTAGATAAACTGGAAGCCATCCCCGGCTTCAACACACAAAAGTCTTTACCCGAGTTCGTAGAGCTTGTGGGCAAACATCTAATTTGTTTTATCGGGCAAACAAAAGAGATTTGCCCTGCCGATAAAAAAATCTATGCCTTACGTGACGTCACCGCGACCGTTGAAAGTCTGCCACTTATTTGCGCTTCGATCATGTCTAAAAAGTTAGCCGAAGGCATCGATGGTTTGGTCCTTGATGTGAAATACGGCACCGGTGCGTTTATGAAAACACCGGTTTTAGCAGAAGAGTTAGCGGTCAATTTAATGTCGATTGCTCGAGGTTATGGCAAGAAAGTCACCGCCTTACTAACAAATATGGATCAGCCTTTAGGAAGATACTCAGGAAACTCTTTAGAGGTCGAAGAGTGCGTGGCCATAATGAAAAACGAAAAGTTCATAGGGGCCGCAGGATATGATCTTTACGAAGACACTCGTGAGCTTAGTTTGCGACTTTCTGCACACATGCTGCTTTTAGCGGGTAAAGGCCCCAATGAAGAGGCGTGTTATCAATTGGCTGTCGAAGTTTTAAGATCCGGAAAAGCCCTAGCGAAATTTGAAGAGCTCTGCCAGATTCATGGCGGAAATCTTTCGGCTTTACCACAACCAAAACATCATTTGCCTTTGGTTAGTGATAAGTCAGGATTTATTCAAGGCTTCCACACCGAAAGCATCGGCGTTGCCGGAATTATCATCAGAGCAGGTCGCGCGCAGACCACAGATATCATCGCCCCTACCGCGGGTGTAGAATTCCACGTGAAGGTGGGTGATGAAGTGAAAGCGGGCGAGCCTATTTTCACTCTGCACGGGGATGATAAAGATCTTTTGCAGTCCGCTGTTCCGCTCTTAAAATCAGCAGTGAATATTTCCTTGCAAAAGCCGGCGAAGCCTAGTTTGATAATTAAGACCTTGTTGTAGGTCAGAAAAGAGCAGGAATTGGTCCTCAATAAACTTCAAGAAACCGTCACTTATATACGTACAAAAACCTCGGCAAAGCCGAAGGTCGGTGTGGTATTGGGCTCGGGGCTTGGGGCTTTTGTGAAGGATGTGCAAATCGAATGCACTCTTCCGTATAAAGACATTCCGCACTTTTCACCACCGACGGTCGAAGGCCATTCTGGCAATTTGATTTTCGGAAAAATTGACAATCAATCCATCGCGATTCTTCAAGGCCGCAATCACTATTACGAAGGTCACAGCATGGAAAGCGTCGTCTTTCCTACGAGAACCTTGGCGATGTTAGGGATTGAGACTTTGATTCTGACAAACTCTGCTGGGGGTTTCGGGGAAAATATGCAGGCTGGTGACTTCATGATTATTGAAGATCATATCAACCTGATGGGCACAAATCCTTTGATGGGACCTAACATCAAAGAACTTGGTCCTCGTTTTCCCGACATGACTGAAGCTTATGACAAACGCTTGATTTCGATGATGGAAAATCTGCTTTTAAAGCAAGGCACGCGTTTTCATAAAGGGGTTTATTGTGGTGTAAGTGGTCCTACTTACGAAACTCCATCTGAAGTTCGTTACTTAAAACTTATTGGCGGCAAAGCCGTCGGTATGAGCACCGTTCCTGAAACCATCGCGGCCAATCATCTTGGGTTGCGGGTGGCAGCATTAAGCTGTATCACAAATTTGGCGGCAGGTGTTTCCACTCAAAAGCTATCACATAGCGAAGTCACGGAGACGGCCAACAGAGTTGAATCTCAGTTCTGTTCTTTTTTACGTGAATTTATTCCACAGATCTAAAAATCTCCGCGTCCAAGGTCTAGTTTCACCCCTCATAGACTCAAAATAAGACAGTTTTCTGCCGACGAGTTAACCTGTCGGGCTCTTTATTCGCGTCTCTACAATAGGACCGAATTGGCCCGCACAAGGAGTGAACATGGATGTTCAAAAAAGTCTCTTGGCGGTTGCCTTCATCTTTGCGCTTTCAGCTTGCAGCAACCCAAAAACATCAAGCTCGGTATTTGGTGACAACGACACCTTAGATTCTTCTGCTTGTCGCGGAACTTCGATCAAAAGTAAGTTCATCGTGCAGTGGGAAGATGGCCGTTTCACCGTTGAATCTGGAAAAGATGCCGAAGATTTCAAAAAGAATTTTATCGAACCACAACTAGCCGATATTCGCTATGTGGAATACGATCGTGAAATAAAAGTTGAAAGCACCAACGAAGTTCGCACCGCAGGCTCCACAGATAGCTGGGGCCAAGACATGGTGCAAGCTCGCAGCCTTTGGGCTTTGGGAATCAAAGGTCAAGATATCAAAGTCGGTGTCGTAGATGCCTTTGTGGACCCAACTCACTCACAAATTCAACCGCGCATCGCTATTAACACCGCGGAAATTCCTAATAATGGAAAAGATGATGATGGTAACGGAATCGTCGATGACTATTATGGAGCGGCTTTTGTTTCTTCTCCCGCAACAGCAAGAGCCCCAAGCTCTCACGGCACACACGTGGCCGGCATTATCGCGGCAGACCCTCGTTTTGGATCGGTCGAAGGAATGGCCCCTTTGGCGCAAATCGTACCCGCGCAATTTATTTCGGATGATGGTGGTGGCTCTTTAGGGGATGCCGTTTTAGCTTTGCAATATGCGGCTTCACGTGGCGTTAAAATTATTAATGCTAGCTGGGGGGGAGCTCCCTGCGTGGCTTCATTAAGAAATGCCTTTCAAGAATTAGAAAGAAAAGGGATCTTGGTCGTTGTCGCCGCGGGCAATGATGGTCGCGACATTGACTCTTATCCGGAGTTTCCGGCGTCGTTTAATCTTTCAAATCAGTTAACGATCGCGGCTTCATCAGTGACAGATATTATGACGTCTTGGTCAAACAGTGGATTCCAATTAGTTCATTTGGCTGCCCCAGGTGATCGAATCTTAAGCACGGTTCCCGGCAATACGACGGCATACATGGATGGAACAAGTATGGCAGCCCCTTTTGTTTCAGGTGCCGCGGCTCTGTTGTGGAGTGCAAAGCCAAATGCGACGGCCAACCAAATTAAGACAGCCATTTTAAAGTCCGTGGACGTCACTCCAAACCGCGAATTTAGGGTAAATACTCGAGGCCGACTTAATGTGCGCAAAGCCCATGACGTCCTAAATCAGTTAGTTCCATAATTTCAAATAGATAGAAAATATATGCGGGGCATAATACACTATGCTCCGCGTCCTAGTTTTCACGTGTTTTCCCAAAAGCCCGTGCTAGATTAATTCCTTGGTTTTTTACGGAATTTTTCCGAAGGAAAAAGGAATTATATGAGCACAGAAATTTCATCTGGCATTCAAGCTCGTTTGCGTGATCTTGAAAAAAGAAACGAAGCAGCTATGGCCGGCGGTGGCGCCGCACGTATAGCAAAGCACAAACAAGGTGGTCGTTTATCCGCGCGTGAGCGTGTCGACGTTCTTCTTGATCCCGGCAGCTTTGTTGAAATGGATCGTTTTGTTACTCACCGTTGTACCAACTTCGGTATGGATAAAAACGTGGTTCCAGGTGACGGTGTTATTACAGGTTACGGTCGCATCAACGGCAAACTGGTGTACGTCTCTTCTCAAGACTTCACCGTGATTGGTGGATCGATGTCTCGCACTCAGGCAAACAAAATTTGCAAGGTGATGGATCTTTCCATGAAAAACGGCGCGCCTTTTATTTCTATCAATGACTCTGGTGGCGCGCGTATTCAAGAAGGTATTGAATCCTTGGGTGGATATGCCGACATCTTCACTCGTAACACAATGGCCTCGGGCCTTGTTCCACAAATCACGGCGATCATGGGCCCGTGCGCAGGTGGTGCGGTTTATTCTCCTTCGATTACTGATTTTGTCTTCATGGTTAAAAACACTTCCTACATGTTCGTGACCGGTCCTGATGTTATTAAGACGGTCACTCACGAAGAGGTCACCAAAGAAGATCTTGGTGGTGCGACAACTCACTCTGCAAAATCAGGTGTTGCTCACTTTGCCGCCGAAGATGACAAGCATTGTTTGTTGCTGATTCGCGAGTTGATGAACTTCTTACCTTCAAACAATTTGGATGATGCTCCGGTTTTACCAACTAACGACCGTCCTGATCGCGTCACTGAAAGTTTGACGACATTAATTCCTGAAAATCCGAAAAAACCCTACGACATGCTTTCCGTTATTACAGAATGTGTGGATGAAGGTTACTTCTTAGAAGTACACAAACACTTTGCGCAGAACATCGTTGTCGGCTTTGCTCGCTTCAATGGTCGCCCCGTGGGTATCGTTGGCAATCAGCCAAATATTTTGGCGGGTTGTTTAAACATCGAAGCTTCTCGTAAAGCCGCGCGCTTTATTCGCTTCTGTGATGCTTTCAATATTCCAATCGTATCGTTTGTTGACGTTCCGGGCTTCTTACCCGGTAAAGATCAAGAGTGGAATGGCATCATCACTCATGGTGCAAAATTACTTTACGCTTACGCCGAGGCGACAGTGCCTAAGATCACCGTTATCACTCGTAAAGCTTATGGTGGTGCTTACATCGTTATGGGATCAAAACTGTTACGTTCCGATGTGAACTTGGCCTACCCTTCGGCAGAAATCGCCGTGATGGGTGCGGATGGGGCCGTCAACATTATCTTCCGCGAAGAAATCAACAAAGCTAAAGATCCAACGGCAGAACGTGCGCGCTTAACCGCGGAATACGAAGCAAAGTTCAGCAATCCATATGTATCGGCAGAACTTGGTTATACGGATGAAGTGATTGAGCCAGGCATGACTCGCAAACGCATCATTGATTCTTTAGAGATGTTAAAACATAAACGTGAAATTCAACCGGCTAAAAAGCACGGCAATATTCCGCTATAGGAGCGAACATGGCTTTATTTAAAAAAATCCTGATCGCCAACCGTGGGGAAATCGCCATTCGCGTGACTCGCGCTTGTCGTGAGTTAGGCATTGGTTCGGTAGCGGTGTTTTCAGACGCCGATCGTGACAGTTTACATGTCTTCTTAGCAGACGAGGCCTATCACATTGGCCCCTCGCCTTCGAAAGAAAGCTATTTGAATTATAAAAAGATTATCGAAGTATGCAAACAAGCCGGCGTCGATGCTGTTCATCCGGGTTATGGTTTTCTTTCTGAAAACACAACCTTTGCGAAAGCTTTGGAAGAAGCCGGTATTACTTTCATCGGACCCACGGTGGCCAACATCGAATCCATGGGTGATAAACTTTCCGCTAAGGCCTTGATGAAAAAAGCGGGCGTTCCCACTGTTCCAGGCTCTGACGGCGGCGTTGAAACAGTTGAAGAAGCGCAGAAGATCGCTGAAAAAATCGGTCTGCCGGTCATCATCAAGGCGTCAGCTGGTGGTGGCGGTAAAGGCATGCGTGTGGTTCGGAAAATGGACGAACTTGAAAGCGCTTTCCGCGCTTGCCGCTCTGAAGGACAAAACTATTTTGCGGATCCAACCGTTTACATTGAAAAATTCGTCAACGATCCCAAGCATATCGAAATCCAAGTGTTCGGCGATAAACACGGAAACCATGTTCACTTGTTTGAACGTGAGTGCTCGGTGCAACGTCGTCACCAAAAGATTATCGAGGAATGTCCGTCCCCTTCTGTTCCTCAAGAAGTTCGTCTGCGTATGGGTGAAGCCGCGGTTCGCGCCGCTAAGCAAATCAACTACGTCGGCGCGGGAACTATTGAATTCATCTTTGATAACGCGACTAAAGATTTCTATTTCATGGAAATGAATACGCGCTTGCAAGTGGAGCATCCGATCACCGAAATCGTGACAGGATATGATTTGGTAAAAGAGCAAATTTACGTGGCCGCAGGGAAACCGTTGTCATTTAAACAAGCCGACATTCGCCAAAAAGGTCACGCGATTGAAGCGCGTATCTGTGCTGAAGATCCTGTGACGTATAAACCGCACCCTGGGGTTATCCGCGCTTGTCGCCATCCACAAGGTCCTTTTATGCGCGTGGATTCATACGCTTATCCTGGATACGAAGTTCCGATTTTCTATGACCCGATGATCGCCAAATTGATTACTTGGGGCGAAACTCGCGAAGAGGCTATCGACAGAATGCAACGAGCCCTTTCAGAGTTCGTTTTAACCGGTATCAAAACAAATATCGTTCTTCATAAAACGATTTTAGATCATCCGAAATTCCGCGATGGTTCTTACACGACTCAGTTCATTGAAAAGAACTTTGAAGTGATCGAACCCCAACTTTTTGCCGAAGTAGAAGATCCCGTGTTTTTGATCGCTGCCGCTATTACCGCGTACAACGACCGTAAATCCAAAGATGTTCGTCAGCTAAACCTGACTTCAAATTGGAAGCGTCTTGGTCGCAAAATGCAGTTAAGGACTTAAAGCTATGTATTTTGAAGCAGAACTAAAAGGTAAGAAATATAAGATCGACGTGGTCGAACAAAAAAGTATGTGGCGCGTATCTTTGCAAGAAGAAGGCAAAGATTGGAAACACTATGATATTTCCAAAAACGACTATAAGCAGGCCGAGCAATACATCAGCTTTCTTTTCGGTGGAAAGTCGTATTTGATCGATGTGATCGGACAAGACACGGAGTACACTGTATTTACGCGTAACTCGTTCCGCGCCATTAAAGTGTTTAATGACGAGATGCTTTTACATGAATCCTTGAAAAAGGGTGGCGGTATCGGTGGAGATCAAGAATTAAAATCTGGCATGCCAGGTAAAATCATTGAGATCTTCGCCAAAGAGGGCGAAATCGTTAAAGCCAATAAGCCGTTGCTAATCATGGAAGCCATGAAAATGGAAAATGAAATGCGGGCTTCTCGCGATGTGAAAATCAAAGAAATCCGCGTGAAACAGGGCGATTCGGTGGAGTCCGGAGCGGTCTTAATTAAGTTTGAAGAGCCTTAAAATGAACTCCCGGCGAGCTCCCTAGAGCTCGCACCACCGACAAAAGTTGACACCGTTTACGCCTTAGACGTCCATATCGAGTTTAGATGAGCTGATATGGACTTTTTTTTTGCTTGTATACGCTTTGAGGTGTTTTCAGACGCCTCGGCCCTGTCGGCAGCGGAAAGTCTTTACTCCCAACGTTCATCCATTTCCTTTTCGGAGGCAGAGACAGTTTTAGCCGATATCGGAGCTGGTTCAGAAAATGAGCTAGCTCAGCAAAAATATTCCTCGACGATGAAAGCTTTCATGGGCACGGACGTCATGACTTGGATTGATAAGAATCCGGAACTCTATCGCGCTATTAATGACTATGTTGATGATCCTCCAGATGGGTCCGATCCATTGTGGGAAACAACGAATGCGAAACTAAATCGAGGAAAAGCCTTAAGTGCTCGCGAAGCGGATTTTAAGAACCGCCTAGAGAAGGCCCTTGCAGTTCTTCCGAAATATAATTGCATTTGCTTCAGGGGCGGAGCTTTAAGCAAAAAGGGAGTTGAGTCTTACCGCGAGGGCTCTGTCATCACCATGGCAGGATTTTATTCGACATCCATTGACCCGAACATTGCGTACCAATTTGCACGCCAGGGATCTCAAGACTCATTTCAGACAATCTTCGTTATCAATGTACACTCAGGATCACCAATGTCTTCATTTCACCAGTTTCACTGGACTGAGTTTGAAGTGCTGATGAAAGCGGGCGAGAAAGTTCGTGTTGAGAAAGTTCTTATGGACCAAAATCAGAAAAAAGCGATCATCTTTTTAGAACAAATTTAAATGAAAAAGGGGCCTTAAGCCCCTTTTCTTTTTCTGCTTATTCTGCAGATTCTTCTTTATCACAGGTCGTATCGTCGTATTTCCAAACGCCTTCTTCTTTGACAAAGACCGTGTTGCAATCAAGGTACTTAGAGAGTTCGCAGCGCGGGCCCGCAGCCTCCGCGATGGACGTAACTACGATCAATGGGTTTCCGTAAAAGTCTTTAAGATGGTTGATAGCTTCTAAGCCCCACACATTGACCAATTCACAAGAGTTCGCGTCTTCAACGTAATTCTTTACGCCGATTTGCACAGCTTGGGCTGCGTCCGTTTCAGAGACTTCTGTGGATTTCCAGTTAAGGATAGGGCCGGCAAACGCCATTGAACCAACCATAAAGACAGCCAAAGAAAGCATAAGAGATCTCATAATTTACTCCCAATGCCTTCTTTTTAGCCATAGCGGCATTCAAATCAAGATGTTTTCTGCAATTTACAAAATTTTTTAGGGAAATAGGGTTCTATTCGATTTCGTTAAAGGATTGATCGCGGTTCTTTTCAAAGATGCCGACCACAAGAACCGCCCCCTCAAAGAGAATCCACATCGGAGTAAGCATCATAACCATGCTTAAAAGATCTGGGGGAGTAATAATAGCAGCAATCACCGCAATGGTCATGATGGCGTAGCGACGGTTCTTACGCAAAAAAGCTTGGCTTACGATGCCCATCATCCCTAAAACGACGATCACCAAAGGCAGCTCGAAGGCCACTCCAAACATCAAGCACATCTGCGTAAAAAAGCCCATGTATTGGTCAATGGAGATCATCGGCTTGTCGATGTCCCCACCAAAAGTCATCAGGAAATGAAAGGCCATCGGCAGGGCAATAAAATAAGAAAAACCCGAGCCTAAAAGGAACAGCACTGTTCCCGCCATGATAAAGCCCATCGTATACTTGCGCTCTTTTTGGTAAAGACCGGGAGCTACGAACATCCATACCTGGTAAAGCCAAAATGGACAAGAAAGGATAATACCACCCACAAACGAAAGCTTCAGATGGGCGATAAACTTATCCAGGGGGCCTGTGAAAATTAAACCCCCACCTGGTAAATAAGGAACGATCGGCTGACGCACAAAATTGAATATTTGTTCACTGAAGTTGTAACAAATGGCCGTACCGATAAAAAGAATCAGTGCACAGTTGATGATACGTTTACGAAGTTCCGCGAGATGCTCGTACAACGACTGGGCTTTTAAGTCTAGATCTTCACTTCTCATGATTTCTTCTTTTCGTCCGAGTCGTCGTTAGTAGATTCAGTAAGCTCCATTTGCTGAGGCTCTTCGCTAGTCGGTGCATGGGATTCATGATGTCCGTGGGGCGAATGGTGATCGTGCTGAGCTTGTTCATCACGAACTTGATCCCGGCGAGACATTGCCGAATCAAGATCAAAACGATCTAAGCGAGTTTGTTGTTTGATTTCATCCGTGAGGATATTGGAGCTGCGTTTTAGTTCATTCAGAAAGCGACCCAAGGTTCTAGCCAATTGAGGCAATTCTTTGGGGCCAACAACCACTAAAGCCAAGATGGCTAAAAAAATAATTTCTGACATTCCTAAGCCGAACATGGCGCCAGAATAGTGGAATCAGCCTTGCTTGCCAAGCTTTACTTGGTCTGCGGGAAGAGTCAGGACACCCATCTCTTTAAGTTTTTCTTTGGCGAGCTCGGAGCCGGTACGCATATAGCGTTCGTAAAGCCGAAGGATGCTTTCATCGCTCTTAATAAGGGATTGATGACTGATATAGGTCAAAACGTCGACAAACTCTAAAAAGCGCTCTGAAAAGGTCGAATACACCTTTATCATCGCGTCTTCACGCGTGCAGTGAGCCAAAGACGCATAGGCAGCGCCTCCAATCTCTGCATAATAGTCTATATCCACAATCTTGCGCGACAATGAATCGCCGAAAAAGCCACTGATATATAGAGTTTTATCGCCGAGTTTCCGCAACATCTCGGTGCGCACGAAAGGTTCAGAGTTTTGCGCGATTAAATAGGCTTCTGCCAAGGTCTGCGGAGAGCGCTGACCGCTTTCATTTTCATAAGGCTCGTCATAAAGATTTCTAGCATCAAGATAGTGCTGAAGAAGACGCACAAGATAGCTTTCCACATGAGGATAAGTGTTCACTTTCCTCTGACTGAGTCCTTGCTGAACCAGCTCTTGGAAGTATCCCTCGGGACTAATAAAAAGCTCTACAGTCGACGACTTATCCCTCATACCTATTATTTTAACAAAGTTCCCAGGAAATTCGGTTAGTGTTTTTTGTAAAAACCTTTTCTTCCTGGGCCTTTGTCGATCCTTGTCTCAGTATGAAACGCTAAGCCGCGACGTCGTCGGGTCCGACCAGGCTGATAATCGCCGGCTGGGCAAAAATCTTTTTGGCTAAGCGCTGAACATCTTCTGCGGTGACAGAAAAATATTTATCCGCCACATCAAGACTTTCGCGGTAGTCTAAGCCGTAAATGTCATCAAAAAGGATGGCGTTGCCGACCGTGCTTTTTCTTTGCAATTCAATATCATGACGACCGATTAAATATCTTTGCGCCCGAACCAGCTCTTCTTCGGAAATTTTTGTTTCCGCAAGCTTTGCAAATTCTGCTTTTAACATTTGAATAGCTTTACCCGATTTTTCAGGCGAACATCCGATATATCCACCAAAATATCCACACTCAATTCCTTCCATATGCATTGGGGAAACTGAGTATGCGAGAGAGTTTTTATCACGCAGTTCTAAGAATAAACGCCCCCCCTGACCACTCAAAATTGACTGAATGACTTCTAAGACGAAACGATCGTCGTCTTTTAACGTGAGTCCGCGATATCCTACAATGATGTGACTTTGTTCTTTTTTGAGGGGTTGAAAGATTTTTTTACTTTCCTTCACCGGTTGCGGCTGGAATGAGTTTTCAATCTTTTTGCCTTGCGGAAGCCGTGACGTTACCTTTTCTAAGTAATCCACCCATTTTTCCACATTCACATCACCCACTACCGAGAATGTCAGATTGCGCGCTTGAATTACTTTTTGATGATACGCATGCAGGTCGGCACAGGTAAGTGCGGCGATAGACTCTTCACTGCCCACCATATCCCGAGAATATGGGTGGCCTTTAAAGATTTCTTTCATAAAGTTTAAAACACAGATCTGCGCCGGGTTGTCGTTCCGCGCTTTGATTTGGTTTTTGATGATTGTCTTTTCGCGATCTAAAATGCTTTGCGGGAACAACGGATTTACCAAGCTGTCGGCAAAGATATCCATCATCGTATTTTCAAATGGCGATAAATAGTCCATCGAGAGCCCGACAGAGTTTCTGCCGCCAAATGCGCCGATACCCGCCGCCATCTCATCGACTTTTAAATTGATTTCATCTTCAGAAAAATTCTTAGATCCCGACAACCAGTTGCGCGAAAATAATTCCGTCAAACCATTCTGATTGTCATTTTCTACTCTCACCCCACCTAGGGCAGCGGCCTTAACCGCTACATACGGAGATTCTTTTTGCTGACGAATTAAAAGTGTCGCCCCTGAACTCAACTGGATTTTTTGGGTTTCCGGGTGGTTCGCGCCGGCTTCGGTATTGATATTAAATTTTTTCGCCTTAAAGGCTTGGCGTTCCTTAGACATGATAATTTTAGAAAGCGCTTTCTTTAAGTCCTTTGCAAAAGACTTAAGAATTTTATCCGCTTCCTTTTTGTCCATATTCGTCGTCAACGACAGGCCGAAGGTATTAGGACGGAAATACTTTTTGGCAACCTTTTGAATGTCTTGCGGCTTTAGGGAGTAAACCTGCTTCATGTACTTCGCATAATAGTTATGATCGCCGTAATAAAATTCATTGTTTCCTGCTTTGCGTGCAATATTATCCACGGTTTCCAGCGAATATACTTCATGACTTGCAAAGTTCGTGATCGCTTTTTGCATTTCTGCGGCCGTGGGTGGATGTTCAATGAGCTTAACAATTTCGGGTGTAATTTTACCTAACGCCTGTCCCAGGTTTTCTTTTTCCAGATTAAAAGACACGGCAAACAGTCCATCGTCCGGCATCGAGTAACTGAAAGCACCGACTGAATTTGTTAAAGGCTCTTTGATACGAAGGCTTTGCATTAAACGTGAAGAATCGCCCTGACCTAATATAGCCGCCAATACTTCAAGGGCCGCGATATCTTGATGTTTTACACCCGGAATTCTCCATGTCAGATAACCCGTCGTTTGTTCAAACTTAGTTTGTTCAATTTTAATGCGTATATTTTTTTGTACGGGCTCTTTTCCGCGAGCTACTTTTCTTAGTTTGTGCGGGGCAAAGCCGCCGAACATTTGTTCGACCTTTTTTTTCATCTCTTTTGATTCAAAGTCACCGGCGACAACCAAAAACATGTTGGAGGGAACGTAACGACTTTGATAGTAGTCTTTGATCTTTTTAGTAGAAACCGACTTAACAACTTTGTCGTAACCAATAACCGGACGACCATAAGGATGTTTTTTAAACACGTTAGTAAACAGAAGCTGGCTCGCGCGACGACCCGGGCTGTCTTGGCCGCGCTTAATTTCTTCGATCACGACCTCTCGTTCATTATCAATTTCAGTTTTATCGAATGTTGGGTAACCCATCATTTCGCTGATCACGTCTAAAGCTACATCTGTAAATTGCTTAGAGATCGTGACGTAAAAGACCGTTTGGTCAAAGGAGGTGTAGGCATTCAGCTCCCCGCCCGACCCCTCCACCGTAGAAGCGATTTCGCCCACTTTATACTTTTTGGTCCCTTTAAAGACCAGGTGTTCAATAAAGTGAGAAATACCCTCTTCCCCCTTTTTTTCATCGGCGGAGCCTGTTTTCACCCACATTTGAACTGAGACCACAGGGGACTTGTGGCTTTCAAGTAAAAGAACTTTCATTCCGTTTTTTAGTTGAAATTTTTTGGACATACTCTAGATAACTCCCATGGCATTTGGCATCTACGTTCATATTCCTTACTGCATTCAGCGCTGCACCTATTGTGACTTCGCGACTTACGAACAAAGTAAGATCCTGCCGCCGGATCAGTATGTCGAACTTCTGTTTAAGGAAATTCGCCAGAAGCACAAGTATTACCCACCACAATCGCTTGATACGATTTACTTTGGCGGAGGAACACCCAGCCTGATTCCCGCTCATCTCATTGTATCGATTATCAAAGAGCTGGGAAGATTTGGGTTCACAACTAGACCGGATACAGAAATCACCATCGAAATTAATCCGGCCACCATCAACGAAGAAAAGTTGAAAATTTATTTAGACAATGGGATCAATCGTTTTAGTGTCGGGGCCCAAACTTTCGATGATCGTTTGTTGAAAATGGTAAATCGTGAACACAATGCGAAGCAAACGTTGGAAACCCTAGACCTTTTGCGAGCTCACAACTTGAACTTCAGTTTCGATATTTTATTCGCCCTCCCTTCACAAACAGTTGCCGGACTAAAAAATGACGTAAAGATTGCGATGGAACAAGGCGCAAAACATATCAGCCCTTATTGCCTCACCGTTCCTGATGGCCATCCTTTGTCAAAAGGAAGGCCCATTGATGATGAACAAGTCGACATGTTTGATATCATCGCTGAAGAACTGAATGCGAATAAATTTAAACAGTATGAAATTTCAAATTTCGCCATTCCTGGTTATGAATCGCGCCACAACATGCTTTATTGGGTGGATCAGCCTTATTGGAGCTTGGGCTTAAGCGCGCATTCTTACTCTAAGGAGTCGCAATGGGGCACGCGCTATTGGAACATCAACTCGATCGGCGAATATCAAAAACAGATCTTAGCTCACGACGGTGAAGAGCACTCTTCTCCAAGCAAGCACCTGCCGCCAAGTCAGTTTGAAGTGTTAGAAATGAACCAAGCGCTCACAGACTTTTGTCATACTTCAATGCGTCTTATGCGCGGCCTGAATGTTCAACAGCTGGCATCAAAATTCCCGGCTGACGTGACTCAAAAAGTCGATAGCATCTTGAATCGCCTGAAAGAGAAATCCTGGGTTGCCTTTGACGATGGGCATTGGTTTTTGACTCGTGAAGGCTTAGTTCTTAGCAACAAAGTATTCCAAGATTTGACCTTTCTTTCTGAAGACCTAGACCAATAGAAATGCGATTTTTTAGAGGAGGCTCCGCATTGACATTCCCTAAGCAATACACAATCTTAAGTATTGCGAAAGGGAAACTCTATGTCCGAAGAAAATAACTCTCAAAATACTCCTCCCAACAACTCTGGCAACGCTGAGGGGTCAGACGTTCAAAAGCTGCAAGAAGCTGCGGAAAAGTATAAAAACGATTTCCTTTATTTACGCGCCGAATTTGAAAACTATAAACGTAATGCCATCAAGGAACGTGCTGATTTACTCAAATATGGCGGCGAAAGATTCATTCGTGATCTTCTTGAGGTCGTAGATAATTTTGAACGCGCTTTACAAACGCAAGTCACCGCTGAAAATTTAAATACCTTTAAACAAGGTGTCGAAATGACCGCACAAGAACTTCGCTCTGTTTTACAAAAGCACTCTGTCACCGAAGTTCCTTCTCAAGGCGCGGCCTTTGACCCCATGGTGCATGAAGCATTAGGCGCCGAACCATCTGATCAAGTGACTCCGGGCCATATTTTACGCGTGTTTAAAAAACCTTATAAACTTCATGATAAAGTCATCCGTACTGGCCAAGTCGTGGTCGCAAAAAAGCCAGAGTAAGAGGGTGTTGATTGTCTAAAAAAGACTTCTACTCTATTTTAGGTGTCTCCAGAACAGCTTCCCCGGAAGAGCTTAAAAAAGCTTATCGTAAGCTTGCGATGCAA
Organism: Bdellovibrio bacteriovorus; assembly: GCF_001592735.1. Lineage (NCBI taxonomy): Bacteria > Pseudomonadati > Bdellovibrionota > Bdellovibrionia > Bdellovibrionales > Pseudobdellovibrionaceae > Bdellovibrio > Bdellovibrio bacteriovorus. The sequence continues at coordinate 1,312,926 of NZ_LUKE01000001.1, forward strand.
TACCATCCTGATAAAAATCCTGGTGACAAAAAGGCCGAGGAAAAGTTCAAAGAGATTAGCGAAGCCTATGACACTTTGAGCGACGCTAAGAAAAAAGATATGTACGATCAGTTCGGCCATGCTGGCTCGCAAGGGTTTGGCGGGGCTGGTGGTCCTTTTGGCGGCGCAGGAGGCTTTGGTGGTTTCGGTGGCGCCGCGGGCGGCGCGCGTTCACAGTCTAACGGTGGTGATCCGTTTCAAGATATCTTTGGTGATGTTTTCGGCGATATTTTTGGAAACGCTCGCGGACCGGGTGCTGGCCCACGCGGCCGTCGCCAACAAGCGAAGGGCACGGACCTTCGTTATACTTTAAATATTTCCTTTGAAGACTCGGCTTTAGGTTGCGAAAAAGTGATCAGCTTTATGCGCCAACGCTCGGGTAAAGAAGACTCTGCCAAACTTTCCGTGAATGTCCCTGCCGGAGTTAAAGAAGGTCAACGACTTAAACTTTCTGGCGAGGGCGACACCCCTGCTGGTGGCGGTACGGCCGGTGACCTTTACGTGATCATCAATATCCAAGAACATCCGCTTTTCAAAAGAAACGAAAACGATGTCACCTTGGATCTGCCAATTATGTATACCGACGCGATTCTAGGAACCAATATCGAAGTCCCCACTTTGACCGGTAAAGCCATGATTCGCATTCCTCCGGGAACTCACTCTGGCCAGACCTTTCGCCTAAAGGGAAAAGGTTTTCCTAAAATTGGCGGCTTTGGCGCGGGTGATATGTTGGTCCGAGTCGTTGTAGATACTCCGTCAAGTATTTCTGCCAAACAAAAAGAGCTGGTCGAAGAACTTTCTAAGTCCATTGAATCCACTCCTTTGGTAAAATCATTTCAAGACAAAGTCTCTCAGATTATGAGGAATAGAAAATGACATCAAGATTTGCACTTTTGCTGGTAGCGGGCCTTTTAGCTTCTTGCACAACGGTGGCGACGAAAAAACGATCTTCTCAAGCCCCGTTTAGACCTCCTACCGCAAGTGCAAAGCCACCGAAAGCCATTGGTGGAATGACTGGCAAACAGCCCGAACAAATTCAAAGCGAAGAAGTTAAGCTTCCCGAAGTTCGCCAGCAAGCCGAAGCCGGGTTGGTTTACCTGCAAGGTTTGGTAACAAAGTCGGTTCAAGCTCCGGATAAACAGACCCAAGAAACTTTCCGCATGCAAGCTGTTGAAATCGTAGAAAATCGCCTTAATGAAGAGCAATTAGAAGCCGTTGCCAACGGCAGTGACTATGGATTTTTACGGGGGCACGCGATGTTCCGTCTGGGTGAAACATCACTGGAACATCGGGATTCGGTAAATGCCAAAAAATATTTTACAGGCGTGATTGAATTTCTTCCGGGCAGCGATCTGGCGGTCCGTTCGCAAGAAATCTTAAACCAAATGGATGCGGTTAGAAACGTTCAAGCTCAAACCGTGGGTGTGGTCTTGCCTTTAAGCGGACGTAATGCGCCCGTGGGGCAGCGTGCGCTTCGTGGACTTGAAATGGGCCTGGGGCTTCATATTCCTGGCTCTAGCTTTAAACTTGCGGTTATGGACAGCGAAGGCAACCCCGACTCTGCCCGTCGCGGTGTTGAGCGTTTAGTGAAAGAAGATAACGTGATCGCGGTCGTCGGCAGTCTTTTAAGTAAAACGGCCCCAGCTGTTGCCGCAAAATCAGATGAATTAGGTGTACCCACTATTGCCCTTTCCCAAAGATCAGGGCTGACAGAGATCGGACCCACGGTATTTCGAAACTCCCTGACCAGTGGCATGCAAGTTCGCGCTTTGGTGCGCTCGGCGATGGAAGACTTCGGCATGAAGCGCTTTGCGATTTTATACCCTAATGATGCTTACGGAGTTGAGTTCACAAATATTTTTTGGGATGAAGTATTGGCACGTGGAGGCCAAATCACGGCAGTGCAAACTTATTCAAATAAAGAAACTGATTTCCGTTTGGTTATTCAACGTCTGACGGGAACTTATTTTGGAGAAGCTCGCCAAGACGAATTCAACATTCGCTTAAACGAATTAAAACATTCAGATAAAAAACGTTCTGTTCGTCAGTCCAACTTAGAAAACGTGCTTCAGCCTATTACGGATTTCGATGCGATCTTTATTCCTGATAGCGTGAAAGCCATGGGGCAGATTTCAGCGATGCTTTCTTATAATGACGTAAGAAGCGTAAAGCTTCTTGGTACGAATTTATGGAACACCAAGGACGTCGCAAAACGTGCCGGGAATTTCGCGAACAGCTTGTTGTTCGTAGATAGTATTTCACCCGCTCAAGATCGCTCTCGCTTTATGATGGAATATAAATCGATCTATGGCGAGGATCCTTCATTGATTGAAATTCAAGCCTATGACGCGGGTTTGATCTTACGCCAGCTGGTGGCAGCAGGGGCTAGCTCTCGTGAAGAACTGACTCGCCGACTGACTTCCCTCAATCGCTTTCCCGGCTCCCTGGGTACGCTTTCTATGAATGCAGAGCGTGAGATTGAACGCCCCGTTACGACGCTTACCGTAGAAAAAGGCGAAGTGACCCCGGTTAAGTATCGTCAATAGCTGCTATAAGAATATTTTATATCAAAAAATCGATGATTTTTTAACCCTGACCTAGGGCCCACTCGTCTAGTGAACACGAAGCGGCAGGACGTCGCTTCCATTCAAAAAGTCTTTAGAAAGGGGCCAGGGTTATGACGAATCGTTTATCAGAAAACCTCGTGATGGAGTGCAAAAAGAAACTTCTTATCGCCAAGCAGGACGTGCTGAATCGATTCAGAACCGCCCAAAGAGAAGTGATTCACTTGGATAAAGCCAGTGGGGACGAAGGCGATCAATCCGTCGCGCACATTGAAGAACATTCTTTTCTTGTTGCGCAAGAACGAATGAGAAATCAACTTTTAGAAATTGAAATGGCTTTATCACGCATCGAGCAAGGAACATTCGGCGTGTGTGAAGAGACAGAAGAAGTGATCGAATCAGATCGTTTACTAGCAATTCCCTGGACTCGTCTCAGCATTGAAGGTGCCGAAATTCGAGAAGCAGTCAGTCGTAGATTTGCACGCTAAATAATCACGCGCTGCTTTTTTGATGACATACATCTCATCCCCCGCAATAAGGATCGCGAGCCAAGCAATCATCATATCGGGGGGTTAGATGAGCGCAGAAGTTACTGAGCTTACAGAGATGGAACTCTTAACTTTGAAAGAATCAATGTTGACCCAAAAGGCGTTGATTCTTAATAAGAGCCACGAGTTCAAAGAAGAACAATCAAGCATGTCTGCTGTCGCGGAAGAAGCGGAAGCGGCTTCCCAAGACATCGCTAACAATATCTCCATTCACTTGCACGAGCGTGATCGTACGGCCCTTTACGCCATCGAAAGAGCGTTGGGTAAAATCGCCGACGGGACCTATGGCCAGTGCGAATCTTGCGGCGAGTGTATTTCCGCAAGACGTTTACAGGCGCGTCCATTCACAGCCCTTTGTATTGAATGTATGGAAGAACAAGAAAGCCATTCGAATATTTTCCAGTAACCGGGCTTTATGAAGTCCGGTCTGACATGGATGTCAGTCCAATTTTCTGAAATTATTTTAAATCTACATTTAGCAAATACTGTCTCACGCCGAGAAGTCTCATACCAGAAAACATAATTCCCGCATAAACGCGGAGGAGCGGTATGAGTTTTGACGATAAAGTCCTAGAAATCCCACAGACCCTTCCCATGCTACCTGTGAGAGACATCGTTGTATTTCCCTACATGATAATTCCACTATTTGTAGGTCGCGATGCTTCAATCCGTTCCGTAGAAGAAGCTCTATCAAAGAATCGTTTGATCTTCTTGGCTTCTCAAAAAGACATCACCGAAGAAAATCCAAATCCGGACAACATCTACACAGTAGGAACTGTGGCGATGATCATGAGAATGAGAAAGCTGTCTGACGGTCGCGTAAAAATCCTTATCCAAGGTGTCGCAAAAGGCCGCGTGAAAAACTTCACGAAAACTTCTCCTTCTTTTGAAGTCGCAGTTGAAAAGATCGAAGAAACTCCAGTTCAAAAAACTGTTGTTGAAAATGAAGCTTTGATCAGAACAGCCAAAGAACATATTGAAAGAATCATTGCGCTTGGTCGCCCTCTATCTCCAGACATCTTATTAGTTCTTGATGATGTCTCTGATCCAGGTCGCATCGCTGATTTGATTGCTTCAAACCTTGGTATCAAAGTTCAAGACGCACAAAAAGTTCTTGAAACTTCTGACGCCACAGAAAGACTGAAACTAGTAAATGAAATTTTGGCTGCAGAACTTGAAGTGATGCAGACTCAAAGCAAAACACGTCCTGGCGGTAAAGAGGACATGTCTAAAACTCAACGTGAGTACTTCTTGCGTGAGCAAATGAAGGCTATAAAAAATGAGCTTGGTGAAGGCGACTCTAAATCTGAAGAGATGGACGAACTTCGTGAAAAGCTTATCAACGCCGGCATGCCACCGCATGTAGAAACTGAGGCGTTGAAACAGTTGGGTCGTTTGGAGCGCATGCATCCAGATGCTTCTGAAGCAACAATGGTTCGCACATACCTAGACTGGATGGCGGATCTTCCTTGGAATAAGAAATCTGAAGATCATATCGATCTTAAACGTTCAAAAGAAATTTTGGATGAAGATCATTATGAGCTAGAAAAAGCTAAAGACCGTATCATGGAATTCTTAGCGGTTCGTAAGCTGAAGCCAAACCTTAAAGGCCCTATCCTTTGCTTTGGTGGTCCTCCAGGAGTAGGTAAAACATCTCTTGGTAAATCTATCGCTCGCGCGATGGGTCGCGAATACTTCCGTATCGCCTTGGGCGGCGTGAAGGATGAAGCAGAGATTCGTGGTCACAGAAGAACTTATGTTGGTGCGATGCCGGGTAAAATTATCCAAGCTATGCGCCAAGCTAAAACCAACAATCCAGTAATCGTACTAGATGAAGTGGATAAGTTAGGTTCAGACTTCCGTGGCGATCCATCAGCAGCAATGCTTGAGGTTCTAGATCCAGAACAAAACTCCACTTTCCGTGATAACTATTTGAATGTCGATTTCGATCTTTCAAATGTGTTGTTCATTGCAACTGCCAACGTGTTGGAAAATATTCCACCCGCATTGCGTGACCGTATGGAAATCTTGAACATTCCTGGTTACACAGAGAATGACAAGTTATTGATCACGAAAAAACATTTGATCCGCAGACAAATTGAAGCCAACGGTATTACTGATGAAAACATCAAGTTTACTGACGAAGGTATTAAATACCTTATCGCTGGCTACACTCGTGAAGCGGGTCTTCGCAACCTTGAGCGTGAAGTCGGTTCCGTTTGCCGTAAAGTAGCCAAAATGGTGGTTATGGAAGAGGCGAAGTTCGTCGAAATCAACGCTCAAACAGTTCCAGAGTTGTTAGGTCCTCCGCGTTTCCAACGTGATGACAAATTCGAAGACTCTCAAGTGGGTGTCGTTCAAGGTCTTGCTTGGACTCAAGCTGGTGGTGAAGTTCTCACTATCGAGGCTTTGAAAATGAAAGGTAAAGGTCACTTGGCTTTAACAGGTCAATTGGGTGACGTGATGAAAGAATCTGCACACGCCGCGATGTCATATGCTCGCGCTCATCAAGAAGAATTGGGCATTCCTGAAGACTTCTTTGAGAAGTATGATGTGCACGTTCACTTGCCAGCAGGTGCAATCCCTAAAGATGGCCCGTCAGCAGGTATCACGTTAACAACCGCATTGGTAAGTCTGATGACTGGTACGCCAGTACGTCATGACATCGCGATGACGGGTGAGGTGACGTTGCAAGGTCGTGTTCTTCCTGTCGGTGGTATCCGCGAGAAGTGCTTAGCGGCTTTGAACCTTGGAATCACAAACATCATTATCCCGATGGCTTGCAAAAAGGATATTGCTGATATTCCAAAAGTATTTAAAGACAAAATCAATTTCATCTTCGCTGAAAACTTAGATGAAGTATTTGCGGTGGCTTTCGATAAAACGGCTAAGGGCGATAAAAAGTCTGCACCGAAAACAGGGACACCGAAAAAGAGCAAAGGTCTTGCAGCGTAGTTAACCCTCGCTAAAAGAACATTGCCCCTCCCGAAACTAAAAAGGACCGGTCTTCCGGTCCTTTTTTTTTCGTCAAAGCCAAATAAAAGGATTTGGGCCCCTCTAAGACGTGAATTTTTTGGACTGTTCTCTTTGGCGAACGCCCGAATTCTCTATTGTGTTGACCCCCCATAGAGACCGCTACTAAGAAACGTTATGATTTTTCAGCACACCGAATACCGCGTCTTTCTTAAGGATGTCCTTGAACTTCGCGCCAAGGAAAATCCCCATCATTCATTGAGGTCTTTCGCGGCCAAGTTGAATATCTCAACTTCTTTTTTGTCAGAAGTGCTCAATTCCAAAAAGTCCTTATCCGTCGAGCTGGCTTTTAAGATCGCGGTGAAGTTGGGCCTGACGGACTTGGAAACTCAATATCTGTGCTTGCTGGTACAGATGGAAAACGAACAAGATCCAGAGTTCCGCGCAGAATGCCTGAAAAGATTAAATGCTTTGAATCCTCATCGCGTGCATTACGACTTATCTGTGGATATCTTTAAGACCATCAGCGAATGGCATCATATCGCGATATTAGAAATGACCCATTTGCCAAATTTTTCAATGGATGCCGGTTTCATCGCCGACAAGCTGGGTATTTCAAAAGTCGAAGCCGAGCTTTCTATGAAACGACTTTTGCGCCTGAAGCTGGCGGAAAACACAGATCAGGGCTGGAAAAAAGCCCATACATATATCCTAAGTGAATCCAAAATTCCTCACTCAGCCTTACAACAGTTTCACCGACAGTACTTGGAAAAAGCCTCTCAGTGTTTTGCGGCCTATGACACCAAAGAGCGCGTGAACTCCACAGATGTCCTGGCTATGGATTCCAAATTTATTCCCGAAGCCGATCGCTTGGCGAGAGAGTTTTCATTGGCCGTGATGCGCTTGGCAGAGAAGTCAAAAACCAAAGACCGCGTTTATGCCTTGAGCCTTCATATGTATCCGGTAACGCAATGGGGAGGACAAAAGTGATGAGATTTTTACGAGCGTTTTTAAGCAGCATCGTCGTTTTATCCTTATCCTGGTCCTGGGCCTCTGGCACCAGCGTGCGCGGCGGCGGTGACGACGTTGGGCTGGAATTCCAGTCGGCATTTATGTTTGCGTTGCAGGATATTCGCTTAAATCATCAGGATCTTTACAGCCAGATCGCCCCTTCCGGTGTGTATCAAGTCGCTCTGCAAACCAAAATTTTCGTCTTTGACGGGCCCTTATTTTTAGATGACACCACCCAAGATCAAAATGTTGTGGCCCTCAATGATCCCAGCAATTACAGTATCGCTCTCAGCCGCCCTCGTTGGGAACAGATCTTGGATAAAAATGTTCAAAGAGGCGTGGCTCTTCATGAGGTCTTAAGCCTGGTGGGATTAGAGGGCAGCGGACGATATCCCTACTCCGCCACCTATTTAAACATCCTTCGAGCTCAAGAAAAAATGCCCGGAGTTCAATCTTGGGCCGCGTTCGACATAGGATCTGACGGACCTAGAAAAATTGACTGCGTTATGGTCACCGCCAAGGTCAGTGAAAATCACACGCTGCAAGGTGCTTCGCGAGATTTTGGTATTCAGTTGAAGTGTGGCGGAAATTTCGTTTCGGTCAATCATCTGAAATACAACAAGCTCACGGCAAAACTGGTTCGTGAGGCCCTGGATACCGGCGCCCTGTGGTCGTATGAAGTGACCAGTATCAAGTTCGGAGCTATCTTGAAAATTAACGGTGTGGATGTGAACTTTACCGACGAGAGCTCTGTTCCTAACTATGTTTTACCGGGGAAAAAATATTTAAACCCAGGACAAAACATTCGGATTTCGGGATCTGCCATCACGGATTTATTAGTCACACATCTTGAGACTCTGTCTGCGGTGGGCTATCTTTTTGCGGCCGACAAGCTCCATAGCGCATTGCTGATCGGTGGTGAAAGTGGACAAGGTCTTCTGCACTACTCTAGTGGGGGAAAGGGATATAACATCACCCTGAGCGGAAATTTAGCCTTGACCGTGATGAGCTCCCTACGCAAAGCCGGAATTCCTTTTACAGATTTCATTCGTGAGCGCCCAGGACAAACCGATCACATCTCTCGATTGTCTCTTCAAAGATCTTATCGAGAAATCGGCGACATCTGCGAATCTATTTTTAATGTTGAAAGCGGATTGTCCACTCACACTTGTTATTTGGAAGTGGACACTCTTAGCTTTCTTTAGAATCCGTAGCTAGCCGCTGGATATTTTTCCGGAAATTGCCGTTCATTTGTGGTGGACATGGATGCCGGCATGGTTTGTTTGATAGCGTCTGGGTCTAGCCAGTAAATTTGCCCACCCATCGTACTTGTCGCATCGATGGACAGATCATGAATGTAGTGCATCCGTACAGTGCCGGATGTGGGCTGAACCCCTTCAAGCCAGTCGATATCCAAATAGATCGCGTCGTTTGTCACGGGTGCCGAAATCTTTCTGATCACCCCAAAAGAAGTTGGGGGCAAAGATCCCTGCAATACAATCGCTCCTTCCCATGCCGCCGACACCCATCGCTCCGCTTCGGGTGAACTAAGGGGAATGATCAGACGATTTCCACTCCACGTGGCATCAGTGCCCAAGACCGCCCGCGGTTCGGGGTTGCCGGATCCCACGGCGAAGATCGCGGTATCCGTCCGCGTGATGTTGGTACCAACAATCTCAATTTTCTGCGTCGACCATGGTCCTCGAACGTAAAGCGGCACTGTGATATAGTTTTCATTCGTGGCATCCATAACAGAATTCTGAATTCGCAGCTGACGGGGCATTAGCGACATTGTCGCTGACTGAGAATTGCGCAGGAAAAGAAAATCAGTAGAAGTATATTCCAACATGGCCTCTTGGAATTGACTGGAGTCTACAATGAACATGCCGACTTGTTTGTCTCCTTCGGATGATCCCAAGACCGAGTTCACCAGACGTCCGTGACGGAGGTTGCTGGGCACCAAATGAGGCATCACGCAGTTGTTGAGTTCTGCATCAAGGACGCCTTCCATTTGCACCATTTCTCCCTGTATCTCAGTGCCGTCCGGGTTGGCGACGAATTCAAGATCATGCCATGTGGAACGCAAGACCAAACGATTTTGTCGAGGGTTGACTCCACCCACTCCGCCCCGATCCAGGGCGACGATCCGAGCTTTACCTAATGAATTGGGATCATTTACTTCCAAGGCGTCGTCGCGATGGATATGACGAATTTTTCGATCCAAGGTGACCACGGATCCGACCACACTCACCACTTTGACATATTCAAAGTACCGGTTGTTCGGCGGAAATCCATACATCTGTTGGTCATAAGAGATCACCATATGATAACGACCGGGCTTGATGTGAGTTCCATCGCCGGGATTTTTCAAAATAATCTGATTGGAACCGACCGTCGTGGTTTGGATCTTATAGGCATAAGCACGGGGATTTTCATAGTTCGCTTCATCAGTCGCATTATAGTTGTAACCCCAGCTTTGGCCGACACGAATAATGGTGCCTTGCAGACTGTTCCATCCAGTCGTGCCAGTTCCTTGCAACTGCGGACGAGATAAAGATGGATCATCCACCGGATTTGTTTGCACCGTCAGATATTGAATTCCCCAAGGCCAACGATTATTTGCATACTGATAAAGCGTATTGCGCCGGAACTGAATCGTGGCGCGCAAGTTGCCGTCACCCGCTGCCTCTTGGTCGGCAATAATGGTGTTGTGAATGTTCATAAGAACTGTTGAATAATCCGAGCCCGTCGGCGAACCAAATCGGGCGCTGTCATCGACGTTATAAGTTTTATGCAGGATCTGAGTGCCCGTGCGATTGGCGGTGACACCTTCAAGAACGTGGACTTTGACTATATATTGAGAACTCTTGCTAATGACTTTTCGGTTGGTGACAGTCACTACGAACGAATAATCTCCCGGTGAAAGGGGGCTAGAAAGACTCATCATTCCAGTTTCCGCATCCACCGTGAGGCCCGTGGGGGCGCCGGTAAGGGTGTATGAATAGCTATAGCCGAATTCATCACCCCCCCATGCTTCAAGATATCCGATGCGACCTTTTTCCAAGCTGGAAACGGTAAAACTGCTTTCAGCCAGCCACTGTGCGCTTCCCGGAACCGGAGGCAGAAGAGTCAATTCACTTTCTCCATCATCACCAACACTAGGAGCACTCAGAGATGGCGAATCCGAATCGTTCGTGATCTGACCTCCTAAAAAGAAAAGGGAAGAATTACATCCAGCAAGCACAAGCATGAAGATACAAGAAAATACCAGTCTCATGAGATCCTCCGAAAAAATGAGTATTTTTATTCATTTATATTTTCGGGATCTTCCGCGATGTGAAAAGACAAATTTTCTTATAAGGATGCAGAGAAATTTTTATTTTAGACCAATCCGACCCATTGAAAGACTAAAATGGCGCTCAGATGTAAATAAGAAGGAGAACAGCGAAACTGCGTTGTTCGCCTCAGAGAACGAGAATTTAAATCAGCCCGACCTAAAGAGCGGGCTGATTTACATTTTCACACGTTTATTCGTAGATAGAAATCCACACGTTTGAAATACCATATTGGCGAACCAAGCGGTTGAAAGTGTATCCATTATCTGGGTGAACGCGAACGCAACCGTGAGAAGCGCGCGTGCCTAAACGTTTGATGTTACCAGTTGTTGTTCCATGAATCGCAAAACCACCGTTATAGAAAACAGCGTAAGGCATATTGCCTAAACCTTTGTAGTCACCTTCTGGGTATTTCGTTGAAGTGTAGCGATCATAGATACGACCATTTGGACGACCTTCAAAGTTCGGAGTTCCGCGACCAGCGATACCTGTTGAAACCAACCAAGTGTCAATTTGACGACCGTTTTGATAAAGGTAAGCCTTTTGAACTGCTTTATTTACGCGGATGTAAATGGGGCAAGTCATCTGACGGCAAGGTGCGCCCCACGTTGTTACGATATCTTCAATGAACGCAGGCTTTCCTGTTTCTTGTTCGTACTGAAGATCCATCTGATCAAGTTTTTGTTCGATGTTTGGATCAAATGGGTCCAACTCATCCATTGCATTGGATGTTGCGGGAGCGGGGATTACAGTTGCCGGCGTCACTTCTTGAGCCTGTGCAAATGTCGCCAAAGATGAAACTAATAATAGAGCTGAAATTAGGCGAGTGATCATTCTTATAACCTCCTGGTCATTTAAATAACGCGTTGAAACGCGCAATGGAGGCTTGATAATCAGGATGTGCTGAATAGGCAATCAATCAATGAACAGGTGCGGCGCATTACATCGATGACATAATGCGTCCGTCTGTATTTTTACCGATGTTCGCGATTATTGTTTGAAGCCTTTAAGTCTTTCGTTCTCAGATTCAAGAACACGGACCAGTGTTTTGAGGTCCGAAACTTCGTCTTTCAGCTGAAAGATCTGCTCTTCTTTTTCCTGAAGAATTTGGGTGTAAGCTTTTTTGAGTTCATTCAAAAGCTTGTTCGCGGCAGTAAGGATGGGCTCATCCTTATTTATCTTTGCCGTTTTTTCTTGCAGGTCCTGAGCCCGATTCGCTTCTTTCATGGCATCCGTTCCTTGATGAGCACCCACCGCCGTATTCACTCCGCCTTCGGCGGAGTAGTTTCGGTCGCTTTCTTGGGAGGGGCGATGTACACGTTGATGGGTACCCATCGGTTCATCCATGATGAAGTACTTGCCGTCTTCGAAGCGGAACTTAATGTCGTCGGCTTTGATTCGGCGACGAAGTGTGCTCACACTAATCTTATGTTTAGTGGAGTACTCCGTTAGCGGTAGCCATGAATCAGAGTTTTCAACGATCATTAAATCCCCTCTTCAAACAGTTCTGGTGAGGTGGTCACCCTAACCGTTTGCATAACCAACACTATCACAGGACTTCGGTCTGTCAAATTTTGTGTGACTACTTAAAACAAAAAATTTGAATTTCAGGACCTTCATCTGGCTATTCACCATGTTATTCACACTGGTCACGGCTTTTGAGCAGGACCTTCGCCTTGAGTATGCACACTTTTGTCGCAACTTTCTTCACGCCTACCAAAGAACTCTTTGCGCCAAGACTGCGGACACTAGATACTTGGTGAAGGCATATGCGAATTAGAGATAAGAAAAAAGTAGCTTTGGTTTTAAGTGGCGGCGGCATTAAAGCGGCGGCTTTTCATATTGGAGTCTGCTTAGCTCTTCAAGAAAAAGGCTTTAAATTTGCTGGCGGAACCAAAGAGATGGTGCGTCAGAATTTTAATGACAAGGATCCTCTGACCATTCGACTTTATGTCGGCTCTAGCGCTGGTGCTTTTATCGCTTCATGTTTGTCGGCGGGCTATCCTGTTGAGTCATTGATCAACGCCTTCCAGGTCGGCTCGGGGACCATTCCGACTTTTGAAAAGAATGACATCCGTTACCTGAAACCAATGTCCTACCGGGACATTTTTAACTTAAATGCCAGCGGGCTTTTAAAGTTCATCCCTCGAACTTTGATGGAAAAGGCCCTGGTCACCGGTGGCTTTGAGTCTCTTTTAAAAAACGGTCTAAAGTTAAATGGTCTTTTTTCAACCAAAGGTATGGAGTCCTATTTACGCAAAGAGGTTTTGCTAGATAATGATTTTTCACGTTTGGGAGTCGGACTCTATATTATAGGTACCCAGCTGAACCATACCCGTAAGGCCATCTTTGGTGATTTCCCGGAAAGCTATAAAACCGGCGACACCAAATATATTAACTACGCTACGATCAGCGATGCCGTTGCTTGCTCAACCGCTTTGCCTCCCGTTTTTTCTCCCTATGGAATTAAACGTCCAGATGGAAAAGAGATCTTCTATTATGACGGCGAAATTCGTGACACTTTATCCACGCACGTCGCGGCCGATAACGGGGCCGATCTAGTCATTTCGTCGTTTTCAATCCAGCCATACCACTACACCAAAGAAATGGGCTCTTTGCATAATTACGGAATTCCACTTATTGCTAATCAAGCCCTTTACCAAGTGGTTCAGCAAAAGATCATGCGCCACATCCAGCACCGCAATGAAATTCGCAGCATCTATAAAGCGGTGGATGGATACTTTAAAGAAACAAACTTACCCGAAGAGCACAAAGAGAAACTTCTTGAAATTATTAGGGAACGTGCAAACTATCGTCCCGAAGTGGATTACATCTATATTTCTCCGCGTCCGCAGAACTATGAAATGTTCTTTGTGGACCACTTTAGTTTGAATCCAGAAATTTTAGCCCGCATTGTTAAAATCGGCTTTAAATCTGCAATCAACACTCTTCGCCATCACGACATCTAGAAAATAGATCAAAGCTTGTTTCTGATACCTCCAGCCCGCACAATATTGGGACATATATATGACATGGAGGTTTTAATGCGAGCATATGTAATTGCGGCGGCGGCTTTATCTTTGGCCTTGAGCGCCTGCGTTTCTAAATCAAAACATCAAACTGAGATGGATTCCTTAAAGGCGGAAATCCAAAAGGAAAAAACTGAAGTTCAATCTTTGAACGCGGAAAAAGCAAAGCTACAAGACACATTGATCGCTTCAGCCAAAGATCGCGGACAGCTTAAAACGTCTTTAGATGAAATGAAAAAAGCAATGGCGGAAATGCGTGAACGCCAAGCCGAACAAAGAAAACGACTCAAAGAATTCGAAGATTTAACAGCTCGTTTCAAAAAATTGGCTGATACGGGTGCTTTAACCGTTCAAATCATCGATGGAAAAATGGTTGTAAGCTTGGGTTCTGACGTTCTTTTCGGTTCTGGTTCAGCAAAACTTTCAGCTGCCGGTATGGAAGCAATCAAAGAAGTCACCAATCAGCTTAAAAACATCCCCGATAAACGTTACCAAATCGAAGGTCATACAGACAATGTACCTATCGCGACAGCTGTTTTCCCATCTAACTGGGAGCTTGCATCCGCGCGTGCTTTAAATGTAACGCGCGCGATGATTGATGCGGGAATGCCAGCAAACCGCGTGAGTGCGGCAAGTTATGGTGATACAAGTCCAGTAAAACCAAATGATACACCAGAAGGTAAAGCGGCCAACCGTCGCATTGCGATTGTGGTAGTACCGGATCTTTCAACGATGCCAGGTTATGATGAATTAAATAAAATGGGTTCGTCGAACTAAAAAACTTAAAGGGTCCTAAAAAGGACCCTTTTTTATTTCCTCTTTCCATTCCGTGCGCAGGCTTCCTATATCCTCACCTGCAGTTAAGTCTTCAGCGTAAACATGACGATCATAGGAATGACCAATTTTTTCTAATACCGGCTTAAGCTGTGGATAGGCTTCAGAGATCTTTTCAAAATAAATCAAGGGCGGCTGTTGGGATTCACGCTTAAGGTTTTTAGATAAACCCCATTGTTCAATTTCTAAAAGCAGTTTTTGCGAGGGCGAAAGTTTCTTTGCTTTTCGGAAGCGGTGGCGAACAGCCACGTAAACGAACAACGCCACGGCTATCAGAAATAAAATCAGCGGTCCCCTTTGTTCTAAAAGATTCTGCCAAAAGTTTTTCTGACTGCCACGATCAAAATCAATCAAGAAATAAGTCCACTGATAATTCAGATCCTCCGCCCAAAGGGTTATTTGATCCCAAATCATCGTAGAGTTGGCCCATGTCGGACGCCAGTTCGCCGATTTCGCAAATGCCTTTTGGTCTTCTTCTGAAAGATTAAAAAATTCTTCTGCCCCAATGGAAAGTCTTAACGGTGCCACCCACGCTGTCGGATCAACCCGTTGCCAGTGGCCATCAACAAAAACCTCTGCCCACGCGTGAGCATCCTTTTGCGATATCCTCCAAAAATCTCCCCAGGGATTATATCTGCCACCCTGATATCCGATGACCACCCGTGCGGGAATGCCCAAGCCTCGAGCCAAAGAAGCATACGCCCCGGCATAGTGTTCACAAAAGCCGCGCTTTCTGGTAAACAGAAACTCTTCTAAATCATTCGGTCCATAGGTGCCCGGCGCGATTGTATAAAAAAATCCGGTTTCAGAAAAAAGATTTTTGATCTCGGCCAAACGCCCTTTGGTATTTAATTTTTTACCGTTAACGGCGTCAACCCACTCCCGCACTTTTCCGCGCAATGGGGGTGTTTGTAAGTCTTGATCTGTGGGTTGCTCACGATTGATATAGTCCTTATCCCAAAAACCCACGTACACTGTGGCCTTTGAAAGAATTCTTGTTGATCTAAAAACATCTTGTTCTAATGGAACTATTCCGCCGAACTCACTGCGCACAATCCGCGTGCCTTCTAAAGCAAAAATATATCTTTGCGATGTAGCTTCAATCGCCACATCATAACTTGGTAAATCTTCAATTTTTTGTAAGTGATTAAGTCCTGCGGCCCGTCCCGGACTCCAACTAAGACCTTTAGATACATTTAATACCGAACCACGCCAGTACATATCAGATGTTATGAACAGTGGAAGATTGTGCAAGCGCGCGCGAAATGCCATCGCATTCGTGCTTGCAATGTCTGCCACTCGTCCAGGGCTTATCTCGTCAGAAAATCCGACCTCGGCCTGTTGGGAAGCTCCGCGTGACATCGCCCACGGAAGTACAAATCTTGGAAACGCAAAAAACATGAACATCGCCAAAGGCATCGATAAGATAAACATCTTAATCGTCAACCGCAGACGCTGCGGATAAGCTGGCGGCAATAACGAATACCACAGCCCCGCAAATGCAAAAACGGAAGGTACGATCCAGTAGATATCTAAGCTGAACAAAGCCTTAATTGAAATTAGCAAAAAACCAAGCAAGACGATAAAACGATGATCTCTATCTGTTTTATAATCCATAACCCGCAAAGCAGACAGCGCTAACAAAAATGTATAAGCCGGTTCTTGTCCGACAATAGTACGAAACTGCACAAGCACTTGTATCAAGGCCAGTATACTTAAAATTCCGGTCCACCGACGCGAAAGGGGCCTCCATCCGCGTTTTTCAACCACCCATTTCCAGCCCATTAAAAACGCGCAGAATATTCCAATAACGGGTGAAACTTCCACTGCCACCATAATCATCGCTGTAAGAAATGAATAAGATAAAACTTTATTGCCGTAAAAAGAGCGGTTCATCAAACCACTCCTTCTTTGGCGCGCGCTAAAATTTCAAGACAGTTTTTGTGCTGTCCCGGTCCCTTAGAAAATGCGGTCTTAAATGTGCCGAATTCTAACGAGTATTCGTGGCCATGCTTTTCAGCCTCATCAATCCATAACGCTAACTGCGAAAGGCGTGCTTCAAAGTTTTCTAGCGACGCCGTTTGCTCCCAATGGAATTTCAGCGAAGGCTTCTCGCCTTCCTCAAAATTTTTGACCAATAAATCTTGTCTGCGAGCGCTGGCTCGCCAATCAATTCGACGTACCGGATCCGAGCTTTGATAAATACGATGATCTCGAAACAGCCCTAGGTTCTGGATTCCTTCCGGCGCGCTAGAGCTTAGGGGAAAGCGGGGATCACCCCTGCGAGCGGGGTAGATCAAAATGAGGGGCGTCTTTTTGTACGCTTTCCACGCGCGAAAAAGCCCTACGGGAAAACGACTTTGTAATATTAAACGTGGCAGTTGAATTTCGCCCCGTTTTTTGGAGCTAAATGGAACTTCGATATATTCTTCGATTGATTCATTTAGAACTTCTTTAAACGCCATTTCCGGATTTCGTTGAAAGAAAAGTTCGAGCTCCCAAAGCTTCGAGGTCCTTCGATTTTTTAAGGACACTAAAACGGATGCGGGTTCTTCGGCAAAAGATGATTTCGGTTCGATTTTTCCAATTTCAACGCCATCCGTATTTCGGTTGGTGATAATCATTCCTGTGAGGGCAACGGAAATCAGGAAGAAAAGAAATATATAAATCAAGTTGTTGGCATAACCGACAGCCAAAAAAAATAATATGATCGCCACCGCACCAAAGGCATAACCAAAGCCTGTCGGTAAAATGTAGGTTCTGACTTGGGGACTAGACAGGAACGGCCGTCGACTTTTGAAGTTGGTATGCCCACTCGCGGCCTCGTTTGATGCCATGGTTACCTCCTAAGCGATGACCCAATACTGGAATTAAAACACTTTGCACATCCTCAGGCCGGACATAATCCCGTCCATCCATGATGGCCCAAGCTTTGGCCGCTCGGGTAAGGGCTAGGCCCGCACGCGTCGACAAAGGATTTCCTTCAAAGCCGGGTTTGCGGCTTATTTCCAAAAGATCCCCAACATATTGTGCCACGATCGTAGAGACTTTCACCTTTTCGACTTCTTTAATGAGCTTTTCAACTTCTTGTTCGTTGAATAACGCTTCAATTTTCTGTAACTGCTGGCGAGGATCTTCACCTTGGAAGATTTTAACCTCTGTTTCTTTTTGCGCGTGGTTTAACTCTAAGCTCATTAAAAAACGATCTAACTGACTCTCCGGAAGTGGGAATGTTCCCGTTTGCTGATGCGGATTTTGTGTTGCAATCACATAAAAGGGCTTAGGCAGAACGTGATTAATACCGTCTACAGAAACTTCGCCTTCTTCCATTGCCTGCAGCAGCGCGCTTTGCGTGCGCGGACTGGCACGATTGAGTTCATCTGCCATCACTAGCTGCGAAAATAAAGGGCCTGGATGAAAATGAAATTTCTGTTCCTGAGGATGATACACTTGTCCGCCAATGACATCAGCCGGAAGCAAATCAATCGTGAATTGGACTCGTCGTGTTTTTAATCCAATCAAGCGCCCTAACACTTGCACTAATGTGGTTTTACCCACACCTGGCAAATCTTCGATAAGCAAGTGTCCACCTGCCAAAAGACAGGTAACGGCCAAACGAACTTCCGCTTCTTTATCTAGAACAATCTTTGAGGCTTCAGAAATAAGAGCTTGGAATTTATGATTCATGGATTCCCAGAATACCGTCTCACGCAGTCTAGAACTAGTCCTGTTTCCTCGTAAGAATATAAAAAAAGCCCCGATTGCTCAGGGCTTTTTAAAATTTTCTAGTCTAGGACTTTAAGATTATCTTAATAGGGATGCTTCGACCGCCGTAAAGATTGGACCCGATACAAAGCCCATCAACGTGATAGCTAAAGCCATCACTACCGCTGTGACTGTTGTGGCATTGAGTGAATGTCCCGCAATCTCTGCATTGCCTTCACGCATGTACATAACAACGATCGGACGAAGATAGTAATAAACCGCAATAACGGAACTTAACATACCCCAGATCGCTAGCCATAAAAGACCTTCGCCAATAGCCGCGTTGAAAAGATAGAACTTACCAAAGAAGCCTAAGGTGGGTGGAACCCCCGCCAAAGATAGCAAGAAAACCGTTAAGCACAATGCCAACATTGGACGCTGTTTTGCAAAACCCGCAAGATCGTCGATGTTTACAATGTGGTTTTCAGATCTTTCAAGCATGCTTGCAATCGCAAAAGCACCCAAAGTCATAAGGCCATAGCTTAGAAGGTAAAAGATCACTCCTGAAGCTCCGAATGCTGAGTTGTCGCTAACACCTGCCGTGATAACTCCCACTAAAAGATAACCAGAGTGAGCCACTGACGAGTATGCAATCATACGTTTAAAGTTGTTTTGAAGAATCGCTGCCGTGTTACCCAAGATCATCGTGATAACAGCCAACCATTGAAGCATGTCAAATAGGTGCTCTGAACCGATCAACGATTTTGTCGCGATAATTCTTAAAAATGCCGCAAAAGAAACGGCCTTTACCGCTGTCGCCATAAGAGCGGTGTGTGGAGTTGGCGATCCTTGGTAAACATCCGGAGTCCACGCATGAAACGGAGCAATTGAAACCTTAAAGCAGAAGCCCAGAATCACAAAAGTGATACCAAACAAAAACAAACGACTTGTTTGGATAAGATCTGGCGCTACTTCCATGAAGTTAAGGATGTTTGTTCCACCCGTCGATCCGAAAATAAACGCCGTTCCGTAAAGGAAAATTGCTGAAGCAAATGAACCAAGTACGAAGTACTTTAAAGCAGCTTCTTTTGAAAGCTTCTCTTCATGGCTCATCGCGATCATCAAATAAAGAGACAACGACATCATCTCTAAGCCGATAAAGACCATTAAAAGATCTACCGCGGATACTAGGATCAACATCCCGATGGCAGAGCTTAAAGCTAAGAAGATCAATTCAGAGAACTGTCGGCCCTTAGTAGACGGATTTTCGTACATCATGATGATCGCCGCACCAGCAGAAGCCAAAGCAATTACGCCCAACCACTGAGTCACGCCGTCAAAGATAAGGCCATTATTAAAAGCTGTCTTACCCGCGCCACCAAATACAATCAAAAGACCGATAGAAACAACCAGACCCAAGATCGCTTGTGAAAGTGTTGCAATCGCTGGTTGCTCTTTATTTCCGCGCAAAACTTTTACTGTGATCGGAATCAAGCTTGCCAAGAAAAGCGCAATCATTGGCGAAATAAGCAGGATGTCACTAAGTCCGATATCGATTTTCATTACTGCTCTCCTTGCGCGTGCTGAATCTTCTGATCGCCAGGGTTAACAATGGTCAAGTTGTAGTTCGTTCTATTATTTACCAAGTGGTCAATACTCGCTTTAGAATAATTCAGGAAATGATTCGGGAATAATCCCATCCAGAAGACCATGATCACTAGTGGAACTAAAACCACGATTTCACGGCAGTTCAAATCGTGAAGTGGGTGATGTTCATCCGCAACCAGCTCTCCTTTTTGACCAAAAAACACTCGCTTAAACATCCACAACATGTAAACCGCACCCAAAACCACACCGGATACTGCAAAGTATGCAAACACTGGGTTTGCTTGGAAAGTTCCAAGCAGGATGAAGAACTCTCCCACAAAACCGTTCGTCAACGGAACCGCAATTGAAGAAAGAGTAATGATGAAAAAGAAAATCGTGAAAATCGGCAATACACCCGCTAATCCACCGTATTTTGAAATTTCACGCGAATGCGTTCTTTCGTAAATCATACCGATTAACAGGAACAGGGCGCCCGTTGAGATACCGTGGTTTAGCATTTGGTATAAGCCACCCGCCATACCGTATGCATTGAAAGCAAACAGACCCAGCAAAATGTAACCCATGTGCGACACTGAAGAATACGCCACAAGTTTTTTCACATCCGGTTGCACCATCGCGACCAAGGCTCCATATATAATCCCGACAGTACCGATAAGCATG
Organism: Bdellovibrio bacteriovorus; assembly: GCF_001592735.1. NCBI lineage: Bacteria > Pseudomonadati > Bdellovibrionota > Bdellovibrionia > Bdellovibrionales > Pseudobdellovibrionaceae > Bdellovibrio > Bdellovibrio bacteriovorus. Next base: position 1,333,232 of record NZ_LUKE01000001.1, read on the forward strand.
AATAACCATGCCCAATATTCAGCCGCCTCTGGGAATAATGGAATCACCCAGCGCATGAACCCGTAAGTACCCATTTTCAACATAACACCAGCTAGAATGACAGAGCCTGGAGTCGGAGCTTCAACGTGGGCATCTGGCAACCAAGTATGAACCGGGAAAGCCGGAACTTTGATTGCAAAGGCCAAAGCAAAAGCAAAGAAAAGAAGTGTTTGAAGACTGAAGAATGTCCCGCCGATAAAAGGAATCTGAAGCTTATAGAAATCAAGAAGACTTGCACTCATTGTTCCAGTGGCTTCTTGGGTCAGGTACATCATATAGATGATCGCTACAAGCATCATCACCGAGCCGGCAAAGGTATAGATGAAGAACTTAACTGTCGCATAAATACGACGAGTACCACCCCAGATACCAACCATGAAATACATCGGGATAAGTGAAAGCTCCCAGAACAAATAGAAAAAGACCGCATCAAACGCTAAAAAAGTTCCTAGCATCGCGGTTTGAAGCAAGAACATACAAACGTGGAAGCCCTTGATACGTTCTGTGATCGAAGTCCAACTTGCCAAGATGATAATCGGCGTAAGGAATGTGGTTAGAAGAACAAGCCACAAAGAAATTCCGTCGATACCCATGAAGTATTGAATACCGAAGCGCTCAATCCACATGAACTTTTCAACCATTTGCAATCCCGAGCTATTCGGATCGAATTGTTTGAAAAGGGCTAAGCTTAAAATAAATTCAACCACCGAAAGGCCCAAAGCTAGGTGGCGGATCGTATTGGCTTTTGGCCAAACAGCTACGATCAGCGCAAACAAAAGAGGTAGAAAAACAATGCTACTAAGGATCATACCATTACCTCATGATCACAAATGAAAGGACAACTACGACACCGATACCGATGTACATCGCGTATTGCTGCATATTTCCGGTTTGAGAAGAACGAACCATTGAGCCCATTCCTTTTGCTAAATCACCAGCCAAATATGTCATTTTATCGATGAAATTCACGTCGATGTAATACCAAGTGTTGCGGCTGATGTTCACAAGCGGATTAATGATGAAAGCAAAGTACGCCTCATCGACAAAGTACTTGTTGTAAATAAGGGTGTAGATAGGCTTGATTTTTTCCGCAAATTTCTTCGGAGTATCCGGAGATTTCACATAGAACTGGTACGCCACGATCGCCGAAATTGTCGCCAAACCAACAGATACACCCATCAAAGTCCACTCTGTCGCGTGATCAATGGGCTGCCAACCTGGGATTGGCGAGATCAATGGGTGCAACCAGTGTTCCCACACATTCGGAATATGGCCCAAAACTGCGCCAATGACATGCGGAATACCAATCCAACCGCCGGTAACAGACAAGATCGCTAGCACAATCAAAGGAATGGTCATCAATGCCGGAGATTCATGTGGATGAACATCCTGTGGTACACGGCTTTTGCCCCAGAAAGTCAGCGCCATCAAACGAGTCATGTAAAACGCGGTCAACGTCGCACCCAAAGCACCCGCCGCCCAAAGAATGGGCGAACCGAAGGGCGAATTAAATGCGTAAGCCAAAATTTCATCCTTAGAGAAAAACCCGGCAAAAGGCGGAACCCCGATGATCGCCAGCCAGCCCAATAAGAACGTGATGTGCGTGATCGGCATGTATTTTTTCAATGCGCCCATCTTGCGGATATCTTGTTCTTCGTGCATTGCATGGATCACCGAACCCGAACCTAAGAACATCAAGGCTTTGAAAAACGCATGGGTCATCAAGTGGAACATCGCCGCGCCAAACGCCCCAACACCGCAAGCTAAGAACATATAGCCAAGTTGCGATACGGTTGAGTAAGCCAAAACTTTTTTGATATCCCACTGGGTCATACCAATTGTCGCTGCTAAAACGGCCGTTGCAGCACCGATGATTGCAATAACCATCATCGTATTTGGAGCCACAATAAATAACGGATTCAAGCGCACAATCATATACACGCCAGCAGTAACCATCGTCGCGGCATGGATCAGGGCAGAAACTGGTGTCGGACCCGCCATCGCGTCTGGAAGCCAAACATACAACGGAATCTGTGCTGATTTACCTGTCGCACCGATAAATAGGAACAATGTTCCTAAAGTCACCGCGCCCAACCAAGACGATTCAGCCACCGTGGGAGCTAATGCATTTAACTCCGCAAAGTTTAAAGTACCAAAGCTTACAAACAGGATGAACATACCCAGCAAGAAAGCGGCATCACCCACACGATTCGTGACAAAGGCCTTCATACCTGCGGCGGCTTTTTCTGAATCTGTGAACCAGAAACCGATTAGCAAGTAAGAGCAAAGACCCACACCTTCCCAACCCACAAACATCACTAACAAACTGTCACCCAGAACTAGCAACAACATGTTAAAGATAAAGAGGTTTAAGTAAGCAAAGTATTTCGCCACACCCTTATCGTGGTGCATATACCCGATAGAGAATAAGTGAATCAAAGTTCCAACACCCGTGATGACCAGGATCATAATGGCGCTGATTTGATCGACTACGAAGCCCGCGTTCACCTTGAACTTATCAATCGCCATCCATTCAAAAAATGAAACCGCGATACGGCGAGACTCGGCCGGCATCGCTACCAAATCAACAACCAAAAGGATGGCGCTGATAAAAGAAATCGCGATGGCTAACGTCGCGATACTTCCCGCAACGTTTCCAGAGTGTTTTTTATAACGAGCTCCGTTGATTAAAAAACCAACGAAGGGGCTTAGGATAAGAATAGCCATTAAAAGAGAGTGATTCATCGTCTATCCCCTATCCCTTCAAATGCTCAAAGAAACGAATGTTAACTTCGTTAAAGCGTTTGAAGATCGAAACCGTCAAAGCCAGCCCTACCGCTGCTTCCGCCGCCGCAATCGTCATGACGAAAAAGACCATGATGTGTCCGTCTAACAGACCCAAGAACTTACTGAACGCCACGAATGTCAAATTCACTGAGTTCAACATCAGCTCGATCGACATCAAAAGAACGACGACGTTTCTACGAAGCAAAACGCCCGCCATTCCCATAACAAAAAGCATCGCTGACAGAACCAAGTAGTGGGTCAATCCGATGTTGGTAATAAAATCAGTGTTCATGAGTTCCACCTTTACTGCGCGCCAAAGCCACCGCACCAACTGCGATCACAAGCAATAAAACGCCCAATGCTTCAAAGCCGAAAATATATTTAGAGAAAAGAATATTACCCAATGCCTTGGTCGTTTCCATACCGTTACCAACCATCACTGGATTGTCGGTGGTTTTTTCTGGAATCAGGCTCATTGATACCGTGATGGCGGCTACGATAAGGCCCGCCAACAAACCCACTGACGCAATTTTAAGTGCGCCCGTCACGCGTCCGCGGGTAAACGCCTGCACTTCGGCTTTTAAGTCGAAAAGCATCAACACCATGACAAAAAGAACCATCACCGCGCCGGCATAAACGATCAACTGAACCCCGGCGATAAAAAATGCGTTTAAGGTTACAAACAACGCCGAAATTCCCACCATGGTCATGGCCAAGCAAAGAGCAGAATAAATCGGATTGTTCATCAAGATCACGCTAAGGCCGCTTGCTAAAACGACAAAAGCTAAGAACCAAAATAAAAAAGCATCTGCAGTCACGTCAGTCTCCTTACAATGATGCTACGTAAATAATTAAAGCGGTCGCGATTGTGTTCGCTAGCGCCCACGGCAAAAGCGTTTTCCATCCGAAGGCCATCAATTGATCGTAACGGAAGCGCGGAAGCGTCCAACGAACCCAAATGAAAACCCACATAAAAAACGCAAACTTGATAAAGAACGAAAGGAAGTGCAGAAGGGCCACAAGACCGCTACCAAAACCAATCGAAGTCGCCCATTCATTAAGCTCGCCAACAGTCACATAAGGAATGCTGAAACCCCCAAAGAAGAATAGCGCCATTAAACCAGAAGCGATCATCATATGGCCGTACTCACCGATGAAGAACATATTGAATTTAAATCCGCCGTACTCGGTGTGGAAACCGGCAACAAGCTCGGATTCACCCTCAGCTAAGTCAAATGGCAGGCGGTTTGATTCAGCAAATGTGGTCGTGAAGAACAACAAGGCCGCTAACGGCTGGTAAAAGATACCCCAATTTGGAAGCCAGCTCGCCACAACATTGTGACCTAAGAAGTTAAAACTCAATGGACCTTGTTGAGCCAGTGTCATTGCCGTTAAATCAAAAGTTCCATAAAGCATAATGATGCCGACGATAGAAAGACCCAAAGCCAACTCATAAGAGATTGCTTGAGCTGACGCTCGAAGAGCACCCATCAAAGCGTATTTATTTCCCGATCCAAAGCCCGCCATCAAAAGGGTGTAAGAAGCTAGTGAAGAAATACCCAAGATGAAAACGATGCCGATACCGATTTCATAACCTTGAACAAGGAATGTGTAGGGCCCCCAAGAAGAGCCAAACATTTCAAACGCGGCTACTTGAATGGGTGTCGACATCGGAATCGCGGAAAACGCCACCGCACCCGGAATCAACGCAAACACCGGCGCTGCATAGTACAAGAAAGTTTTCGCACTTTCTGGAACGAAGTTTTCTTTTGTTAAGAACTTAACGGCATCGGCAAGAAGCTGCATTAAACCCAAAGGTCCTACGCGGTTTGGCCCCAGACGATCTTGGATAAATGCCGATCCACGGCGCTCTAGCCAAACCAAGATAGGAACGGCTTGAACCATCATCAGAAAGATGACGACTAATTTCAGTCCGTTGACTGTAATTTCAAAAATATCTTTACCCATTCCCATGAACTAGTCCCATTCCAATGCTTTTGATTTTACTTCCCAGAACAATCCGTAAATGAAGATCGCAATGAAGACCATCATTGAAATCAACACGAATGCGCCAGTCCCTGTAGCGATGAATTCTCTGAAAGAAACCGCCCATGGATACATGAAGATGATCTCGATATCGAACAAGATAAAAAGGATCGCCGTCAGATAATACTTTACCGAAACTTTCGTATCTTTTTTGTATTGAGATGGTAAGCCGCACTCGTACGGTTCAAATTTTACCGGATTATACTTGGCTTTACCGCCGGTTTTGGACGCGACCCATAGCAAGAATGCACCGAATACCGCGATGAAAATAAAAATGAAGATAATACCACCGAGTGGCATGGCCCCTCCAAAGTTGTCGTTATTATTTGGATTTCAATTAGTTATATATGTGTCGTCTGTGAAAACCAAGAAATATGAATGGAAACAAGGCGATAAGCATGGCAGGATAACTCCACCACATGAAAGCCGAGAGCACTCACACAAGACTCGAATCCATTCTGGAAAGAGCCTTTGAAACATCACGAGGAAAAATCAACGTCACCGGAGCCTCATCACCTCTGGCGCTCGCGTATTTCTTGTCGCAAACTTACTCTAAAAAAATCAACAGCTTGCCGCATCTGGTTGTAGTTGGTAGTGCGCAAGATGCACGCAAACTTTCAGAGCTGATTGAGTTCTTTGACCCGTCTCGTCGAAGCCACCTCTTCGCTTCTTTTGATGTCTCTCCATATTCCGGTCTTTATCCAAACACAAAAGTTGTCAGTGATCGCATTTCGTTTTTGTCGGCGGCCCAAAATGCCAAAGCTGGAGAAATCTTCATATCCCCGTCTGACGCACTGATGCAAAAAACTCTGCCTGTCGAAATTTTAAAGAAAAACTCTCGCAAAGTTTCTTCCGGCGACGAATTGCCAGAAGACATCGCTGAGTTTTTAAATTCTTTAGGATATTCAGCAGCTCCCATGGTCGAAGATCGTGGTCAGTATGCTTTGCGTGGGGGGATTGTTGATATTTTTCCACCGACAACCGACAAGCCTGTCCGTTTAGATTTGTTTGGTGATCAGGTGGAAAGCATTCGTCATTTTGACGTCTCTGACCAAAGAAGCACGGACGAACTTTCATCGTTTGTTTTGACTCCAGCAAGAGAAGTTTTATTTCGTGACGAAACCCATGAGCGGCTTTTGCAACGTGTCCGTGGCATGATTGATGGCCGTGAAGTCGATAAGGCTGAAGCCGAAGATCTGTTGCGATCTTTGGTTCTTAAAAATGTCTTTCCCGGCGTTGAGTTTCTTTTGCCCTATTTTTACGGGGAACTTTCCTCGCCCCTAGATCACTTCCCAGGGCCGGTGAACGTTTGGTTCTTAGATCCGATTGAGATTTCTCGCGTCACGGATGAGCTGGCATCCGATCTTAAAGCTGATTTTGCTCAAAGTCGCAAATATGTTATTCACCCAGAAATTGAGTCTCTTTACGAGGGTTTTGAAAAGCTGCGTTTTCCCGAAAACTCTCGCGAAGTTTATTTTTCGTCACTTCAATATTTTGATGAAGAAAATAGCGAAGATGCTCACGTCGAATATAAAACTTATAACACCCAAGACTTTAACAACTTAAGCCTGGCAAATCCCATCGGATCCGATTTGTGGTCCCAAGCCGCCGCCAATAAACTTCACCGCTGGAAGTCCGATGGATATCGCATCTTTGTCGGATCTAAAAATCAATCCCACATTGAAAAACTAAAGCTGATCTTTGAAAAAATGGATTTGCGCATTCAGCGAATTGCCGACGACGACTATCGTTGGGACACCTGGCTTCAAGAGCAAGACCGCGATGCCGGCCTCGTGCATGTAATTCCGCGCGGGCTGGTTGAAAGCTTGCGTTTAGACGAAGAAAAAATTGTCTTTTTGCGCGATGAAGATTTTTACGGAAAAAAACTTCGCTCGCGCGATTCTTCGGGTGCTCAAGATTTTCAAAAGCAAGCAAAACGCCTGGCTTTCGGTGATTTAAAACCGGGCGATTTGGTCGTTCACGTCAAGCATGGCGTAGGACAGTATGAAGGCTTAAAGCTGATGAACATCAGCGGCGTGGAGTCCGAGTACATTCAGGTGGGGTATAAAGACAAAGACAAACTTTACCTCCCCGTCTATCGCGTGGGACAGCTGCAAAAATTTTCTGGCGCAGCCGCCACCTCCGTCCTGGATAAACTTGGCGGCACGGCCTGGGAAAAAACTAAGACCAAAGTTAAATCTCATGTACGGGATATCGCGTCTGACTTGCTGGCCCTGTATGCAAAACGGGCCGAACTTCATCGGCCGCCCTTCGAATTTAAAGAAAGCGAAATTTCTTTATTTGAAAATGGCTTTCCTTATGAAGAAACCGAAGACCAATTGCGCGCCATTAACGATATTGAAAAGGATCTTCACTCCACGAAGCCGATGGATCGCCTTATCTGTGGCGATGTGGGCTTTGGTAAAACTGAGGTCGCCATGCGCGCGGCCTTCTTTGCCGTGCAAGCCAGAAAACAAGTGGCCTTGCTCGCGCCGACCACCGTCCTGACGTTTCAGCACTTTGAAACTTTGAAAAAGCGCTTTGATGGATGGCCCGTAGATATCCGCGTCTTAAATCGTTTTGTCTCCACCGCGGAAGTTAAAAAGACTTTGCAAGATCTTAAAGATGGCAAAGTCGATATCGTGGTTGGTACTCATAAGCTCTTAGGATCCTCAATCCAATATAAAGATTTAGGCCTATTGATAGTCGATGAAGAACAAAAATTCGGCGTTGCTCATAAGGAAAAAATTAAAAAGATCAAAAACAGTGTTGATACTTTAACTTTGTCAGCCACTCCTATCCCTAGAACTTTGAACATGGCCTTGGTGGGCGTGCGCGATTTAAGTTTAATAAACACCGCGCCCGTGGATCGACTTCCAACCAGAACTTTTGTGACCAAGTTTGATGAAGATACGATTCGCAAAGCCATCACCGCAGAAGTGTCCCGCGGTGGACAGGTTTACTTCATTCATAATCGCATTGAATCTATTTACGGATTGGCGGATGAAATTCGCAATATCGTTCCGGAGGTACGCATCAAGGTAGCTCACGGCCAAATGGAAGAGCATGAGCTAGAAAAAGCCATGCTTAGCTTCTTTCACCATGAAATTGACGTCCTTATTTGTACTGCCATCGTAGAGTCCGGCATGGACGTGCCTCGTGCTAACACCATGTTTATTGATTCCGCCCATATGTTTGGGTTGTCGCAGTTATATCAACTGCGTGGACGCGTGGGTCGCAGCAAAACGCGGGCTTATTGCTATCTAATGATGCCGCGAAATCGCAAGCTTGATAAAGAACAGCAAGAGCGTCTTAAAATTATCCAAGAAAATACAGCATTAGGTAGCGGCATTAAGATCGCACAATACGATCTTGAGCTTCGCGGGGCGGGAAATTTCTTGGGTGAAGAACAATCCGGACACATCAATGCCGTCGGGTATGAACTTTACATGGATCTTTTAAACGAAGCCCTAGCGCAAGCCAAGGGTGAGGCCGTGGAAGACATGGATTTGGATCCTGAAATAAACTTGCGCATCCCTGCCATGATTCCTGATAGCTATATTGCCGACATTCGTATTCGCTTAAGTTATTACAAAGCGCTGGCCGATATTACGTCCGCTGATGAGTTAGATCGCATCGAAGAAGAGCTGCGCGATCAGTTTGGCACCATCCCAGAGCCTACCGTGAATCTAATGGGGCTGATGTTGATACGCCGTCTTTGCAAAGAACTCGGAGTTCGGGACGTCAGTGCAGGCGTAAAATCTATTTCATTAATCTTTACAGCGCAAACCAAGTTGAAGCCTGAAGCCGTGATCGGCTTAGCGATGCGCGAATCAAAAAAATACTCCTTAACCCCAGACAACCGTTTGAATATTAAAATGGGAACTATTAGCTGGTCAGCGGTACACGAAGAGTTGGAAAACCTTCTGCGTTTAATTTAGAAGCTAGAATTCAAGTCTTAGGCCCGCTCCGTACAGGAAGTCGGTCTCGGTATTGGGGTCCGCATCCGACATCGTTTTTGCGTATTGAGTGGCATACACATCTACAAATGTATTTTCGATACCCCAATCCCACGTTGACGTTTTTGAGGAATCATAATCAAGCCAATCTAATTGAAATAAAAAACCCAGGGTGTAGTTATATCCAAAATCCGTGGTCATATCAAAATTATCCGTAGGAGTTTTTTCTTTAATTCCCATCTGCCAAAAGTTGATTCCCACATACGGCGCCACGTAAGGCTCCGTCCACAGGTTGTCGAGCGTCCATTTTAGTCCTACCCCATATTTCAATAGCGATAGATCATGGGTCACCCCATTCACCGTTCCGGAAAGCTGGCCTGTTCCCAAATCAATTCCCGCAGCGATAGATCCCAATGCCGTATTATATTTATAATCAACATTCAGGCGAATTAGCGGAACTGGGTTAGATCCAAAAATGCTCGCGTAGCTTTGATTCACACCATCTAAAACTGAAATATAGTTTTTAAGATCAACACCCTCATACGCAATGCCAAAATAAACCCCTGAATTATCACGACGCTCAACATACGGAGCAAGATTGTCCTGGCTAAGTTCAACCTCGACAAGAGGCGGGTCTTCTTGCGTTTGGGCTGAGGCCACGACTCCGCAGACTCCCAGACTCCATACGATTAGAATTTTCAGACTAAGGTGCAATTTCATGCTGTCTCGCAAATCTTACCTATATTCCCAAGGGCTGAATGATACGCTTTACCTATGCACAAGTATATCAGGGAAAATATTCGAAATTTGAGTGTTACTCTCTGGCTGATGCTATTTCCCCACCTTGTGCTAGCTCTTCCTAAGAATATCGACAACCTGGTCGAAAAAAAAGTCGCCCAGATGACTTTGGAAGAAAAGGTCGGGCAGCTTTTCATCGTCGGATTTCCGCAAACTAAAATCGACGCAAGCTTAGAAAAATTCATCGCTAAGCATAAGCCCGGCTCTTATCTGCTTTTTAAAAGAAATATTAAAAACGCAGAACAGATTCGCACGCTCAATGACCAACTTTACAAGCTTAGCTTTAAAGTTTCAAAACTCCCTCCACTGATTGCTATCGACCAAGAAGGCGGTGCGGTCTCAAGACTTCCGATAGTACCTGCTCAACCGAATGCTCTTGCTGTTGGACAAACTCAATCACCGCTTATGGCTGAAGAAATGGGTCAAATCACCGGCAGATTTTTACGCGAAGTCGGATTTAATATGAACCTCGCGCCGGTCTTAGACGTCTCTGATCCGTTCAGTGGAAGCTTTATCGGTGTAAGATCTTTTGGATCTGATCCAAACCTGGTTCGGGAGCTTGGATTTGCTTACTCCAAAGGTCTTTTAAAGGCACGGGTTGTTCCCACGGCTAAACATTTTCCCGGGACCGGAGACCTAAAAGCCGACCCACACCACAAAGTAGTCGAAAACAATACCCCTTTAGATCGCCTTTACAGCAAAGATCTTCTTCCATACAAGGGATACGCGCAGCTAGGTCCGAGTGTTGCGGTCATGCTTTCACATTACATTTACCCTGCCCTGGATGAATCTAAAGAGCCCGCAAGCTTTTCAAAAAAAATCATTCAAGATATTCTTCGGCGCGATCTGGGCTATAAAGGCTTAATCGTCACTGACGATTTACAAATGCAGGGATCAAGACAGCTTCTGCGTCCCGAAGCCGCCGCTCTTAAGGCGTTGCAAGCTGGGGCCGACATCGTGATGTTAACTTATTCCTTTGCGGACCAAGAAAAGGCCTTTCAATATATTAAAAAATCAGTGGCTTCAGGCGAGCTGCCAATGAAGGCTGTGGATGAAAAGATGAAACGCATCTTAACGGCGAAGGCCTTTGCTAATCTTTACCGTCGAAGCCCTCAGTCCCCTTCTCTGTTTCAAGGAAACTCACTCACTTCAAATGATTACCGAGAGCTGGAGTCCACGATCTTAGAAAGAAACCTCAGCGCGGCTTTGATGCCTAAAGATCTGCCGCCAAAGGTGCAAAAAAGATCGATGGCCTCTTCGGAAAATATCTGTCTGCTGGCCCCTAATAAAAAGTTTTTATCTTCATTTCAGAGGGCGACCAAGCGCTCGGTGAAATCTCGTCTGCTCGCGGGCGGAGTTAAAGCAGACACCGTCAAGGAATGGGTGCAGCAGCAAGGTTGTGATAAGGTCCTTTTTGCGGTCACGGGTCCGCAAACCGCTGGTCTTACTAAAGCTCTCGCTTCATCGTTAAAAGAAAAATCGATTGTCATAAACTTAGGATCACCAAAACTGTTTTCTAAAAATTCGAAATCGCCGCGAGTGATGAATTTATTCTTTAACCACGAAGACTCTGGAAAAAAAATCGCCGAACATCTTGATCAGATATTATATTCTTCTTCGACGAACTTAGTTTTACGCTGAATATCTTTTAGACACTGACGGACGCTGGCTGTCCCCGGGAAAAATTTACCGGCACTTTAAAACTCAAAAGCCCGAACTTTCAGCATGTTTAACTTTTATAAACGAATATGCTCCATTTCACTGCCCTTTTTCTCATTTTGAGACGACTTTGGATGGGCCTAATTTTGCATTACCTCCTTTGGAACAACAATGCTGAGGCGGTAAACGGTGTTAAGACAACAACCACAATCAATTAAAGCAAAAGCAAAATGGTTTTCAAAATGCTTCATGGTATTTTCCCTTTTGTTTTCAGCAGGTTTAACTTTCCACACGGAAGAATCCGAGGCTGCTCGCCGCACAGTTCGTAAAGCGACAAACACAAAACGTGTTGTTCGAACCAAGAAAAATCCTACAAAGAAACGCGCACTTCAGCGCCGTAACAAAACAACCCCTGCCGGGGTCTTCGCCCTTTATCAGAATCCCGTATTTGGATACGGAAAATGTTTACCCGGCCTAGTTGAGCCGGCAAAAGCTATTTTATCTCGAAACGGAATCCAAACTGAAAGAGCCTCTGCCCTTGAAATCGCGGCCTTAGCTAAAGGCATCGCGCAAGTCGAAAGACTTTTAGGGAAGCCAATTCCAAATGATTATCAATATGACTATCAATGGAAAGAAGCTTCTGGTCCTTGGAATTCTGGCTTATCTCGCGTAGGTTTCGTTACCGTAAAACGTCCTCGCGGGTCACCAAAGGGGCAACTTACGGGTCGTATGATGCATGAATTGGGTCACAGATTCGGTCATGCTAACGGCAATCAAAACTATAATGAGTATCGTCAACACATGCGCGGCAAAAAGTGCATGATCACTACTTATTGCGGAAAAAGTTTGAACGAAGAATTTGCCGAAGTCTTCGAAGCCTATGTCGTTCACCCAGACTTCTTGGCAAAACATTGCCCAGATTCTTACGCGTATTTCAAAAACAAACTTTTCAGAAATCCAGAGGCTTTAAATGTGTCGTGTGAAGACCCGGATTCTATCTTAGATCACGATCATGACGATGATGATGATGCGGTTGAAGAGTCTAACGAGCAGCAAATTGACGAAAACAAAGACTATGATCTGCCTGACGTCGGCCCTGTTCCAATGATGAATCCACGTTCGGCCGAGGACGTTCCAGCGGTAGAAACTGCACCTGTAACGACCGAAGAGGCCGCCCCACAGGCCGAAAACCCGAGCGCCGCGCAAGAGCAAGCCGTTGAGACGGTTGAATCCGTAATTCAGCAAGATCAGCAAGGTCAACAAACACAAACGACTCCGGCTGCCACCGCAACCACGGTGCAAGCTCAGCAATATAATTTACCTACCGGAATGAATATTCCGGTTCCGGTAAGTCGTCCAAAAAGATAATTTAGATTTTTATAGCTTTGAAAAAGAAAAAGCCCTCTCTCGAGGGCTTTTTTTATTTGCGTGGCGCCATGCTGGCAACATCGATCTTCGCGCGGGCGTGCGCCCATTCACGTTGAAATTCTGCCCAGTCTTCATCAGTGATAAGTTCGTTCATCACTTTTTTCTCAGACTCCGCCAATTGAGTTTTGGTCATTTCAAGGTCGATTTCTTCTGGCAACTCAGCGATGTTCGCTAAGATGTTCACGCCTTCAGGACTGACTTGGCAATAACCCCAGCTGATAACTGCAAGTTGTTGCAACTCTTTCCCTTTGATTTTCCATTTCATCACGCCTGTTTCCAGAGTGGTGATCAATGGGGCGTGACCAGGAAGAATATTAAGCTCTCCCTTAAACGCGGGAACAGTAACCTCTTCGACCTCTTGGCCGACCAGGATACGTTTTTCCGGTGTCACGATAGTTAGTTTAAACATGTAAGCTCCTTAGAGTTGCAAGCTTACGCTTGCAACTTCTTCGCTTTCTCTACAACGTCTTCAATAGTTCCAACTAGATAGAACGCCTGCTCTGGAAGAGAGTCGTGTTTACCATCAAGGATTTCGCGGAAACCACGAACAGTGTCTTTGATGTCTACGTATTTACCTTGAAGACCCGTGAACTGCTCAGCAACGAAGAACGGCTGAGACAAGAAACGTTGAACTTTACGAGAACGAGATACAACCAGTTTATCTTCTTCAGACAACTCGTCCATACCCAAGATCGCGATGATATCTTGAAGTTCACGGTAACGTTGTAACAACGCCTGAACGTCACGAGCACATTTGTAATGCTCTTCACCGATAACTTGTGGGTCAAGAAGACGTGAAGTTGAAGTCAACGGATGAACCGCCGGGAAGATCGCCATAGCCGCGATATCACGGTCAAGATTCGTCGTTGCATCTAAGTGAGTAAATGTCGTTGCCGGAGCTGGATCCGTGTAGTCATCGGCTGGTACGTAGACGGCTTGAACCGAAGTGATCGAACCTTTTTTAGTCGATGTGATACGCTCTTGCAAAGTACCCATTTCAGTTGAAAGAGTCGGTTGGTAACCAACGGCTGAAGGGATACGACCCAATAGTGCCGACACCTCTGCACCCGCTTGAGTAAAGCGGAAGATGTTATCTACGAAGAAAAGAACGTCTTGGTTTTCAACGTCACGGAAGTATTCCGCAACAGTCAAACCCGTCAAAGCAACACGCGCACGTGCTCCAGGAGGTTCATTCATTTGACCGAAAACCAGAGCTGTTTTTGCCAATACGCCTGATTGTTTCATCTCTTGCCACAAGTCATTACCCTCACGAGTACGCTCACCCACGCCGGCAAATACAGAGAAACCACCGTGCTCAGTTGCGATATTACGGATAAGTTCTTGGATTAGAACTGTTTTACCAACGCCCGCACCACCGAACAAACCGATCTTTCCACCTTTTGCGTAAGGGGCAAGAAGATCAACGACCTTGATACCGGTCATCAACATTGCTGCTGAAGTGGCTTGATCTTCGAATTTTGGAGCTGTTCTGTGGATGCCCCATTTTTCTTTGGCGTTTACTGGGCCCATTTCGTCAATCGGTTCACCGATAACGTTGATGATACGTCCCAATGCTTCACGGCCTACTGGGGCTGTGATCATTTCGTTCATTGCTTTTACTTTTTCGCCACGAACTAAACCTTCAGTTTGGTCCATCGCGATAGTACGAACCACACCGTCACCTAAGTGCTGTGCTACTTCAAGAACTAGGTTCATTTCAGCGTCAGATACGAATTTATTTGTTACACGAAGTGCTGAGTTGATTGCTGGAAGTTCTCCGCCTTCAAACTCTACGTCCACAACCGGACCCATTACTTGTTTTACTTTACCGAATGCCATTATTCAGCTCCCCTATTTCAGCGCTTCCGCGCCAGATACGATTTCAATCAATTCTGTAGTAATTTTTTCTTGTCTCAACTTATTGTATGTCAGCGTGAGCTTGTTGATCATGTCTCGCGCATTGTTTGTCGCGTTTTCCATCGCGCTCATACGAGCACCATGTTCACCGGCAACAGACTCTGACATAGTTCTGTAAACTTGAAGGTCGAAATGTTTCTCAAGCAATTCTTTGATGATTTGCTCTGGAGCTGGTTCGAAAATCATATCTACAGAGAAATTTCCCGCTTTGTCAGTTTGATCTGCATTGAAAGCGCTCAAACCCATATCGATAGGCAAGATTGTTTCACAGACAACTTGTTGGGAAATTGCAGACTTAAATTCGTTATACACGATACGAACTTCGTCATAACTACCTTCAAGATAGTCATTCATAACTCGGTTCGCCACCTTTGAAGCTAGTTCATAAGAAATATCCTTATCTAGCTTCGTGATGTAATCGATTGGTTTGATCCCGCGGCGAGCGAAATAGTCATGAACCTTGCGGCCCACGAAAATAAAATCGATCTTCTCAAGTTTCGTTTTGTTCTCGTTATAATAGTTCTCGGCGAACTTGTTGATATTGCTGTTAAAGGCTCCGCACAAACCGCGGTCAGAGCTAATTACAACAAGCAAAACCTTCTTTACTTGTTCTTTAGCTTCCATCAACGGATTAGAGACTTTGTTTGTAACAGCGATATCCGCAATCACCTTACGCAAAGTTAAAGCGTAAGGACGCATATTAACGATGTTATTTTGCGCCCTTCTTAACTTCGCCGCAGACACGAGCTTCATCGCTTTCGTGATCTGCTGGGTGTTTTTAGTGGACTCAATCTGAGCCCGGATATCCTTCAAACTTGCCATTTAAGCACCGATTACTTTTTAGTAGGTTGAAAAATAGCTTTGAACTCATTAAGAGCGGCCATCAATGCCTTCTTAGTGTCGTCAGAAATAGCTTTTTTCTCGCTAATAGTTTTGATGACGTCTGCGTGTTTAGAACGCAAGAAATCCATCAGTTCCTTTTCGTAACGTTTAACGTCTGTTTCTGGGTAAGCATCAACAAAGCCGTTAGAGGCTGCGAAAATCATCGCAATTTGTTCTTCAACTTTTACTGGTGAATATTGACCTTGTTTTAGAACTTCAACCAAACGACGACCACGCGCCAATTGTTGTTGAGTCGCTGCATCCAAGTCAGACGCAAACGCCGCGAATGCTTCCATCGCACGGAACTGCGCAAGCTCAAGTTTCATAGAACCCGCAACTTGTTTCATCGCTTTAATCTGAGCCGCACCACCTACGCGTGATACAGATTTACCTACAGAGATCGCCGGACGGATACCTTTGTAGAATAGGTCTGACTCAAGGAAGATCTGACCGTCAGTGATCGAGATAACGTTTGTAGGGATGTAAGCAGAGATGTCACCTGCTTGAGTCTCGATGATTGGCAATGCAGTCAATGAACCGCCGCCTTTATCAGCTGACAATTTAGATGCACGCTCTAACAAACGGCTGTGAAGATAGAATACGTCGCCTGGGTACGCTTCACGTCCCGGAGGACGACGAAGAAGTAGAGACACTTGGCGGTAAGCTTGAGCTTGTTTCGTCAAGTCATCGTATACGATAACTGCGTGGCGACCTGTATCGCGGAAGTATTCCGCCATCGCGGTTCCAGAGTATGCAGCCAAATATTGTAGTGGAGCTGGGTCCGATGAGTTCGCAGCGATAACAGTTGTGTACTCAAGAGCACCTGCAGCACGCAATTTTTCAACCACTAGAGCAACAGTCGATTGTTTTTGACCGATAGCTACGTAGAAGCACTGAACGTTTTGACCTTTTTGGTTGATGATAGTGTCAACCGCGATCGCTGTTTTACCAGTTTGACGGTCACCAATGATCAACTCACGTTGGCCACGACCGATTGGTACAAGCGCATCGATAGCTTTGATACCCGTTTGAAGAGGTTCTTCAACTGGATGACGATAAACGATACCCGGAGCTTTCAATTCAACGACGCGGCTGTGAGGTGTGTTGATTGCGCCACGACCGTCGATGGGGTTCCCAAGAGCGTCAACAACACGACCAAGAAGAGCTTCGCCCACTGGAACGGAAACGATTCTTTTTGTACGCTTAACTGTATCGCCTTCTTTAATGTTACGGTCTTCACCGAAGATAACCGCACCAACGTGGCCTTCTTCTAAGTTAAGAACCATACCGAAAACTTCGCCAGGGAACTCAACTAGTTCACCGGTCATAACGTTTTCAAGACCGTAAATGCGGGCAACCCCGTCACCTACAGAAAGAACGCTTCCTGTTTCGCTTACTTCAATCTTTTTGTTGTATTGATTGATTTGTTCTTTGAGAACACGACTGATTTCATCAGCACGAATTTGTGTTTCCATTGTTAGTTGGCTCTCCTGTTTAATTCTTCATTCAATTTTTTCAAGTGCGCATCAAGGCTATCGTCAAAAGTCCAACCACCCACTTGAGCAACAATGCCGCCCAAAAGCTTAGGATCTTGTTCGTAGGTCAACACGATCTTCTTGTTTAAAACTTTATTAATTTTTTGTTCGATATCTTTTTTAGCGTCGTCATTCAAAGCCTGCGCCGAACGAACCACGCCGCGAGTAACACCCTCTTCAATATCCATAAGATCTTGGAAAGAGTGAACAACGTCATTCAAAGCTGAAAGACGATTTTTTTCCGCCATAAGAACGATGGCGCTTAAGACCTCTTCGCTTAAACCTTTGCCAGCAAGGGCTGACTTAACCGCTGCTACTTTTTGTTCAGAGTTGACCATGGGGTTTTCGAAATAGCTTTTTACAGTCGCATCGCCGTTAAAGCCCTCAACTACGGCTTTAAGCTCTGCAAAGGCTTTCGCGTGAGCGCCTTTTTGCTTGGTTGCAGCCAAGAGTGCTTTTGCGTATCTTTTAGAAACTTCACTAGTAACCATTATCTACACTCCGACGTGATTGATGAAATCTTTTTGAAGTTTTTGCTGATCAGCGCCACTTAAGTCTTTCGTCAAAACTGTACGAGCGGCTTCAACTGAATCTTTCAAAAGTTGTTGACGCAAATCGCGCTGAGCGCGCTCGACTTCAAGCTTCATAGTTAACTGCGCGTCTTCTTTAATGCGCTTACTAACCGCTTGGGCCTCGTCCAAGATTTGTTTTTTCAAATCGTTAGCGTGTGCTTGAGCTTTATTAAGGGACTCGGCGCGAGTTGCATCTAACTGAGCCAATTTATTTTTGATATCTACAAACTCACGCTCTGCTTGCTCGCGAGCAAAAGCAGATTTTTGAGCCGCTTCAAGATATTGCGCCTTACGATCTTTAAAGAAAGTCACGATGCTGTCTTTAGTGAAATAGATCAAACCCGCAACTAGGATTACTACGTTGATCGCTTGGTACATGACAACCGTAGGAACTCCTTCGTTGTGGCCATGACCACCACCCGCCGCAAGTGCTAGGGCTGGAGACAAAAGAATCAATGTGTTCAAAAGTAACTTCATAGTCTGCTCTCTTACTTCAACAGTTTATTTGTGATCGCTAGGGCCACGGCCGTTGTTTGATTTTTCAGATCTTGAGCCGCGCTTTGTACTGCCGACATCAGCTGCGTGCGATTGCTTTGAACAGCTTTTTCAGATTCACTACGAACAGCAGATACCGCCGCTTCGTATTCTTTATTGGCTTGAGTTTTTGCCGAATCAACGATGGCTTTAATCTCGCCATTCAGTTCACGCATTTTGGTCTCATAAGTTGAATTAAGTTCGACGGCTTTATTTTGGAACTCTAAAGCAAGGTCTTCGCCCCCTTTAGTTCTTCTTTGACGTTCTTCCAATGCATGCGCATATGGGCCGAAAACTACTTTCGACAAAAAGATCAAAGCGACACAAAAAAACACGAACTGGAACGCGGCTGTGGTATTGATACCAAGTTGATTAAATATGTCCATTTAGCTGAAATCCCTACTAGTTTTTGAGCTTCGGATTTACCCGGTAGCCCATAAGGGGTCAAGCCGTATTTCTAATTGATAATGTTCAGGAATGACCCCAAATTGGGACCACTTTAAAATAGCCTATGACTTAGGCATATAAGAAGCACCCTCAAAGACCACGCCCTCATCAATTCTCAAGCTGGGTGACGTGACCGTGCCCTTAAAGATTGCGGGTGGGTGCATAATAACTCGGCGGCGGGCAAAGAGATTCCCCTCAACCCGGCCACTTATTATAATGGTATCGGCTTCGATTTGAGCCGTAACAGACGCGCCTTCGTTAATAACGATCGTATCTTTAGTAAAGATTTCGCCTTTAAAGTCGCCACCAATTTGAACCGTGCCCTCAAAGCTGAGCTTTCCCTCGAAATGAGTGCCTTGATCCAATATCGCCGTGACATGACCAGAAAGAAGATCGTCTTGAAGTAAGTTTGCGTTCGCTATTGCCATCCCTCTTTCAGCCTGTCTACTAAGTTCGTTAATTCATCATCAGAATAGAAGTGAATACTGATTTTACCTTTTGAGTTGGAATAATCAATGTTCACCTTCGTCCCCAGCATCTTTTGTAGCTCTTCGCTTAATCCAGAAATCAAACGTTGAGTTACATTAGAACCAAGCTCGCTTACTTCTTCTTCTTTATCATCAGCTCCCTTAACGACAGCCTGCACCATTTTTTCAAGCTTACGAACTGCAATTTTTTCGTTGATGACTTTCTTAGCGAATTCAATCTGTTTTTTTGAATCTGGAAGTGCCAATAACACTTTCGCATGACCCACGGACAATTCATTTCCTGAAATCAGGCTTTTGATTTCCTCAGGCAAAGACAATAAGCGCACGGCATTTGCTACGGTGGCACGATCACGCCCCACTTTTTCTGCCACTTGCTGCTGAGACAATTTAAATTCAGAAATAAGGCGCGAGTAACCTTCTGCTTCTTCGATCGGATTTAAATCTTCACGTTGAATGTTCTCAACAATCGCCAATTCAAGCGCTTGCTTGTCATCGTAATTCTTAAGGATAACTGGAACTTCATGTAAAGCCGCAAGCTGAGCCGCTCTCCAGCGACGCTCTCCGGCCACGATTTCTAATTTTCCATCTTTTCTTCTGCGCGCTACGATCGGCTGAAGAATTCCGTTTTCTTTGATCGATTGAGCTAACTCTTGAAGAGGCTCTTTTTCAAAGTGACGACGAGGCTGATATTCGCCTGGTGAAAGTTTATCAATGGCTACTTTCCAAATCTTGCTTTCAGGATCCACGGGAGGGGCTGCAACTGGAGCAGGAGTTGGGGCTGGGGCTGGCATTGCCGCGGAAGCCGCAGTTGCACCAGCCGGAGGGTTCATGGTTTTTGGAACCGTTGATGCGGGAGGGGCAACGGTTTCATTAGCAGGTCCACCAAGCAAGGAACCAAGTCCACGACCCAGTCCCTTTTTTTTGTTTGATGATTCGACAGCAGTATCAGACATTTAAATCACCTTTCTTAGGCCATTTGTTCTGCTAGCGAAGGGGCCTCAACAGAGACTTTTCCTTGTGCACGAGCAACAACTTCCTTTGCAAGTTCAAGATATCGCTGAGCACCAATCGATTTGCTGTCATATTCAAAGATGGATTGTCCGTGTGATGGTGCTTCGCTAAGGCGAACATTGCGTGGAATAATGGCGTTAAATACTTTGTCACCAAAGTGGTTTTTAATTTCAGTTACCACCTGATGGCTTAAATTATTACGAGCATCAAACATCGTTAAGACGATGCCCTCAATATGTAATTGAGGATTTAAGTTCTTCTTAATCAAACCCGCTGTATTCAACAGCTGACTAAGCCCTTCAAGCGCATAGTATTCACATTGAAGAGGAACCAAAAAAGAGTCCGCCGCATTTAAGGCGTTCAGAGTAATCAATCCTAAAGATGGAGGGCAATCAATGATCACGAAATCAAATTGATCAGCCACCGTCGCAATGGCTTGCTTAAGACGGTATTCACGCTGCGGCATATCAACAAGTTCAATCTCTGCACCTACCAGGTCAGGATTGGCCGTAGATATTTTCAAATTGCCGTTTGAAGTATTTTGAATAGCTTCAGTCAGTGTTTTTTCGCCGATGAGTACGTGGTAGCTATTCGCATCTTGGCTTTCATATCTTTTGATACCCAAACCGCTTGATGCATTCCCTTGAGGATCCATGTCGATCAAGAGTACGCGCTTACCCATCGTTGCTAAGGCTGATGAGAGGTTTACAGACGTCGTTGTCTTGCCTACGCCACCCTTTTGATTAGCTATACAGATAGTTTTAGCCATATTTCCTCCTTGAGATTTAAAATTCTTCCTTTTTTGGATAACTAGCAAGAATAAAGACTAGTTTTTCGCGCCACATCTTATGATTTTTCAAAAATATGCCGATGTTCCACGTGGAACACTATGCTTTTTAGAATAATCACACTTCTATTCTTGTGCGCAGCCATTGTTAGCTGTAATAAGCCCGATCCAAATCCGGAGCTTAAAGATCCCATTTACAATGATTTGAATTCTAGGCTCGGCAGTACAAAGCAAGCCCTCGAAGCTGAAAAGAAGGCGCTTGAAGGTCACGAGCAGGCGTTAAAAGACGTAGTTCCTCAAACAGGCCAAATTAAGTATGCGCAGAAACGTATTTATGAATCTCAGGCAAAGATTCAGAAACTCGGCCAAGAAGTGAGATATCTGGAGCTAAAAATTGAAAGTCGCAAAAAGGAAGCTAAAACTTCTTACATGTTGGCTTTTCAAAAGGGCGAAGAGTGGCCAAATCCAAACGAATTCTCTTCATATGAAGCCGCCAATAAGCTCCGCGCAGGTAAGATGACCTGGGATGCAAACGCACGGGTAAAAGCTCTCGCGCCGGGAGCAAAACCGGCGGCCGGAGGACATGGGGCTGCTGAAGGTGGAGAAAAGAAGGCGGAAGGCGGCGGACATCACTAAAGATGTTCCACGTGGAACATCTAAGCGATTTTTTCAGTTTTAACGACGGAAAATTTGATTGCACCTACTGGAAGTTTATATTCTCCAATAAGTGAGGGCGACCAGATGGAGCAAAGCTGAGTTGGAATTTCTCCAACCTCGATACCCCACTCTTCTCCCTTAAGATGATAAAAAGACCCGCCTTTAACCATCGACTTTCTAGCCGTCATGATTGTGCGGGAAATATTGGAAAGTCCGCGAGCCATCGCGTGCTCGACCGAGTTTTCCGGCAAGGATTCAATCGTCTTGCACTCCACCGTCGCATTCTTCAATTTTAAAACAGAAACGATGTTATTTAAAAACTCACACTTCTTTTGATCAGCCTCGACCAGCACGACCTCTACTTGGGGAAATAAAAGTGCAAAGATAGCTCCTGGGAACCCGGGACCACTGCCAAAATCAAAAATCTTTTTGATACCCTTTTGGGTCGACATAATAACCCGAGACGCTAAGATAGAATCCGCAAAGTGAAGAGCATCCGCCACGAAAACAGTTTTGGCGGAAATAAGATTCGTCGTCCGATTATATTTAATCAGCTCTTCATGGTAGGTCTTAAGGCTAGTCTTGATCTCAGGACTTAGATCCGGGAACCACTCATCAATTCGCCAGAATACCGTCGGTGCGTCCTGCTCTTGGTTTTCCTTCAAGCTCGATCTCCTTGGTCGTTTTGTGACCTTTTAGATAGATCATTATAGCTTGAATTGCCGAAGGATTAACACCACTGATTCTTTGAGCTTGACCTAAGGTGCGTGGCTTGATGCGCTGCAGCTTATCTTTCTCTTCGTTAGACAGTCCACGAATGTCTGCATACACAAGAGTCTCAGGAAGAAGCATTTCTTCCATTTTTTTAGACTGATTAATAAGCTCGAGCTGTCTTTTTACGTAACCCGAATATTTTACCTCAATTTCAACAGGTTCACTCACGTTTGGATCTTCATCCACAGTAAAATTCAATTTCTCAAGATGAGAACAAGAAACCTCTGGACGACGCAGCAACTCTTCGAATGTTAACGACTTTGTAAGTTCAGGGGTCGGAAAGGACGCCAAGATTTCCTGAACATCTTTGGTCGGATACACCTTTTCTGTACGAAGTTTTGTGTGTAATTCCCGGCGCTTTTCTTGAAGAGTTTCTAAGATCTCCAATGACTGTGAAGAAACAATACCCAGTTGAGCGGCTTTTGCGCCTAAGCGATCGATAGTATTGTCTTCTCGCAAAACCAAGCGGTGTTCTGCGCGTGAAGTGAACATGCGATAAGGTTCGCGCGTTCCCTTCGTCACAAGATCATCAATAAGAACTCCGATGTACGCTTCATCACGCTCCAAAATAAATTCTTCTTTTCCCAAAATACTGTGGGCGGCGTTTACGCCCGCAACAAAACCTTGAACAGCCGCTTCTTCATAACCAGAAGTTCCGTTGATTTGTCCCGCCAAGAAAAGTTGGCGAATCGTTCTTGTTTCAAGGCGGTGCCAGATTTGAGTTGGCTCTATATAGTCATACTCAACCGCATAACCATAGCGCGCGACTTTCACGTTTTCTAATCCAGGGATGGTCTTTAAAAACTCATCCTGAACTTCTTCCGGTAAACTTGTCGAAATACCTTGAAGGTAAATAAGGTCGGTTGAAAGACCTTCAGGTTCTAAGAAGGTTTGATGGCTGGTTTTATCCGCAAAACGAGTGATTTTATCTTCGATCGAAGGACAATAACGTGGCCCAACGCCTTCAATAATCCCACAAAACATAGGGGATTTATCTAGGTTCTCACGGATAATTTCATGGGTTTTTTCCGTCGTGCGAGTCAGATAGCAAAGAATTTGTGGGAGCTTTAATTTGGTCGAAGAACGATAGCTAAAAGGATAAACCTTTTCGTCCCCGCCTTGGGCAATAGTTTTTGACCAATCAATGCTGTCTTTTAGAAGTCTCGCGGGAGTTCCGGTTTTTAAACGTTTCACTTCAAAACCGAATTGCGCCAACTGATCAGATAAACCAATGGAAGGCAAGTCGCCGACGCGGCCGCCAGCCTCTTGGCGAAGACCGATATGCATCACTCCATTCATGAAGGTGCCCGTGGTGATGATCACGGATTTTGCGAAAATTTCGGATCCATCTTGCAAAACCACGCCTACGCATAAATCTTTTTCTAAAATCAGGCGCTTTACTTCGCCTTCCAGCAAATCTAAGTTGGGTTGATTCTTTAAAACCGCGGTTTGGAAGGCCGAATAAAGATGCTTATCATTTTGCACACGAGTTCCGCGAACGGCGGGACCTTTTGAGGAGTTAAGGCGTTTGTACTGGATGCACGTTTCATCCGCCGCCAAACCCATTTGTCCGCCAAGCACATCAAGCTCACGAACCATGTGGCCTTTTGCTAAGCCACCGATAGAAGGATTGCAGCTCATGTAAGCGATGCGGGAAATGTTTGAAGTGATCATCAACGTTTGTAAGCCTAAACGCGAAGTCGCCAAGCAAGCTTCAACCCCTGCATGTCCGGCACCAACCACGATCACATCAAATCTTTTGTTATTCATAACTACTAAGCCCTATTTGCCGGCTTATTTCGCCGACTATTTTCCAATACAGAATTCTTTAAACACGCGATCCATGATTTGATCATCAAATCGTTTACCCAAAGTTTCATGAATTGCGATCAAAGCCTCTTTAAGCTCCAAAGCAATAAATTCTTCGCCCAAGCCCTGCTTTACTAACGCCTCGGTTCTTCGGGTGTTCTCAAGTGCTCGCGTCAGGTTTTCAAGATGTCGAGAGTTAGAGATCAACACTGTGTTTTCTAACTGCAAATCGGCAAATTCAGCGACCAATTCTTCAAGGACTTGAGAGCGGATCTTTTTATCAAGGGCGCTGACAAAGAACACCCTTCTTTTCAGGAAGCCTTCCAGGTCCCCGATTTTTTGTAAAAATTCGCTGTTATCAAGGTCTTTAAGTACCGTTTTAGGGCTTAAAACAGATGAAATTCGGTCGATTTTATTAGCTAAAATGTAGGTTCTTTGAGGGTCTAAACCGTTCAGAATCTTGATCTCTTCCTGGCTCAGTCCTTTTTCAGAGTCATAAACAAAGAATACGAAATCTGACTCGCCCGTGGCTTCTTTAGATTTTTGAATCCCGATTTTTTCAACCAAATCAGAAACCGATTCACGCAAACCCGCTGTATCCAAGAAGGTGAACTTAACACCTTTAAAGCTTGTATCCCCGTGAATAACGTCCCTGGTGGTTCCGGGGATATCTGTCACGATGGCGCGTTCATCTTCTAAAAACACATTTAAAAGGCTGGATTTCCCCACATTAGGAAGACCAGTTAAAACAATGCGGAAACCGTCTTTCAGAATTCTGCCGACGCGGAAAGTAGCAACTAATTCTTGCAGAGACTTTTCAATGACCGCCAATTTTTGCAAGGTCACCGTTTGATCAACCACTCGAATGTCTTCGGTTGAAAAATCAATGCCGGCTTCAGCGTGAGCTAAAATCCAGGTCATATCATTTTCGATGTCTTCTAGTTTTTTAGAAACCGAACCTTTAAGCTGACGCAAAGCGAGTTTTGCTGCCTGCTGACTTTGCGCTTCGATAAGTGAAAGCACGCTTTCAGCTTGAACCAGATCCATTTTTCCATTCATGAATGCCCGATAAGTGAACTCACCACGATCTGCAGGGCGTGCGCCTAAACCCACCAGTTGAGTTAAAATACTTTGGCAGATGACCGGGCTTCCGTGACAAGAAATTTCAATAACTTCTTCACCCGTGAAAGAGCGGCCGTGTTGGAAATAGGCTGCAAGAACCTCATCAATCTCTAAACCTGTTTCGACGTCTTTAAGAAGACCGAAATAAGATTTATGAGACTCAGGATGTTCAGGCAAAAATGCGCAGATTTTTTTTACGATTGATAAAGTCTTTGGACCGCTAATGCGGATGACTGAGATTCCACCCACTCCGTGAGGGGTAGAGACCGCACATATTGTGTCGTTATCACGATCTCCACGAAACATTTGGTTACTCCCTTTTAGTGCGGCTAGCGATATGCACCGCTAGCCTTTAAACACTAATCGTTACCCGCGTGAGCGTCTTCGGCCCCATTGCCTTGTGCTTGCCCACCCTTAGCTGGGTAGATTTTGATTTTTTTGTACAGACCATCACCCAAAGAGCGGCTTTTAACACGTGGGTCTTTGGCTAAGTATTGGTGAACAACTTTACGATCTTTTGGAGGAAGGGCGCGGTAATAAACGGATTTACCTTGCTCAATACAGATCGCTTTTAGGTTTTCTGCACGCTCAATTAAAGCATTTGCAGATTCATCACGGTAACCACCACAGTCCACGGTGATGTTCGTTTTATCTTCAGGGAAGTTGTGTTGAACAACGCGTTTAAGGAACAGTTGAAATGCATCCAACATTTGTCCTTTTTTATCTTTCAAGATGTCTTCATCAGCGCCGTTAAATTCAACTGCCAAAGTTGAGCCACCGTCTTCTTCTTTTTCGGTGTTCAACTCAAAGGTCAATTCAAACTGTGCTTTTTCAATGATTCCCTCTAAGGTTTTTTGAACAAGTGCTTCAACTTCACTGTTGGCACCCTTGCTTTTCCCCCCGAAAAGCTTACTAAAGAAACCCATTTTACCTCCTAGTTATAAATCAAATTTAATCCACTATCGCTAAAGCTCCAGCGGACAAGTCCAAATCGCCCAGAACTTGGTGGGCTTGCCAGCCGAAGCCTCGGCGTAGGCGTATTATTTTTTCGCGACGTTGATAACCGCAGCTGAAGCCGGTGTCCTATCGCGCATCATGATATACTGTTGAATGATCCCGAAGAGCGTGCTTACAACCATGTAAAGTGTAAGGCCCGCAGGTAACTGCAACATAAATAACGAGAATACCACCGGCAAGAACAGCATAATCTTAGCTTGAGTAGGATCCATTGTTGTCGGCGTGATCTTTTGTTGAACAAACATGAAAACTGCCATCAATACTGGCAAAACATAGAATGGATCATGAGCACTTAAGTCATGGATCCACAACACAAAAGGTGAACTGTAAAGTTCAATGCTTGACCCGATAACGCGATAAAGAGCGAAGAAAACGGGAATCTGCAGCAACATCGGTAAGCAACCACCAATGGGGTTCGCGCCGTTTTGTTTCATCACCGCCATCATTTCAGTGTTTAAACGCATTGGATCGTCTTTATATTTTTCACGCAAATTAGCGATGATCGGCTGAACCTTTTGCATCGCTTTCATTGATTTGAAAGACATGATGTTAAAAGGAAGTACGCACAACCGAACTAAAAGGGTCAGAATGATGATCGCAAAGCCCCAGTTTCCAACAACAGCGTGAGAAGCTTTCATCACGTAAAGAAGTGGTTTAGCGATAAAGCTAAAGAAACCAAAATCAATAATATCCGCCATCGCGGGATCCACAGCATTTAGCGCATCAATTGATTTAGGGCCTGCATAAAAGATCTCGTTGAACTTCATTTCAGGAGTCAGATTAACTGGTTTATAAGTTAATTCTGCAAGGCCTGAATGATTAACCACGGATGAAGTAACTTTTACTTCCGGCAAGATTTCAGATTTATCCAAGATCGCCGCTGCAAAGTATTGTGAGCTTACCGACAACACACTTGCTGTTGAAAGACTCTTATTTACGTCTTCTTTAGCATTATTAAAGTTGATGGTTTCATGCTTTCCGCCATTATGAACAACGAAGAAATCTTGGTGTTCGTAAGAAGGAAAAAAGAATGAAGAAGACCCTTTAGCGTGAACTGCTTCCGGAATTAAAAGAGTAAAACCCTTTTTAAATTCGTCACCTGGGTTTTCCACCGTAATGGTGTTAGTGAAAGAAGAGTTTTCCGTATTGAATTTAAGTTCGCGGGTGATCGTTGTTGATCCAACTTGCGCTTTACCAAGATAATGACCCGGAGATTGTTCAGTGATGTTAAAGTTTAAAGCCTTATCATCCCCCGCCCAACGCATTTCAAAAAGAGCCGTGTTTTCCGAAACCCCAAGGCGAATATTATTTTTTTCTTTATCTTGATAGTTGTTGATTGTGTAGTTTTTTAGGCCCATCCCATGACTAGTCAGTGCGAAAGAAACTTTGTCGTTAGAAAATTGGAATGTTTGTTCTGTGTTTTGGGTGACTACTTCGGATTTGCCATCGACAGGCTTAGTCACTTTTCCTTCAGCAAGTTCTGCTGATGAAGAGCCTGGTGTTGGTGAGGTCGCGACTTGCGATTGTGCCGGGGTATTTTTGCCGTAGTCAGGATATTTTTTTTGTAGGTACGTATTCCACCCGAAATAGACAATCGCAACTGCGGCAACGGCGATAAGTGTTTTCGGCTCTAAAAAAGAAGGATTTTTGTCATTCTTTTGTTGCATCGTTCATTCCTCCTTGAGGGGGTACGGGGTCGTATCCATAAGGACCACCCGGACGACATTTACAAACTCTTTTTGTGATTAACCACAAAGCTTTATGTGCATGATGAGTGTTAATTGCTTCCACAGCATAAGCAGAACAACTTGGTTCGAAGCGACAAGAACCACCAAGATGTGTGGTTCCGATAGTGCGATACGCACTTATAAGAACTAACAAAAGCCCTCTAAAGATGTTTTCGAAGGCTTTCCAAACCACGATCCATCCCCTTAACAAATTCTTCGTAACGAAGACCTTTGTAGAAGTTCTGGTCCATAGGTTTAAAAATAATGTTAATGTCGGCTTCAATAGTTTTCCCTGCCACAAGAAAAGCCCTGAAATACTCTCGACACCAACGTTTTAATTTGTTGCGAACAACAGCGGGACCGACTTTGCGGCTTGCTGTAACTCCGAAACGCAACTGACCCTCGCTGTTCTTCTTATAATTAAGAAGCAACCATTGCGTGGGCCAATATCTTTTTCCCGTTTGTTTTAAAGAGAGAAATTCAGAACTTCGCTTTATTATTTGCGGAGAACTATTTTCCACCAGTAGAAACTGTCAGACGCTTTCTACCTTTAGCGCGACGACGATTTAGAACTTCTTGACCCGCTTTAGTAGCCATACGAGCACGGAAACCGTGAGTAGTTTTACGACGTTTATTAGAAGGTTGGTATGTACGTTTCATGATATTCTCCCCGAAACAAAAAATTACGACGCTATATGACGTCAATTACATCTATATATGTATTCCACCGAGCTGTATTAAACTAGATACGTGGGGCACTAATAAAGCACGTTGCGGCACGAAGGTCAACTGTTGAAAACTTCAGCTCCCCTTGTTAAGACCGCTCCAGGTTTTGAGGGGATGGTCTTTGTGGAGTTGAACTCGTCGTTTTGGACATTGATTAAATCGAAAATGAAGAGCCGGAACGATAACAATAAGTTATTGGATACCTGGCTTGATCCTATTGAGTATGTGAATACCAGTGGCAGCACGGAACGTCCCAAATTGATACTTGGGGTCCCCAATGCCCTTCACCAATATTTTGTTATTGAGAACCTCCAAGATAAGATTTATTTAGAAATTTCAGATACTTATGGAAGACCCTTTGAGGTCGAGTTTAGTATTACGGGAAGCAAAGTAAATACTCATATTGATAGCTCTGTCGCCCAGGAAGAGGCTGTGGGGGGAACTGAAATCCTTCAGGCTCAATTAGCACGTACTCAGAATATCCAGATTACTCAACCTAAGTCGGGCCCCGACACGCTCAACCAAGAGCTGACGTTTGGAACCTTCGTCGTAGGTAAAAATTCCGAATTTGCCCATGCGGCCTCTTATAATGTAGCCCGCAATCCTGGCGCTGATGATTATAATCCTCTCTATATATATGGACCCGTAGGAATGGGTAAAACCCATCTTTTACATGCCGCTGGGAACTATATTCGCGAGCAATATCAGCATCTTAGAATCACCTACATTTCGGCCGAGCGCTTTATGAATGAGTGTATTTCGGCGATCCGACGCCATGAAATGGATAAATTCCGTCAGAAATACCGCGAAAATTCAGACATCTTATTGGTGGATGACGTGCAGTTTATCGCCCGTGGTGAAGCTGTTCAGGAAGAATTTTTCCATACTATCAACAGCTTTATCGACAGTCGTAAGCAAGTTATCTTAGCCAGCGACCGTATGCCGAAAGATATCCACGGACTCGAAGATCGTTCGCGCACTCGTTTAGAACGTGGATTGATTGCCGATATCACGATGCCGGATTTAGAAACCCGTATCGCGATTTTAAGATATAAAGCTGAAAAATTTAATGTCCGTATGCCCGAAGATGTCGTGAACTATATCGGACGCATCTCTAAACGTTCTATCAGAGAGCTCGAAGGCAATTTGAAGAAAGTGAAGATGTTCTCTGAACTTCAAGGCTTGCCAATCGATGCAGAGCTTGTGAAGCGCATTCTTTCGCATCATGAAACTCAAAGCACAATTTCAGTTGAGGAGATTCAAAAGCTTGTCGCGGACCATTATAAAGTGCGCGTTCCGGACTTAAAATCATCAACTCGTGCCAAACCCATTGTCGTTCCACGTCAAATTGCGATGTATCTGATTAAAAAGTTTTTGGACAAATCCTTGGTGGATATCGGTAAAGCTTTTGGCGGAAAAGATCACACCACCGTGATGAACGCGCTGGATCGAGTTAAGAATCTACAATCTGCTGACCAAGATATTTCAAAAGATATCGAGGATTTAGAGCAGAGGATCCACAATATCACAGGGGTGTGAATGTGGAGTGTGGAAAGAGTTGTGGAAGAGTTTCTGGGAAAAATTGTGGATTGAAGTTACCCCCAAAAACAGCTTTCTTCCCTCGAGTTTGTACAGAGCCCTTATCCACAGGCGTTTTTTAGTGTTTACAGGTATTTAAGACATTTGTTAGGTTTTCCACGCCCCTACTACTACTACTAGTATTTATATATATAAGTAATAGTTAATAAGAGAGGGTCATCAAAGAGGGTTCAGATATGAAACTTGAAATTGATAAAAGAGATCTATTAGGCCTGATCGGAAAGACTCAAAACATCGTTGAGAAACGAAATACAATGCCGATTTTGGTGAATGTGCTTTTAGAAGCTGACCAAAACTCATTGAAAGTTTTTGCCACAGATCTTGAGGTAAGTTTAACCGACCAAATTAAAGTTCAAGTTCATCAAGCAGGTAAAGTTGCCGTGAGTGCAAAAAGTTTGTTTGAGATCGCCAAAGAACTTTCTGAAGGTCCAATCACTTTAATCAAAAAAGAAAATAAT
This sequence comes from Bdellovibrio bacteriovorus, assembly GCF_001592735.1. Lineage (NCBI taxonomy): Bacteria > Pseudomonadati > Bdellovibrionota > Bdellovibrionia > Bdellovibrionales > Pseudobdellovibrionaceae > Bdellovibrio > Bdellovibrio bacteriovorus. Next base: position 1,364,010 of record NZ_LUKE01000001.1, read on the forward strand.
TGGTTGGAAATCAAGCAAGGCAAATACACTTCAAAAATTGTTGGTATTTCGGCTGAAGAGTATCCCATCTTCCCTACTTACAATTCTCAAAGCTTCATGACAATCAATGCGCAAACATTGAAAGAGATGATTGATAAAACAATCTACTCTGTCTCCAACGATGAAACTCGTTACCATCTTAACGGCGTTTTTTTTGAATTAAGTCCAAGCACTGGTTTTAAAATGGTTGCCACTGATGGTCACCGTATGAGCTTGGTGAATAAACCTGTCAGCGAAGTAAAAGTAAATGCCACTCAAGGTGTTATCATTCCTCGTAAAGGTCTTCATGAAATTAAAAAGATTTTGGAAGGCATTGAAGGAAATGTGGAGATCGCTATCGAAGGTTCACAATTCGTATTGAAACATTCATCCACAATTTTGATGATTCGTTTGATCGAAGGAAAGTACCCGAATTATCAACAGTTTATTCCACAGAAACTTCCGCAAAAAGTGATGATCAACCGTGATGCGTTCCTAACATCACTAAAACGTGTATCACTTTTGGCAAATACGAAATCTAAAGCGGTTCTTTTGAATCTTTCAAATGGCCGTATGGAGATTTCTTCGAACAATCCTGAATTGGGTGACGCGAAAGAAGAAATCGAAGTTGATTATTCAGGTGGAGAAATCAAAATTGGTTTCAACGCGAAATACATCACGGATATTTTAACTAGCATGCAACATGATAAAATTGATTTTGAATTGAACGATCATCTTTCCCCAGGATTGATGAGACCTCACAACGACCAGTCTTACACTTGCGTTGTGATGCCTATGAGAATCTAATGATCTTTGAAAAACTACGTCTGGTTAATTTTCGTAATTATCGAGACGTTGTCGTGTCTTTCTCTCCTCGAGTGAATGTATTTCTTGGAGAGAATGGGCAAGGTAAAACAAATCTCCTTGAAGCCATGTATCTTATCTCTCAAGGAGATTCTTTTCGTTACGGTGACAACACCACTCTTATAAATTCGAATAATCAAGAAGCATTAATTCAAGCCTTGATTACTCAAAATGATCTTCACTACAAACTTAAGATGGGCTTAGGACGTTCGCGAAAAGTTCTAACCTTGAACGACAAGAAAGTTTCTTCGGCCGATGTTCGCAAACTTTTTGCTAGTGTGGTGTTTTCTCCGGAAAGTCTTTCTTCGATCAAAGAAGGTGCGGATCATCGACGTGAACTTGTGGATGAACTTCTAGTGACCTATGAGCGTCGTAATGCTGACTTAATCTCGGATTATAGAAAAGCACTGAAAACTCGAAATAAGATCCTTAAAAACCATTTAGATGGGGGGCAGCCCCTCAGCCTTACCCGAGACCTTCTTGAAAGCCTAGAGCCTCAATTTGTGCGTTTAGGTGCGGAACTGGCCTACGCCCGGATCACTGCATTGAAAGGCCTTTCCAAAGAATTTAATAATGCCATGCAATACATTTCAGGGCAAAGCGCTGTGGATATCTCAGTGGAATATGTGATTTCCGACCAAAATGCGCTGAATTTTTCATTGGAAGAAGTGACTTTCGCTTTGAAAAAACGCCTTCAAGAATTGCATGATGCGGAGCTCTCAAGTGGCACCAGTTTGGTGGGTCCGCACAAGCACGATATCGTCTTCCTATATGGTCAAAAAGACTCGAGATTTTACTGTAGCCAAGGGCAGCAAAGAGCGATCATATTATCTTTCAAAATGGCCCAAATTGTGTATCATAGGAAGGCTCACGGAACCTATCCTGTTCTGATGCTAGATGATGTTTTATCCGAGCTCGATAAAAACAAAAGAAATGCGCTGATTACGTTTCTTCACGAAATCAATACGCAGATTTTTGTTACGACCACGGATTTTACATTACCTGAAGCATTCAGTCTTGATCAGTTATCTGTGTTGCACATCAAGGAGGGCACAGTCCTCCCTGGTTAGTTCAAATTGCTAGTGAGGGGTTACAGTGTCCGAGTCCGAAGTAAAAGCGCCAGAACAAACTTCCTATTCCGCCGACTCGATTCAAGTTCTTGAAGGACTTGAGGCGGTTCGTAAGCGTCCCGGTATGTATATCGGTGATACAGTTTTCAAAGGTTACCATCATCTTGTGTATGAGATTGTGGATAACTCGGTAGACGAACACTTGGCGGGTTATTGCAAAAAGATCAGTGTGACTATCAACGCCGATGAATCCATCACGGTGCAAGATGATGGTCGCGGTATTCCGGTGGCGACACAAAAACAAACTGGAAAGTCCGCTCTTGAAATCGTTATGACCGTATTACATGCCGGCGGAAAATTCGACGGTGGTGGTTATAAGGTTTCCGGGGGCTTGCACGGCGTGGGTGCCTCCGTTGTGAATGCACTTTCAGTTCGCGTGGCTGTTGATGTTGAACGTGAAGGATTTCACTGGCATCAAAATTATGAACGCGGAAAAATTATGGCGCCTGTTACTAAAGGCGAACCTACGAATCGCACTGGGACCAAAGTTACATTTAAACCGGATCGTGAAATCTTTAAAGATGAAACCATCACTTACGATTTTGCGACTCTAGCAAATCGTTTCCGTGAATTAGCTTTCCTTAATGCAGGTTTACATATTTCTTTGACGGATGAACGTTCGGGTAAAAAACAAGATTTCCAATATGCGACAGGTGTGGCGGAATTTGTTCGTTATTTAAATCAGTCCAAAAAATCGTTACACAACGACGTGGTTTATTTCAAAGGTGAAAAAGACGATGTCGAAATCGAAATTGCAATGCAGTGGAATGATTCTTATTCGGAATCTGTTTTCACATATTGTAATAACATCAATACGCACGAAGGCGGTACTCACCTTGTCGGTTTCCGTGCCGCTTTGACTCGCACGACGAATGCTTATGCGACGGAAAAAAATCTTCTTAAAGATTTAAAAACAAATCTTGAGGGTGAAGATATCCGCGAAGGTTTAGCCGCGGTTATCTCTGTAAAAGTTCGTGAACCGCAATTTGAAGGCCAAACAAAAACCAAACTTGGTAATACCGAAGTTAAGGGTATCGTCGAAGCTATGGTGAATGAAAAATTGGCGGACTGGATGGATCGCAATCCAGCGCCGGCAAAGAATATCATCATGAAGTGTGTGGAATCAGCGCGTGCCCGTGATGCGGCCCGAAAAGCTCGTGATTTAACTCGTCGTAAGACGGCTCTTGATGGTGGATCTTTGCCAGGTAAAATGGCGGATTGCCAAGAACGTGATCCGGCACTTTGCGAACTTTACTTGGTCGAGGGAGACTCGGCGGGTGGATCTGCAAAACAAGGTCGCGACCGTCGTACGCAAGCGATCTTGCCGTTGAAAGGTAAAATCCTCAACGTCGAGAAAGCGCGCTTTGATAAAATTATTTCCTCAGAAGAAATCAAAGTTATCATCTCGGCTTTAGGTACGGGTATTGGTAAAGACAATGTGAACGTGGATAAAATCCGTTATCACAAAATCATTATCATGACAGATGCCGACGTCGATGGATCTCATATCATGACGTTGTTGTTAACATTCTTCTATCGCCAAATGCCGGATGTGCTAGAGCGTGGTTATATCTATATCGCACAACCACCATTGTACCGGGCGAAAAAAGGTAAAGAAGAAACTTACTTAAAAGATGAAGCGGCTTTGACAGAGTTTTTGTTAAGCTCTGGCCTAAATAACTTCAAAATCAAGGGTAAGGAAAATTTAAAAGAAACGGAACTTCGTCAGCTGATTTTAAATATTCAGAAATTTAATAACCTTTTACATGTTTCTTCTAAGAAATATGACAAGGATGTTTTGTATTTCCTTCTAAGCAAAGTGAACGATTTTGAAAAATTTGTTTCAGATGATGCAAAAATGGATCAAGCGCTTAAAGATTTAGGCGCATGGATTAATTCAGATCCAAAACTTGGAATCACTGAATACAAAGGTGAAGTTAAAAAAGATGAAGCGGGCCGTTCGTACGCCGATATCTACACCGTTCGTTATGCTGATCGCTTAACGACAAAATTCAGTGCGGATAGCTTGCGTTCTTCAGAAATCATCGAGCTTCGTCGTATTTGGTCTGAAATCCAAGCCGTGACAACTCTTCCAATCACTATTTTGGAAGGTGACGCGAAAAATGAAGTGCCGTTTGAAAATTATAACGACTTCTATACTCACGTCATGGAATCGACAAAAAAGGGAATGTACATCCAACGTTACAAAGGATTGGGAGAGATGAATCCAGAGCAGTTGTGGGAAACAACGCTTAACAAGGAAAATCGTACTCTTCTGCAAGTGACCATCGATGATGCTGTTGCGGCAGATGAAACATTCTCAATTCTAATGGGTGAAATGGTTGAGCCTCGTCGTCAGTTTATTCACGACAATGCTCTTCTTGCTCGCAGCCTAGACGTTTAATTTTAGTTTTTTAAGTTGGTGATTGAATGGATAATGTAAATGAAGAAAAAGGCGTAACCCGAGTTGATGTCAGTAAGGAAATGCGTGATGCATACCTTCAATACTCAATGTCGGTTATTGTTGGTCGTGCCCTTCCTGACGTTCGCGACGGTTTAAAACCCGTTCATCGTCGCGTGCTTTTCGCCCAAAGCGAAATGAACAACCGTCCGGGAAGACCTTATTTGAAGTCTGCCCGTGTTGTCGGCGATGTTATCGGTAAATACCATCCTCATGGTGACTCCGCAGTTTACGAAACTATGGTTCGTATGGCCCAAGATTTTTCTTTGCGTTATCCGCTTGAGGATGGACAAGGAAACTTCGGTTCGATTGACGGCGATAGCGCAGCAGCTATGCGTTACACCGAAATTCGTATGACTCATCTTGCAGAAGAACTTTTGCAAGATATTGATAAAGAAACTATTCCGTTTGGACCAAACTATGACGACTCTTTACAGATTCCATTAGTTCTTCCCGCAAAATTTCCAAATCTTTTAGTAAATGGTTCCACGGGTATTGCCGTGGGTATGGCGACGAACATTCCTCCGCACAACTTGGGCGAAGTGATCGACGGTTGCGTTCACTTGATCCAAAATCCTCAATGTACAATTGATGATTTGATGGTTCACATTAAAGGACCGGACTTCCCGTCTTCAGGTGTTATCGCCGGACGCGAAGGTATTTTACAAGCGTACAAAAAAGGTCGCGGTATCATCACCCTTAAAGGTGTGGCAGAGATCACCCAAGTAAAAGATCGTGAAGAAATCATTATCACGGAAATTCCATACCAGGTGAATAAAGCTAAGCTTATCGAAAGCATGGCGGATCTTGTTCGTGACAAACAAATCGAAGGTATTTCTGATATTCGTGATGAGTCTTCACGTGAGGGTATGCGTATCGTGGTTCAATTAAAACGCGGCGAAAATGCGAGCGTTATCTTGAACCGTCTTTACAAATTTACTCAATTGCAAACAAGCTTCGGTATTATCATGCTGGCGCTGGATGCGAAAAATCAGCCGATCACTTTCGATTTGAAAGGTATGCTTGAGGCGTTCGTTGATCACCGTCGTGACGTTGTTACGAAACGCTGTATCTTCGAACTTAAAAAAGCCCAAGAACGTGCACACATCTTGGAAGGCTTGAAAAAAGCGCTAGATCATATCGAAGAAGTTATTAAAACCATCCGCGCTTCAAAAGAGGCAAACACGGCTCGTGAAGCCCTGATGGAAAAATTTGAATTCTCCGAACGCCAAGCAGTGGCCATCTTAGAAATGCGTTTGCAACGTTTGACGGGTTTAGAGCGTGATAAAATCATCGCCGAACTTGCGGAGCTTCAAAAACAAATCGACTGGTTGAAGTTTGTTTTGTCTGACGTTCGCGAAATTTACAAAATCATCGTGGGCGAACTTGAAGAAGTTAAGAAAAACTACGCAGATCCTCGCCGCACGCAGCTTCAGGGTTCCGGCGATGACATCGAAGATGAAGATTTGATTGCCGATGAAGACATGGTTGTAACCGTGACTAACACCGGCCTTATCAAGCGTATGTCGCCAGACGAATACCGCACGCAAAAACGTGGTGGTAAAGGGATGAAAGGCATGGAAACCAAAGAAGAGGACTATGTCACTGACTTGTTCTCTGCTTCGACGAAGACCATGCTTCTGGTTTTCACTGATAAAGGTAAAGTTTACTGGGTGAAAGTTCACCGTCTGCCATTAGGAACTCGTCAGTCTAAAGGAAAATCTTTGGCCAACGTAGTTCAACTTGCAAGTGGCGAAAATGTTCGTGCGATCTTGCCGGTTGATGAATTTAATGAAAACAGATTTGTTGTTATGTTGACTGAAAAAGGTGTGATTAAGAAAACATCTTTGGATGCGTTTGCTCACCCGCGTACAGCAGGTATCATTGCATTAACAACGGATCTTGATGATGGCGTTATTGACGTAAAAATCTCTGACGGTCAAAGTGACGTGTTCATCGCTACCAAAGAAGGTATGTCGATTCGTTTCAACGAAGCCGACGTTCGTGGAATGGGTCGTACCGCACGTGGCGTGAAAGCAATCACGTTAGCCAAAGACGATATCGTGGTCGCGATGGAAGTCATTGAGAAAAACACTAAAGACACTATCTTGATGGTGACCTCAAAAGGTTACGGTAAGCGTTCGGAAGTAGGCGAATACCGTGTTCAGTCTCGTGGTGGTGTGGGTATCATTACTCAAAAAACGACCGACAAAGTGGGCTTAGTTATTGGTACTAAAAAAGTATCTGAAAAACATGAGTTGATCTTGTCGACGGATAAAGGCCAAGTCATCCGCATGAGAATGTCTGACATCTCTGTGTTGGGTCGTAACACTCAAGGGGTTCGTTTGATTAACGTCAATGATTCTGATGAGTCCGTAACGGGTCTAGCAGTGGTCGAAGATACCGCCGGTACCGATGAAGCTTCGGCGCCCTCAAATCCGGAAGGTGTTACTCACTAGATGAAAAAATGGGCCTTCGTTGTGCTAGTATTAGCTTTATCTGCTTGTTCTTCCCAAGAAGAAGCAGATTATAAGCAGGCGCAAAAGGCCATGGGGCAAGAACATTACCGTATTGCTCTTACCCATCTGGATCGTGTCATTAAAAGAAACTCGAGTTCAAAATTACCATTAGAAGCCGCGCGGGATGCTGCGCGGATTTCATATTTTGAAATTAAAGACTTTAAAAAAAGTGTAGACTACTATCACTTTATTGTTCTGCATTCTAAAGACGAAAAAGAACGAGTTGAATCGCAAAGACAAATTGCCGCCATCTATTTTAATAACCTTCAAGACTATCCCCGCGCGATTATCGAGTATTCTAAGCTGCAACAAATGCCGCATACGGATCTAGAAGAGGCTCAATATAAAATGAATGTGGCACGGGCCCAGTATTACCAAAACAATTTCTTTCAGGCGGAATCCGAAATCGATTCCCTGTTACAACTTAAAGGCGATCAAGCTACTCGCTTTAGCGCCCTCATGTTAAAAGGAAATATTCTGGTAGCGCGCAAGGATTTTACGAAAGCCGCTGATATTTTTAAAGAATTGATCCGAGACTTTCCTGAAAAGTCGATACAAGAAAATGTGGCCCTGATCCTAGCTGTCTGTTACGAAGAAAATTTTGACTTTAAAAGCGCGCTAGCTGTACTTGAAGCTCATCGTGGTAAATACAATCCTCCCGAATATATCGAGTTGCGTATCAAACGTTTGCAAGAGCGTATGAAGAACGCTCCCGGAGCGAAAGGCTTTAGGAAGTAATGAAACGTTATATAATTTTTGCAAGCATTGGGTTTGAATTGGTGGGTCTAATTGTTGGATCTTATTACTTAGGCCAAACGCTTGATGAGAAATACCAAACCAATGGGCTTATTTTCGTGGGACTTTCATTTGCCTGTTTGATCGGTTGGCTGACTCGGGTTATTTGGATGATCCGCAGAATTCAAAAAGAGGACGAAAAGGAAGAGGCTAAAAACCCGCCTTCGAACACCCTATGAACTTCGTTTTATCCGTACAAATCCTCATAACGGCCCTGGGAAGCATTCTTTTAGGGTCTCTTTTAGGTGTTCAACCATCCGCGTCATTTGCCGTGGGTTCTTTAGGAATCGCTTTAAGCTTTTCCATGATGGCTATTGGATACGGATTGATATTCAAAAAGAAAATGATTGCCCTTGCTGTGGGGATCATTGTATTTAAGTACGCGATTTTAGGGATTATTATCTTTACGCTCGTCAAGCTTTCATGGTTTGAACCTTTATGGTTTGCCCTGGGCGTGGCAAGTTTAATTCTTTCAGCTATTGCATACGCACTGAAAGAGGCTAAAGAAGGAAACAAAAATGTCATTTAACTGGACACAACTTATTCCTGGCGTTGGTCACGAGTACGCACACATTGCCACTCTGGGTATCGCAACTGCAGCAACTATCGGTATCGGTGTTGCGGCTCGCGCGTCACTAGGCACTGGCGAAACGGCGATTCTTCCAGCAAGCAAGTTTTCTCTTCGCGGAATTATGGAAATGCTTACAGAAATGACGGCGGGTCTGGCGGAAATGGTTATCGGTGAACACGGTAAGCACTACATTCCGTTCTTTACGTCTGTTTTCTTCTTTATTCTTTTTAACAACTTGATCGGGATGATTCCGGGCATGACTCCGGCGACTGAAAATATCAACACGACTTTCGGTTTTGGTATCTTGATGTTCTTGTTCTATAACTTCCAAGGCATCAAAGAAAACGGTCCTGTCGCTTATCTTAAGCATTTTATGGGTCCGGTTATTTTCCTTGCTCCATTGATGTTCGTGATCGAACTTGTTTCCCACTTTGTTCGTCCGTTCTCTTTGGGTCTTCGTCTTGCGAACGTAATGATGGGTGACCACACAGTTCTATCTGTGTTCTTGGATCTTGCACCCATTGGTGTACCGATTCCATTCTATATCATGGGATTGTTCGTTTGTTTTGTTCAGGCTTTTGTATTTACTTTGCTTTCAATGGTCTACGTGGCATTCGCGATTGCACACGATCACTAAGGCAAACTTTAACGTTCTAAGGAGAACACACATGAAAAAAATGATGCTTGTACTAGCTACTATGATGGTTTCTGTTTCTGCTTTTGCTCAAGAAACTGTTAACGCAACAGTAACTACTAACGACCGTGGTATGGTTGCTATCGCTGCTGCTTTAGCTATCGCTATCTCTGTATTGGGCGGCGCTCTTGCTCAAGGTAAAACTGCAGCAACTGCTCTTGAAGGTATCGCTCGTAACCCAGCGGCTTCTGGTAAACTTCTTATCCCAATGATCTTGGGTCTAGCACTTATCGAGTCTCTAGTTATCTACGCGTTGATCATCGCTCTTGGTCTTAAGTAGTCATTAAGTCGTCGTTCACGACGACAGTTGATTCTTAAAAACACAAAGGCTGGGTTTATCCCGGCCTTTTGTTTTTTAAAGGTGCCCTCACCAATCTCTTCCATGTCTCACCCGTCCAAAATTTAAACGGCCCGTTTCCCAGTCACTGGTCCTTGGACCGTGTTACTTGTGGAGTTATTGTGTCTGCGATTAAGTCTTAAACATTAAAGCGATCTTTAAAATCATAATGAATATGACTAAGATCGCTTTAGTAATCCCTAATATGCGTCGATAACGTAATTAACTGTGTTTACGCATCGGACACCTCCGAGTCATTCGGACATAGGGTCCACCAAAAGCGAGATTGGCGAAGGCGAATCTCGCTTTTGCATTTCTGGGGCCCTGACTCAGGTTGACTTAGATAATTGCCCAAACTCTAATAATTTCATGAACAGCTCATTTCATAAATACCTCGAGTTTTTGGAGTTCTATCTTCAGGGGATTCTTTCTGAGGGTTTGTTGATTCCTTTGCGAAATTTTTCTGCGCGTAGGTTGGATGACGTCGGAACGGATGCGGCCCTGTTTTTTCAGTTTCAGATGGATGGCCGTTCGCCTCAAGATGCTTTGAAGGATCTAAAGATTAAAATGCCCCAGGCACTTAAGGAAGCGCTTGTGCTTGGTTTTGAAAAGTCCACGCTTGATTTAGTACTTGCGGACACCATTCAAATATTAAAATCTAAAAATTCTGAAGAAGAAACTGAATCGGCTCTTTCTGAAATTTTAAAAAAATATAAAAAAATCGATACGACTCTTATTTGTATTGGATGCGCGAAAGAGGAGATTTCAAAGATCTTTGCTCGGGCTGAAGCCGAAGGTGTTAAAGAGGTCATCATCCAGCAAAAAGGTGAGTTCATAGTTCAGAAATACTTAGGCCCTAAGCTCGTGACCGTCATCGAGGCGTCGATTCCCGGCGTTTATGAAAGCCTTAAGGAAGCTTTAAAAAACCGCAAAGACAGAATTCAAATCATTTTTCAATAGTATCCATATTGACCTTGACCCAAGGGCAACCTCGATATTGATTGCGAGGTAAGGATGAAGAATTGGCTGACCATTGGACAATTTGCTCGTGAATCCGGATTTTCGCCGAAAGCCTTACGGCTTTATGAAAAGATGGGTTTGATTATTTCCCATGCCCGTGGGGACAATGACTATCGCTATTACGATCAATCGCAATTAGCAACTGCCGGACGAATCAAAGAGCTTAAAGACCTTGGTTTCACGTTAAATGAAGTAAAAGATCTTTTAAAGGTGGATGAAGAGTTGAACTCTGAAAAGCTTCATTCCGCCCTATTAAAACGTCGCGATCTTATTTCGGAGCAAGCCGATGTTCTTCGTAATCAAAAAAACCAAGTTGAAAAAATCCTCTCCTCTTTGAGCAAAAAAACACAGCCACTAGAGGCTGAACAAAGGAGAGCGATTATGAGTTTTTATGGAAATATTTCGATCTTGGTCACAGGAACTCAAGGCCTAGAAAAAACGGCTTCTTATATTCAGAAGCACTTTAAGAATAACGGCAAAGACATTCCCATTGTTCAATGGAATAAGGCGCAAGCACTGCCGGTACAAAAACCATATATTCTGGTATGCCCTGAGGCGGTCTTAGGAGATTCATCTGTGGAAGAAATAAACGCCGACGTTATCGTGGTAAAAAATATAAGCGCTCACGATCAAAACCTTAAACAAAAGTACCTTCGTCTTTTTTTAGCTGCCGGTCCTCACGTGACTACGGTCATAAATGCAGATGATCTTGCCTCTGTGGATTTAGCTGGGGATAACTCTATACGCTCAGGCAGGATATTTTATTTTTCTAAGAATAAGGCCCTACAAGAACAGATTTCAAAAATTGGTGGAGTCATTGGTCAAGGTGATGATGTTTATCTATTTGGATTTAATCTTCAGAAAAAAGAGATTGAATTTAAGTTGGATAAAATCTTGGCCTTAGAAGATGAAGTTTCCTATTTGTCCTCTTTAGGAGCAGTTCTCACTGCGGGTTTTTCCTATGAAACATTAAGACCTTAATATCAAGTGTCAGCCAAATTTTGGCAAGGGCGCAGGACAGCGCCCTGTGCTACCGATTGCTTTCATTTAAGTCGGCCTTTTTCTTGCTGATTAGTACTGCGAACTGTCTTTTAAATTTTTGTCTCAATTTGAGACGAGGAATTTTTATGAAAGCAAATCGCACGATGAATCTTTTAGTCGCAAGCACTTTGGCTTCAAGCTTGGTGCTGACATCAACAACCGCATTTTCAGCCGAAAAATGTGCGACGATTTTTTTAGAAAAACAGGCGATTTTAGCTTTCAAACTAGGTGTACGTCAAACAGGTTTAGAAGGTCGCCCACTAGGTCTGCAAGTTGTTGAATCAAGATATAAAATTGTTGAAAACACTATCAACGCCGTTGCCACGGCGGTATTTGGAAAAACACTTAAGCTTGATGTTATCAACAAAGTTACTAAAAACTTTTTAGCCGACACCAGCAGCGATCCCTATTTTGTGCGCTTGGCGCGCGCCTTTGATTTACGTTTTAGCGCGGATGAGGCGGCATTAGTAAAAGGAATTCCGGCTCAAGGTGGTGGGATCATCGTATTAAATCACCCTCGCAATGGTTCAGATGGTATTGCCGTCGCCGCTGCCATTTCAAAACTACGTCCCGACACCAAAGTTGCCATGACACTATTCTTAGAAAATGTTCCGGGACTGAGTGATCACGCTATTTTCTTAAATCCTTATGGGGGCCGGGCGGCCCGCGATTACAACGCGCCAAGAATGAAAGAAATGGAAGAGCATATTCGTAATGGGGGACTTCTGGTGGTCTTTGCTTCGGGCGAAGTTAGCATGAAAGATCCAGGATCAGCGCAAAAACCGGTGGATCCAGAATGGAGATCCGGGGTTGCGCGCCTAGTACAAGCCGTTCCTGAAACCCAAGTTATCCCTGTCTATGTCGGTGGCGAAGCTTCAAAACAGTTTTATGAAGTTCGAAAAAAAGGCTTAGGATTAAAAACAACGATTTTTCATGTCAGAGAACTAGCCAATAACGTAGGTCGTGAATTCCCACTTTCTATTTCTAACCCCGTTCAGGGTAAAGAACTTTTAGAAACTTTCGGAACTAACTCTAAAGATATGATGCAGTACTTGCGTGCGCGCACATATTTAATGAATGAACAAACAAGTTTGGTAAAAAAATCTGAGGCGGCTCCGCGAGTGATGGTCGATGTCGCGTTGTCAAAAGACCCTGCCCGTATTCACTCTGAAGTTATGCGCGACGGCGACTTGCTTGTCTCTGATGATAAAAAGGGTATCAACGTTTATGCTCTAGAAGGCAGCAAGATGTCGGATCTGGTGTGGCATGAGTTAGGCATTGCGCGCGAAAAATCCTTCCGTGTTGTGGGTGAGGGGTCCGGCAAAGAAATGGATATTGATGTGTATGACAGACACTATATTCACATCATCGCCATGGATACCGTGACCAATAAAATGTTAGGTGCGTATCGTGTGGGTCGCGTGGATAAGATCGTGGCGGAAAGAGGCCTAGAGGGTCTTTACACTTCAAACTATTTCAAACACCAAGCCTTGATTGAAAAACACGGTTCCCAAATGTTAGAGATGGGCCGAAGCTTTGTCGACTTTGAAGCCGGCGCCAAAGCTATTGTGGGATTAGATCGCTTATGGAGAGGTGTGACCTCTTACGTTTCAAAAAACCCGCATTATAGATATCTTATTGGGCCGGTTTCTATTTCCAATGCTTATTCCACAACAAGTAAATTGTTGATGTTAAAGTATCTAGAAAAATACATGGACCCAGAACTTTCGCAAGTTGTGAGCGGTAATACTCCGATTGAGTTTAAAAGTCAGTTCTCTAAAGAAATTGATATCGTTGCTAATAAAACTGCGGACTTAAGAGAATTAAATCGTTTGGTAGTAAACTTAGACGGCCAATCTATCCCGCCATTGCTTATCAGTTACAATAAGCTTGGTGCAAAATATATCGCCTTTGACCGTGACGTTCAATTCAACACGGTCGATGGACTTATTCTTGTGGATCTAGTTTCTAAGGGAGCTGCTGACGAGGCGTCGAAATTTTTCGGAGACCAGTGGCCTGCGTACTTGCAGTACCACGGGGCCTCTGTAGATCAGAATTAAAGATATTTATTCACGACGGCCTCGACGCGATTTCTAATAGCGTCTAGGCCGGCTTGAGTATTTGATTCATAACGAACTACAACCACGGGTTGTGTGTTCGAAGAGCGGCACAAAGCCCACCCGTCTTTAAAGCTCAAGCGAATACCATCAGTGAAATCCACTTTATAGTCAGCACCTGGCTTGTCCGGAAAAGCCTCAATCATTTTTTGAACGATCAAAACTTTTTTCTCTTCCGTGGTATCAATACGAATTTCAGGCGTGTTGAATGCTGGCGGAAGGCCTTCTAAAAGTTCTGGAATGGTTTTTCCGGTTTTAGCTAAAATTTCCACCAAGCGAAGAGCCGCGTAAGGAGCATCGTCGTAACCATAGTTGCGATCTGCAAAGAACACGTGCCCTGACATCTCGCCACCAAACGGAGCTTTTTCAACCTTGATTTTTTCTTTTACTAACGAGTGACCCGTTTTCCACATGATAGGCACGCCACCATGCTTAGCCACGTCTTGATACATACGATCGGAACACTTCACGTCGCCGATAATTTTTGCGCCTTTTTGTTCCGCCAAAATCGCGCGTGAAATAATAACCATCAACTCATCGCCATAAACCATGCGGCCGGTGTGATCTACAACACCGATACGATCCGCGTCGCCGTCAAAGCCGATACCACAAACGGCACCTTCTTTAGCGACTTGTTTTTTTAGGTCCTCAAGATTTTCTTCAACCGTTGGGTCTGGATGATGATTTGGGAAGCGTCCATCTGGCTCTTCGAACAGGATTGTCGGCGTTAAACCGACGGCATTAAATAAACCGCGCACAACTGAACCGCCCGCGCCATTTCCGCAATCTAAAACGAATTTGATGTTTTTGATCGTACCGAATTCTTTTTTATAGCGATCATAATAAGTCGGTTTGATGTCGATTGTCTTTTCAGTTCCTTGACCATCGATGTATTGACCCTTTTGAATGATGTGCAAAAGTTTTTGGATCTCGACACCAAAGATGGTTCCTTTGCCGACAGAAATTTTAAACCCATTATATTCTGGAGGATTGTGGGAACCTGTTACTTGGAAAGCACCTTGAACTCCGGCCACTTCGAATGTTGAAAAATAACAAACCGGAGTTGTTACTAATCCTAGATGAATAACATTCGCACCCGACTCCATTAAACCTTTAGCCAAACTTTTTACGATGGCTGGAGAGCTTTCGCGTGCATCACAACCGATAGCCACTGTTGGATTAGAAATATTTTTTTCGTTCTTCATGTAAACGACATAAGCGCGAGCAAGCAAACGAGCAAAATCGTCGTCGAATTGTTGGTTATAAACGCCGCGGATATCGTATTCTCTAAAAATCACTGGTTGAAACATAGTCACCTCTGAATAAGACGGGCCTTGCGGCCGCAGATCATTGCAATCATTAAGGAATATAATTTTAGGCAGCTACAGTCGAGCTAATTTTATCGCCCAAATGATAGAATCCTTCATAGAGCTTGGATTGGCGATATTTTTACCAAAAATGTCTTTGGCGGTTCCGTGATCGACACTGGTTCTTACAAAAGGAATGCCCAAAGTAATATGGACCCCGCTGTCTTGACCGTGGACGAGCTTAAAGGGAATAAGCCCCTGATCATGGTAAAGCGTCAGGTAAAGGGAGTATTTATTCCAATTGCTTTTAAAAAACGCGGCATCTGGAACTAACGGCCCCTCAAAAGGGATTTTATGAGTCTTCGCAAAGGCTTTTAGCTTCGGAAACAGTTTCAGCTCTTCTTTGCCGATCAAACCCTCTTCGCCGGCGTGGGGATTTAATCCCAGCACGGCAATAGGTTTTTTTGCCTGTTTTTTATCTAATTTTTTTCTCAGGTCATTGGCATTTTTTAGTGCAGAAGAAATACTTTTAAAAGTTACCTTCGACGGCACATCTTTGATCGCAGAATGCCCCGTACCTAGAACGACGTTAAACTGATCCCCGACAAAGCCCATATTCACGTTTTTAGATTTTGAAACGCGCTTTAAGATGTCGGTGTGCCCCAAATCTTTGTATCCGGCGGCCTTGATGCTGGTTTTAGATAAAGGAGCCGTAGCAATCGCGTGGACTTTGTTTTTCAAACAAGCAAGAGCTGTGATCTCAACCCAACGTGCGGGCGCTAAGTCGGACTCGATATCCACCAAATAAGGACCTTCGATTTTTAAAGCTTCTTCAAATGAATCAACAGTGATGCGTGACCATTTTTTATCAAGCAACTTCAAATAGCGAGGATCTGCATTTTCGGAGCGAAATAAAATGACTTGAACGTTTTTCTGTGGACCCAAAGCGTGCAAAGCTTTTGCTGCGACCTCAAGTCCGATGCCGTCGATATCGCCTGTGGTGACAACGACTTTTGTTTTACTCATTGATGCGGATAGAGGATTCTTCGCGCTTGCTTTGCAACCAGTTTTTTAACTGACGTTTAAAGCTGGCTTCCATAAGTTGAGCTTTGATGGCCTCTTTTCTTGCCTCAAATTTAGGATCCGTTGTTAGCTTTTTCCCAGTCAACTTAACGATATGATAACCCATGCGTGATTTTACGATCTGAGTTGTTTCGTTCACTTTTAAGTTTGAAATGGCTTCTTCAATTTCCGGTAAGAACTCGCCGGATTTAAAAGAACCTAAGCTTCCGCCGGAAGAAAAATTTGGATCTTCGCTGAATTGTTGCGCTAGGTTTTCAAAGTTTTCACCGGCACGAAGTTTTCCTAAAGCAGTTTCCGCACGCTTCATCGCCGCCTCGGCCCCACCCTTTTTTGGATTAAAAAAGATGTGCGATACGCTAAACTCGTCAATCGAAGGACGACTTGATGGAGACGTTTTAAGATATTCGTTTAAAGCATCCTCGTCCGCAATACGCAGTTTAGAAATGATCTCTGAATCCATCAAAGAACGCTTCTCGATACTTTCTTTTAAAAAAGCACGATATTCCGTCGGATTTAGGCCCTGCCCCTTGATGATTTCTAAAAGCTGCTCCTCAGAAACATTGTTTCTTTTGGCCATATCTTTGATTTCAGAATCAACGCGGTCATTGGTCACGGTTAAGTTCAAACGCTTTACTTCAGACTGAAGAATCTTTTCGTCGATAAGATAGTTCAATTGAGCCTTGCGATTTGATTTTAGTGAATCTACGGATGAATCAAATAAAAGTGACTCATCAATTAAGCCCGGCTTGCCAATGCGCTTTTGTAATTCTTTGAAATCAGATTCTAAAACCAGCTCTGAATTCACGATAGCCACAGTTTTTTCCACAACCTCTGCGTGGGCAGAGAGAGCTACTAGAGAAATAAGAAGAAACTTAATCATTGGCACCTCGAGTATCGACTTTGATGGAATTCATCAAATCATAGTCCTTAAGCACTTTACTACTTCTTAGCTGAGCATCAAGCCACGCCACGTATTCTGCCTGTTCGCGTTGTGCTTTTAGCTCCCGCAGGATCTGCGGTTTAACCTCTTCCAAGGTCTGCGTGCTGGCAGGGGCTTTCTTCTCGACGCGGATAAGGTGGACGCCAAAGGGGCTTTTAATAACCTGAGGGGCGGATCCGGCGCTAAATAACGGATCAAAGTAATCAACCGTTCCTTTTTCGATCCAACCTACGACTCCGCCCGCTTTTCCCTCAGGAGTGATAGAATATTTCTTTGCTAGCGTCGCAAATTCGGTGGTTTTAAGATCGGTTTTAATGGCGTCTATTTTTGCTTCTTCGTCGACCACGATTTGTCGCAGGTAAACACGCTCCTTGCGTTTATAGCGATCTTTGTGATCATCGTAATAGCGCTTAATTTCTTCATCGGTGACGGCCTTAACTTTTTCATTAATTTTTTTGAAAACCTCTTTTTCGATCAGTGAATAACGAAGCGCTTCGCGCCACTCTGAAAAGGAAAGATTTTCTTGGGCCAAAGCTCTGCGGAACGAAAGATCATCGGGGTAATTAGCGCGAAGTTTGTCGACTTCTTTATCTAAAGTGGTGTCAGAAATCGTGATATTTTGGGCTTGGGCCCAATCTAGCGTTAAGCTTTTTACTAAAAAGTCTTTTAAAATTTCTTCTTTAATCCGGTGAATGTTGTTTGGATCTTTGGCTGCCAAAGCATCAAACTGACGTAAACGTCGCGCCAACAAATTTGCAAACTCACGGCTGGTAAGAACGTGATCGTTCACCTTTTCTACGGGCTTGGTAGAAATCTTTTGATAGCTTGACGGACAGCCGGCCAAGGCCAGGCTTAAAAAAACAAAAAGCCCCGTCAATGCGGGGCTCTTCTTTGAAATCATAAGAGAATATCCTTACCTAATTGCGCTCGCATTCTCTTTGATTGTGTACGATTTTTTCAATTTTGCGAAATATTCATTGAAGATTTGACGTCTTTTTTCGTCAAATACAGCAGCGCGGATTTGACGCTTGTTCGCATTCTCAAAACTTCTGCGGCCTGTCAGTTTTACGATGTGGAAGCCGAACTGAGTTTCGATCAGACCGCGGACATCACCGACTTTCATAGATTGCACAGTTTCGTAGTAATTTGGCACAAGCGTTACGCGGGATTGCCAGCCGATATCCCCACCGGCTTGTTTGGATAAAGCATCGTCTGAATAAAGTTTTACTAGTTCTTCAAAAGGTCTTTTGCTTGATTTCACTTCGGACCAGATTTCTTCCGCCCGTTTTTTTGCCTCTGCAATTTGTTGCGGAGTTGCGCCAGGTTTGAACTCAATCAAGATGTGGCTGGTGCGAAGCTCTGGATTTTTTGCGTACCATGCTTGCATCTCTTTGTCGTTCACTTGGATTTTTTGGATTCTTGGTCCTAATTCGCGCTCTAAAAGGGCTTTGTACATCTCTTGGTTAAGACGTTCTAAAACGATAGGATCTTTAGCAAAACCGCGTTTTTCAGCTTCTTGCAAACCCACTTCGTAACGAATTAGGTCTTCAAGGAAAAGTTCTTTTGTTGGTGGATTCACTGATTGGGCTTTGACCTCATTAAACTTTTTATTGAACTCTTCAAGAGTGATGGTCTTTTTTCCGACCTGAGCAACGACTTCATTTTTCTGTGCAAAAGAAGTCGAGGCGATAAGCAACATGATGCTGATAATAAGTTTCATACTTTAAAAGTCCCTCTTAAAAGTTGAAGACGCGTAGTACTAAAACGCTAGCACTAGGTTTAATTATCCGCAATGAATTTACGTGCTTGGTCCCTTGCCTGGTTCAAAAGAACCTCTAACTCTAGAGCAAGGTCTGGGTTTCTTGGGTCGGCATCTCTAGCGACGGGATTCATGGGCCCAACCCAATAGATAACGACCTTCGCAAACGGTTTTGGCAGAAAGGTTTTGTTCCATGATTTTGGAAAATGAAGGGCGCGATCAACCGCCACACCTGCTGCATACACAGGTCCTGAAATCATACGCGAGATCTCAAAAACACCGGGTTTTACTTTGTATATCGGACCCTTTGGGCCGTCGACAGCAAAACTGCAATTAGCCCCGTCTTTGATTAAACGAATAAGACCCTTGAGACCTTGAACGGCCCCGCGCGAGGAAGATCCCCGACTGGTTTTTGCCCCCAACCAACCAAGAACTTTAGACATCAACTCACCGTCTTTAGATTGCGAGGCAATGGTGGCAATGCGATAGCGTTTAACGATCGAAATAAGCGCCAGCTCATCCCCGTGCCAGTGCGCGAGCACGACCGGAGTTTTACCATCTTTATTTTCTAGGGCCTTTTTTAAAGAGTCAGGTTCGATGATTCGAACCCTCCAAGTGAATGTGAGGGTTCGATAAAAGACATAAACGATAATAGGAAGTAGGTATTTCCTAAACACGATTAGTGATGAAGAGCCTTTTTGAACTCTTCCGTCAACTTAGGAACGATTTCAAGAGCGTCACCCACAATTCCATAGGTGGCTTTTTGGAAGATCGGCGCATTGGCGTCGTTATTAATCGCAACGATCACTTTTGAACCACTCATCCCTGCTAAGTGTTGAATCGCACCTGAAATACCAACGGCGATGTACAATGAGGGAGCCACTGTTTTACCAGTTTGACCCACTTGCATACCGTGAGAAACCCAGCCCGCATCAACCACCGCGCGTGAAGCACCCACGGTCGCGCCCAAAACATCTGCTAAATCATTAAGAACTTTAAAGTTAGCAGCTTCTTTAAGACCACGACCACCGCTGACGATAACGTTAGCTTCAGTCAAATCTAGCTTTTCGCTAGTTCCTTTAACGATTTCTTTGATCAAAGTTTTAAGATCTGGTTTTGCTGCTGCGTGATCAGTAACAGTTGCTGACTTGCCAGCATCCGCCGGTGCCACTGGAAGTTGATTGGCGCGCATCAAAACGATTTTTAAAGAGCAGTTTTCAAAGCTTGTTTTTGCAAAACATTTTCCAGAATACAGAGGCTTCGTAGCCACAACGTTGTCACCAGAGATATTAAGCTCTGTACAATCTGAAGCAATCCCCGCACCCAGGCGTGCCGCAACCCTTGGGAAAAGGTCTTTTCCTGTTGAAGAAGCAGAAGCAAGCAGGATGCTTGGTTTTACATTTTCAATCACGGAAACCATGTTTGCCGTGAAAAGCTCTGGATTGTATTGATCAAGGGCGCCGTCTTTAACCGTGTAAACCTCAGCGGCCCCATTTTGACCAGCGGCCGCAGTTACGTCGCCTGCGTGAGAGCCAAAAACGGCAGCCACAACTTTGTTACCAGATTTAGCCGCGGCTTGAAGAAGTTCGATCGAGCTGCGTTTAAGTTTGCCATTTGTTTGTTCGGCGAAAACTAATACTGTACCCATTTCAAACTCCTAAAGAACCTTCGCTTCGTCGCGAAGAAGAGAAACTAGTTGAGCGGCTTGAGCTGAAGAATCACCGGAAAGCATTTTTACCGGTGGCTTATCTGCTGGCAATGTAAAGCCTGTGTATTTCAATTTGATGTCTGTGGCAGGAATGTTCAAAGAGCTGAACTCAACTTCCTTAATCACTTTTTTCTTAGCTTTCATGATGCCTGGCAAACTGGCGTAACGAGGCATATTTAAACCTTTGTTGGCCGCAACCACGGCCGGAGTCATCATCTGGACAACTTCTTTAGCGCCACCTTCAACGTCGCGTTCAACCACAACGTTCTCGCCGTTGAAAGCAAATTTTGAAACCACAGTTGTGTGAGGAACATTCAAAAATTCCGCCATCATTTGGCTGACGGAAGAGGCATTGTCGTCGATCGCAAGTTTTCCAGAGAAGATGACTTTCGCACCACCTTCGGCTTTGATCACCTCGGCCAAGGCTTTTGCTGTGGAATAGTTATCCAAATTTTCCGCATTAATCACGATGGCTTCATCGGCCCCCATCGCTAAAGCGGTACGCAAAGACTCGATAACGCGAGCTTTTGGTCCAGCACTTAGAACCCAAACCTGGGACCCGGCATTGGCATCGCGAAGCTTCACCGCTTCTTCAACAGCATATTCGTCATAGGGGTTCATAACCCATTTAACGCCAGCCGTATCAATACCGTTTTGGTCCGGAGTGATTTTGATTTTCGTTTCGGTGTCGGGTACCTGCTTGATACACACAAAAATTTTCATATTTTTACCCCGTATTTTAGAGTCTTTCTTCTATCCCAAGTCCAGGAAAGGGAAAACTAAATTACATATTTAACGTGTCGCGAAACATGACGGGTATCATGGACAACTTAAGCCCCCCAGGAGTAAGTTAGTTGTAAACTTATTGAGAAAATACTTTCAACTATGAAGGGGCTTCAACCATGTTAGCATTTCTCCGATCGACTGTCGGGAAAAAGTACATTATGGGAATCTCTGGACTTGTGTGGGCAGGTTTTGTTCTTACTCACATGGCCGGGAACTTACTTATCTTCGTCAGTAACGACGCCTACAACGCCTACGGGCATGCGATCACCAGTGGAAAATTGATTTACATTGCGGAAGCGATCCTGCTTGCGGCTTTGATCACACATGTGTACCTCGCGATTTCTTTAACGGTGCAAAATCGAGCGGCTAAAGGCAGCCGGTACGCTGTTTCCGCTAAAGGCGAAAAGCGTGTCACGCTGGCATCAAGAACAATGGCGATTCAAGGTTCATTGATTTTGGTTTTTATCATTTTGCATTTGATTACTTTCAAATACGGCGCCCATTATGAAACAACGGTGAATGGGGTGCCGATGCGTGACTTGGCTCGCCTGATGGAAGAAGTCTTTCAACAACCGGGTTACGTCGTTTGGTATCTGGTGGCTCTTTTCATTCTTGGTTTCCATTTAAAACATGGCGTCGGATCGACGTTTCAATCTTTGGGTCTGATGGAAGGCACCTACCGCGATATGTGGCGCAAACTTAGCATCACTTACGGAATCATCGTGGCGGCGGGCTTTATCGCGCAGCCTATTTATCTACTCATGAGATCGATGCAATAAGGAGCAATGGCAATGGCTAACAAATTAGACAGCAAAATTCCAAGTGGTCCTATTGAGTCTAAATGGACAAAAACAAAATTTAACTACAAACTTGTCAACCCGGCAAACAAACGTAAACACACCGTTATCGTTGTCGGAACAGGGCTTGCGGGTGGCGCTGCAGCCGCAACTTTAGGAGAGCTTGGCTATAAAGTAAAAGCTTTCTGTGTGCATGAATCCCCTCGCCGTGCCCATTCAGTGGCGGCGCAAGGTGGTATCAATGCTGCGAAAAATTATCAAAATGACGGCGACTCTACTTACCGACTTTTTTATGACACCGTAAAAGGTGGTGACTTCCGTGCGCGCGAAGCGAACGTTTATCGTTTGGCGGAAGTTTCGGCAAACATCATCGATCAGATGGTGGCTCAAGGCGTGCCATTTGCTCGGGAGTACGGCGGAACACTTGCCAATCGTTCATTTGGTGGTGCGCAAGTGTCTCGTACATTCTATGCGCGTGGGCAAACAGGTCAGCAGCTTCTTCTAGGTGCTTACTCTGAAATGATGAGACAAGTAGATTCAAAAAATGTCGAGCTTTACAGCCGTCGCGAAATGCTTGATGTCGTTGTGATTGACGGAAAAGCTCGCGGCATTATCGTGCGCAATCTTTTGACGGGCGAAATTGAATCACACGAAGCCGATGCGGTTGTTATCGCTTCTGGCGGTTATTCTAACGTCTTTTTCTTATCTACGAACGCGATGAATTGTGCGGTGACCGCGGCTTGGAAGGCCCATAAGCGCGGTGCTTACTTTGCAAATCCTTGCTACACCCAAATCCATCCAACGTGCATCCCAGTGCATGGTGAAAATCAATCCAAGCTCACTTTGATGTCAGAATCACTTCGTAATGACGGACGTGTTTGGGTTCCAAAGGCTGTAGGTGATAAACGTCATCCTTCACAAATTCCAGAAAACGAACGCGATTATTACTTAGAGCGTGTCTACCCGTCTTTTGGTAATCTAGCTCCACGTGACGTGGCTTCTCGTCAGGCGAAGTATCGTTGCGATGAAGGTCGCGGTGTGAATGAATCGGGTAAAGCTGTTTACTTAGACTTTGCGGATTCTATCAAACGCTTAGGTGAAGATAAAATTTCAGAGCGTTACGGAAATCTTTTTGAAATGTATGAAAAGATCACCGGACAAAATCCTTACAAACAGCCGATGATGATCTACCCTGCTCCTCACTACACAATGGGTGGCTTGTGGGTGGATTACAATTTGGAATCAACGATCCCAGGACTTTTTGTTGCCGGCGAAGCCAACTTCTCAGATCACGGCGCGAATCGTTTGGGCGCTTCGGCATTGATGCAAGGTTTGGCTGATGGTTACTTTGTTCTTCCGTACACTTTAGGTAACTACCTTGGTGGTACAAAACTTGAAAAAGTAACAAACACACACGACGCCTTTAAATCAGCTGCTGACGGTGTTAAAAACGAAATCAGCAAACTTATGAATATCAAAGGAAACCGCACGGTGGATAGCTTCCATAAAGAGCTAGGAAATATCATGTGGGAATACTGTGGTATGGGTCGTAACGAGGCCGGGCTTAAAAAAGCGCTTCAAGAAATTCCAAAAATCAAAGAGGAATTCTGGAATAACGTACGTATTCCAGGCGATGCAAATTACCTGAACGTCGAGCTTGAAAAAGCGGGGCGCGTGGCGGATTTCATCGAGCTGGGTGAGCTTATGTGCCGTGATGCTTTAGAGCGCAAAGAGTCTTGCGGTGGTCACTATCGTGAAGAGTATCAAGTGGATGGTGAAGCAAAACGTGATGATGAAAACTTCTGTCACGTGGCCGCTTGGGAGTACACAGGAGATAATAAACCTTCCGTGCGCCATCAAGAAGAGCTGACTTTTGAAAACGTACACTTAGCAACTCGTAGCTATAAATAAGAGGCGTAAAATGTCTGGTGGAAAAAATATTAATTTGACGTTAAAAGTATGGAGACAAAAAGGCCCTAAAGATCAGGGTAAGTTTGTTGAGCTTCAAGCCAAGAACGTGTCGGAAGACGCATCTTTCCTAGAAATGTTAGATGCCGTGAATGAAGAGCTGGTTTCTAAGGGTGATGAGCCTATCGCCTTTGACCATGACTGCCGTGAGGGTATCTGTGGTGCCTGCGGATTTGTGATTGATGGCGAGGCGCACGGTCCTCAGCGTGGAACCACAGTTTGTCAGTTGCATATGCGCAACTTTAAAAACGGTGAAACCTTAACGATCGAACCTTTCCGCGCGTCACCATTTCCGGTGATTAAAGACTTGATGGTCAATCGCTCTGCTTTTGACCGTATTATTTCTTCTGGCGGATTTATTTCACAAAATGCAGGGAATGCTGTTGATGCCAATGCGATCCTGGTCCCGAAAGCAGATGCCGACGAAGCGATGTCTTCAGCAACTTGCATTGGTTGCGGTGCTTGCGTAGCGGCCTGTAAGAATGCTTCGGCGGCGTTATTTACGTCGGCAAAGATTTCTCACATGGCGTTGCTTCCACAAGGTCAGGTGGAGCGTAAAGAGCGTGCGATGCGTATGGTAGGACAAATGGATGCCGAAGGCTTTGGATCTTGCACCACCACAGGTGCTTGTGAAGTGGCTTGTCCGAAGGACATCCAGCTTACCAATATCGCTCGTATGAATCGTGAATTCTTCGTCGCTCAGACAACAAAACGCGAAAAACACAAAGACGGCGGCGCTGGATAGCGCCCCGCTCTTTGCATACTAAAGGTGTACAAATAGTAATGCTTCTTGGCTATACGAACTGTTTTCATATCTATAACCGCATTTAAATCGAGCGGTACATAATCATACCCTTAAAAAATTTCATTAAGTACCGATAAATATATTGAACTACAACTTATTGGTGTCCGAATTTTCTCGGGCCTTGTGGAACGTTCAACATGCAATACAAAAAAATATTCCTATCATTGTTGTTGAGTGTCGCCGGAGTATCGCGCTCTGCCGAGGCCGTGGTTGGAGGCACCTCGAATGCCCTCACCTATCAAGGCAGAATAATTAAATCGGACGGATCTCCCCTTCAGTATTCCAATGTCAGTTTTATTTTCCAAATCACCGATCCGGCGGGGACGTGCTTAATTTATCAAGAGCAAGTCACCGGGTACAATATGGCCAACTCAGCCGGAGTTTTTGATGTTCCGATCGGAGCAGGTACCATCGTTTGGCCAAACACAGGTTCATTTACAGTTATTGACTCGTTTAACAATGCTAAAAATTATACCTGTGGCTCTTGTTCGGGATCTAGTTGTGTGGCTGGTTCAAGCACTTATACGGCCTCGAGTGCTGATGGACGTATGTTGAGAGTTCAATTTTACGATGGTAATGGGTGGAAGTTGATTTCCCCAGATACTGCAATCAGATCAGTTCCTTTTGCTGGGTACGCACAATCGTCCCAAAAGCTTGGCGCATATGGGGCTTCTGAGTTTGTGCTAAAATCAGCAATAAATAGCGGAACTAATTGTAGCGGGGGAAGTTTTTTGACCTGGAACGCCTCTTCCCAAACCTTCGGGTGCTCTGGGGTTAGCGGAGCATCGGGTGGTACAGTGACGGATTTGACGGTTTCTTCTCCATTAAGTGTTGTCAACGGGACATCTACTCCTCACATCACTATTCAGGCTGCGTCTAACTCACAAAATGGCTATCTCACCTCTACAGATTGGACGACCTTTAACAACAAGATCGGCACCTCTTTTACATTTGCTGGGGATATAAGCGGAAACGCTTCGGCGATCTCGGTCGATAAAATTAAGAACGTTTCCATTTCCAATACGGCCCCGACTTTAAATCAGGTTCTCCAGTTTGACGGATCAAAGTGGACCGCCACAACTTTATCAACCACTACCAGTGGTTCAGCTGGCGGGGATTTGTCTGGCTTCTACCCCAATCCTTCCGTCGCAAGCGTCGGCACATCCACAGCAGCAAATATTCACAGTGCGGAAATATTAGCAAACTCCGCAACCAACACCAACACCGCCAGCACCATCGTTAAGAGAGACTCCTCAGGAAATTTTACTGCGGGCAACATCACCGCTAGTTTGACAGGTGCGGCCTCTCTGAATGTTCTAAAGACCGGGGACTCCATCAGCGGAAATCTTGTGTATGCGGCAAACACCGGAAATGTGTACACCGCTGGCTCAGGTGGCAACACTGTGACGTTGCAGGGTCCATCAACGACTATAGGTACCAGTTATATACTTAGACTGCCGACTTCGCCCGCAAGCTCTACAGGACAGGCGCTGGTGTCTGACACCTCGGGAAATCTTTCTTGGCAGTCCTTAAACACGGGAGCGGTGACTTCTGTAACGGCGACCGCTCCTTTAGTATCGAGCGGCGGCTCAGCTCCGGTGCTTTCATTGACGGGCCTCACGGGCCTGGGAACTGCAAACCAAATTTTAGCAATGAACAGTGGGGCCACGGCTTACGAATATAAAACCGTATCCGGCACAAGCAATCAGATCGTCGTGAACAACGGGGCAAACTCTATCACTTTGTCGACACCTCAAAATATTCACACCGGAGCAAGTCCAACATTCTCAGCCCTCACTCTATCTAGCTTAACGACCGCTGGGTTTGTAAAAAACAATGCTTCTGGTGTGCTTTCCGGAGGAAACGCTATTTCTCTAGGCGCAGACATCACAGGCACCCTGCCGGTCGCTAACGGAGGAACAGGCGCAACGAGCTTTGCCAACTATAGCGTAATTGCTTCAAACTCTAACGGCACCTCGCTATCCGCGGTGTCCGGAAGTACCAGCGGATCGATTTTGCAATATGGTGTGACCGGACCCATCTTTAGCACCGCTAGTTACCCCTCCACAACCGCGGCAAACCAATTGCTTTATTCTTCTGCGAATAATGTAGTTGGGGGACTTGCCACTGCGAACAGTTCCGTGTTGACCACAAATTCCTCCGGAGTGCCAAGTTTTAGTGCGCTCTCTAGCGATCTTTTTTCGCAATATGCTCGTTTAGCAGGGCGCTCTGGCGGGCAGACCCTTTATGGAGGCACTAGTTCTGGCAACTCTTTAACACTGGATTCTTCGAGCAATGCTACCAAGGGAAATATTGTACTGAACCCTTCCGGGGGCAATGTAGGGATAGGGACCCCCAGTCCTTCCGCAAAACTGGAAACAAATCTGAATTCAACCGCCGCAACTACCTCTACGGGCATCTATTCGCTCTTAAATCTCAACCCGGCAGCCAATCAGAGCGCGGGAGTGGTAAATAGTTCCATATTAGGATACGTAACCATCGATGTGGACAGCATGTATAATATTGGCGAAGTTGATGCTGTAAAGGGTTCCATTAACGACAACAGTGACAGCTCTTCAGTGGCCCTCAGTGGTATCAGATCGGACGTGCGGTCTTCAACAATGCGTACCGTGACCGAAGTTAATTCATTTATTTCTTCGGGAGATTTACAAGGGCCTACGGTTACCAACTACAACGGCATTAAAATCAATGACTCAATCAGCGGCGCGACGGTCTCTAATTGGTATGGGCTTTATGTTAAACACACGGTGAACACGTCAGGCTCAATTGCCAACCGTTATGGTGTGTACCTTGCCGCCCCAACAGGATCCGCCACCAACGACTTCGCATTTTACTCGGCCAACAACAAGCCCTCTTACTTTAGTGGCACCTTAGGTATAGGCACCACCTCGCCGTCATACACTTTGGACGTCAATGGCAGTGTCCGGGGAACAAGTGCTTACGTGAACTCATCGGATGTAAGATACAAACGTCACATATCGAATATAGAAAATGCGCTTGATAAGATTCTGCAAATTAGAGGTGTGACATTTGACTGGCGCAACAATGAATTTCCAGAAAAAAGATTTAAAGAGACTCGAGACATGGGGGTGATTGCCCAAGAGATCGAAAAAGTCTTTCCCGAAGCTGTGGTAACAGACAGGGAGGGGTATAAATCCGTGGCATATCCAGAGCTAGTGGCTCCGCTTATCAATGCCACCAAAGAGCTTTATAAAAAATGGCTTACAGACAGCGCTGAAATACATAGAGGGGTGGCGTCTAACACCATAGAATTATCTCAACTCAAGTCCGAGAAAGACAACTTAAAGGACGAGGTACAAAAACTCAAAAATGAAAACGCCGTTTTCAGAGCTCGTCTTGAGAAGCTCGAAAAAATGCTAGTAGATAGATAATTTAATCGTTCTCTAGATCATTAGCCGCTGCTGACGCGCCGTTTAGCCCTAGGCCAAATTTGGCTGATTTGTTATGGTGGCCCTATGGGAAATAAAAAAACAGTTTTAAGCGGCAGTACGGTAACAGGGGATCTAACACTAGGTAACTATATTGGTGCGATCAATAACTGGACGAAACTGCAAGACGAATATGACTGTCTTTATTTCTTGGCTGATTTGCATGCGTTGACGGTGCATCAAGATCCGGAAGTTCTTAGAAAAAGAACTTACAGTTTTTTTGCGCAGTACTTGGCGCTTGGTCTTGATCCGCAAAAGAACACGATCTTTGCGCAATCTCACGTGTACCAACATACAGAGCTTTCCTGGATTCTGACGTGCTTAACTCCGATGGGTTATTTGAATCGCATGACTCAGTTTAAAGAAAAAGCGGAAAAACATGTAAAGAACGTTAATGCTGGTTTGTTTTCTTATCCGGTTTTGATGGCCGCAGATATTCTTTTGTATCAAGCCGATTTCGTACCGGTGGGTGAAGATCAAAAACAACATTTAGAGCTTTGTCGTGATCTTGTTGGCTATTTTGAAAACCGCTACACGAAGGGTGTATTCAAAATGCCAGAGCCGATGATTCCTAAAGAAGGCGCGCGCATTATGTCTTTGCAAGATCCGACAAAGAAAATGTCTAAGACGGATGAAAACGAAAAGAATTTCATACTGTGCATTGATGACGCAAAAAAAATCGAAAAGAAAATCAAGTCCGCGGCGACAGACTCGGGAACTGAAATCAAATTTGACGTTGAAAACAAAGCCGGCGTTTCAAATCTTTTGACGATTTATTCTGTATTAAGCGGAAAATCCATCGAACAGCTTGAAAAAGACTATGAAGGCAAAATGTACGGTCACTTGAAAGTAGACCTTGCGGAAGTCGTGGTGCAAACCCTGAAACCCGTGCGCGAAAAGTATGATGATCTTATGAAAAACCAAGATCATTTAGACCAGCTTTTGCTTCAAGGTGCTGAGCGTGCGGCGATCCGGGCCGAAGCAACGATTAAGAAAGTCTACGAGGCGGTAGGCCTTGTTCCTCGTCGCTCTTAACCCATCTAGTTTTTTAATTACTTAAACATTTCATACAGATATATCCCCGCATCGGCGGGGATTGTTTTTTGTGGCGTGAAGGTTTGAAAAAAAATACGCAACACGCTTTAAATTTTTAACCTGAGCGGCGCAGCGGACCGGTCGTTTTATTTAGAGACAGCTTGGTCCCTCACCTTTGATTTTCTTCTTAAGTTCCACATCCTAGATACCGAAACCTAGACTAAGGATTGGTTATGAAGAAGATAGATCAATTGATGGCTGAATTGGGTTTCAAAAAAGATGCTCCACAAGGAGTCAAAGAAGCCTTTATCAAACATCTTATTAAAGCATCTACAGGCGTGAATGTCGCAACACCTTCTGAAAAGCGCGAGATCGCGGAATCTCCAGAAAAGGTCGTGGTATTTCAAACTCCCCAGCAGTTGAGTTTTGATTTTATAGAGACCTCGCTTGCGCCACAGTCCGGAAAACCCCGACCATCGACTAAGAAAAAAGCGGTCTCCTAGCGTTTCGCACTAGACGATGGTCTAGTTCTAACTAGACTTTCTTACTAAAATTTAAGCTTTCCCCTTTATTTTCACAAAATCCAGTAACCAGGCCCTGGACGCGTTGGTACCATTTTGGAACTGCGTGGTCGGGGAAATATTTGCCTCCTCCGCGAAGTTTTTCTCGGGATTATTTTCTCTAAGAGGGAGGGGATTTATGAAGGGGCTTATCGGAAGAGCCGCATTGGCAACGTTGGGCGCTTTGATGGTAGCAGCGAATGTTTTCGCCGCAGAACCAGAAGCAGTACCAGGAGAATTCATCGTTAAATTGAAATCTCCAATTTCATCGCAATCACTGTCAGTTCTAAGCACAGAGCTTGGATATATTAAAGACGTGATTCCAAATCAAAACATCATCGTGATCAAACGTCCGATGTTTGAGATTCAATCAACAGTTGTAAAGTCTCTTTCAGAACATCCTGATGTTGATATTATTGAACCCAATTTCATTTATCGTATTAGTAAAACTCCGAATGATCCAATGTTGGGTCAATTGTGGGGTATGAAAAACATCGGCCAACCGGACTCTCAAAAGAAAGATGGTATCGCCGGCATGGACATCAATGCTGAAAAAGCGTGGGATATTCAAACGGGTTCTCGCGACGTGATCGTTGCAGTTATCGATACAGGTGTGGATTTCAATCATCCAGATCTTAAAGACAATATGTGGACTAATGAAGCAGAATTAAAAGGTCAAGCTGGCGTTGACGATGATGGCAACGGAATCGTAGACGATATCTATGGGGCAAGTTTCGTAAATGCCAATGCTCCGACTGGAAATCCTCTTGATGATCACGGTCACGGAACTCACTGCTCTGGCACTATCGGTGCTAAAGGTGACGACGGCAAAGGTATCGTGGGCGTTGCGTGGAATGTTCGTATCATGGGCGTGAAATTCCTTTCGGCAAGCGGATCAGGAAGTCTTGATGGCGCATTGAAAGCCATTGATTACGCAACCTCTAAAGGTGCAAAAGTTCTTTCAAACTCTTGGGGTGGCGGTGGCTACTCTGAAACGCTGAAACAGGCGATCGAACGATCTAATGCGGCGGGCGCTATTTTCGTAGCGGCTGCTGGCAATGAGTCAAACAATAACGATTCAAGCCCGACTTACCCTGCTACTTATGACGTACCTAACGTCCTTTCAGTGGCGGCGGTTGATAACCGTGGTCAAATCGCTTCATTCTCTAATTATGGTAAAACAAAAGTTCACGTCGGTGCGCCGGGTGTGAATGTTTATTCATCAGTAAAGGGTGGAACATACGATTCTTGGTCTGGAACATCAATGGCGGCTCCTCACGTGTCAGGTATGGCGGCGTTGTTGGCCTCTAATGAACCGACTTTGACTGGCGTGCAAATGAAAGATCGAATTCTTGCCACGTCTCGTCCGATTGCGGGTCTTCGCGGTAAAGCTAAAGGCGGTATGGCGGATGCTTGGGCGATGTTAACAAATACAACGCCTCCACCAGATGCCAATGATCCAATCAACTGGCAAACAGTAGCGGTGTCAGTTTCTTCTCCGCACCCATACAAAGAAAAATCATCTATGGAATTCGAAGTTCGTGTTCCAGGTGCAAAGCAAGTCGCTTTGTATTTCGAAAAATTTGATACGGAAAGAGAATACGACAAAGTAGAACTTTTCGATGCTAACGGTAAAAAAGTAGCAACGATGAGCGGAAAAAATGACGATTCATTCGCAACACCCGTTGATGGTGAATACGTAAAAATCAAATTCACCTCGGATGATTCAGTCAACCGTTACGGTTTTGATATTACGAAAGCGGCTTGGAGATAATATGTTTAGGGCGAAAGCCCTAAACCCTCTTAGCTAGGAAGAGCCACTGGGAAACCGGTGGCTTTTTATTTTTTAGTCTTAGAAGGCTTTTCAACAGATTGAAGGAATTTTTCCATCTTCAGATCGGTATAGTCAGGAAAATCAAGCTGCGTGCAATGGGAGCCATAAGGAACAAGCACGAACTCAGAATGTTTAATAGTTTCTTTAAAGTGATATTGAAACCGCAGTGGAGTCACCATGTCTTTTTCGCCTGCGATCACAAGCGCGGGCACTTCGATTGTTGGTAAGACCGTTTCACCGTCGTATCTCATCAGCTCTTCAAAAAGTTTTAAAAAGACTTGCAGGTTTAAGCGCGCCACTCCACGCATGTAAACTTCGATATCTTTAAAGTGAGTGACCTTAAGATTAAATCCACCCGCGAGCGCCGCCAGATACATCGACATCGGATTATCTACGGCCATTTTCCACAGGCTATTCCACAACAGGGGTTGATGTTCGTACTGGGATTTTACGAAATAAAAAAATGGCTCCACCACATCAAGACCAAACATGCCCTTAATCGGATTTTTCGCAAAACCGTTAATAAAGGTCATCGACAAAAACACATCGGGATTCATTGCGTAGGTATTTAAAATCACGGGGGCCCCAAAGCTGTGCCCGGCGAAATGCGCTTTTTTAATTCCTAAATGTTTAAGCATTCCTAAAATATCTTTAGAAAGTGCATCCATCGTAAGCTCGTCCATGTTGATCACGGGGTTGCTTTTTTGATGGCCACGCAAATCAAAGGTAATGACCTGATAGTTATTGGCGAAGTATTCGATTTGGTGATGCCAGTGATTGATGATGCACGCAATGCCGTAAACCAGAACTAAAGGCTCTCCCTGCCCGCGCACTTCGTAATAAATCGGAGTGCCATCAAAGCTGTCGAATGTTCCTGTCGTCTTCGGTGTGGTTTGCATGAATCCTTCTATAAGTAGGACACTTTAATAAGAGTGTTTCCTAACGCGATCAAGTCCCCATCTTTAAGCATGTCGGATTTTACAGACTTCTTATTTAGGGTGACTTTGTGAGAATGAATCCGAATTTCCACAGCACCCGGGCCGGCGTGCAGTTCGAAGGCTTCTTCGGGGGCTTCTTCATCTAAAAGTTCGATGTCTAAAGAATCTGAACCTGCTTGGCGAGGGCCATAACCTAAAATAATTTCCTCATCAGTTTGGATGCCTTGAACGAATTGCAGCCTTAGTGCGGGACTAAAACTTTGCAAAGTAAGCCCGGCCGTTCTTTCCGGAGCCTGCACTTCGTGGAGGTACCCACCCAGCATTGTGCGCCACGTTATGATTCTACTAAAGTCAGCGGCCTCGGTTTCTTCAACGGTGATGACCTTAAACACGGTCCGACCCACCTCAAAGATAACTCCTGGTAATAACGCGACTTTCTTTACACGGCGGCCGTTGATGTGAAGCCCGTTAGAGGACTCCAAATCAACCATTACGAACTGTCCTTTGCTGTTTATTGCGATCTGAGCATGGGTCGAAGAAATCTTCGGGTCTTTCACGACGATATCTGACTTCGATCTTCCGATCGTCATTCCGTCTTCAATTTTAAATCGAGAGCCTTCTGCCGCGCCTTCGATGATCTCAATAAACGTAACCATTTGATTATTCTAGGACCGGATTCTTTGGTATTCAAATGCCTAATCCTTGTGCTTGGGCCTTAGCCGTGCTAAACCCTCTAAACATTTTAATAAAAGTCGTCCTTGTGTCCGTCAAAAGGCGGATGCGAAACCTGGCCCCTCAAAAGGTCAGACCAACCGAAAGGATAAGTTCATGGAACTTTCTAAAACTACTGCAAAGATGCCATACGAAGTTGTGGTTCTAATGCATCCAGATGCTACCGCTGATGAGCAAAAAGAGCTTTTCAAAAAGAATAAAGCGACTATTGAATCTTTCAAAGGTTCAATCAACTCGCTGGAAACTTGGGGAAAACGCACTCTAGCAACTCCAATTGGTAAGCTAAAAAAAGCGATTTACTTCCACTCTACATTTGAAGCGGACACTCAAGCTATCGCTGAGCTTGAGCGTACAATGCGCATCAATGATAAAGTACTTCGCTTCATGCACACTCGCTTGGACGAGCGTGTATCACTAGGCAAATTCTTGGAAGGCTTCAAAAAAGGTCTTGCGGAATCTGCAGCTCGTGAAAAAGAGCGCGAAGCAAAAATGGCTGCTCGTAAAGCCGCTTTTGCTGCAGCTAAAGCTGAGCGTTCTGACCGTTACGATAAAGGCGAGTAATAGTTGAAAGCCTCACCCCAAAAGTTCATCACAATTGCGTCTCTCTCGATTTTGTTGTCGATGCTCACTTTGGTTCTTGGGGCTCCTCTTCTACGCGTTTTACGCAAAACTTATGGTCCCCGTGCCTTTTGGATTTTGGGACTGTTGGTGACAGGGGCCGCGTGGCTCCTCAACATTCAGCCGCTCGCGCTGTTCTTAGGCTCTGTTTGGATGACTTTAGGAGCTTATACCGAATTTGAGCGCAAGGGTTTTGGATGGTGGCATTCCGGGGTGTTAGGGGTTTTGATTGGGTCACTGACTGCGGTTGGTGGACTGATTATCGTCTTCAAGCAAAGCGGGATTAACACGTACGCTGAAGTTGTGAAACTTGCGGAGCAATTTACGACGAAGGTTCAAGAGATGAACCCGATGGCGAAGTTGGACCCAGAGATTCTGATTCAGCAGCTTCCTTCAACTGTAGTGATCCTTTTAATGATCGCTTTAGGAGTGGGATTAATGTTTGAGAGAAGGGTTTTTTCATGGCTCAATTTGCCCCATGAAAAGACGGCCTCTCAGCTCAAGTTGTTAGAATATCGTGTGCCTGAATATATGGTTTGGGTTGCGATGATTGCCTTCCTTCTAACGATGGTGAGTTTTGGCGGTAAGGCCATTGCTATTCCTGCAGTGAACATAGTGAACGTTTGTATCGTTCTTTATTTCTTTCAAGGGCTGGCGGTGTTGGAGGTATTTCTGAATTCGATGAAGGCCGGTGTCTTCACCCGAATTTTGACGTACATAATCTTGGTCGGACAACTTCTGCTCGTGTTGAGCGTGGTTGGTTGGGCTGACTACTGGTTGGATTTCAGACGGCGCATTCGCAAAATGATGAAGCCCGTTGAAAACCCACCTTCGAATTAATAGCGCTTTGGTTAAGGCCAAAGTTAAGGAGATCACATGAAAGTTATTCTTCAAAAAGACGTTAAAGATGTAGGCCGTGTAGGCGAACTAGTTAACGTATCAGAAGGTTTCGCACGTAACTTCTTGTTTCCACGTAAATTGGCAGCAGAAGCTACTGAAAAACGCGTAAAAGAATACGAACACTTGAAACGTGTTGCTGAAACTAAAAAGAAAAAAGCATTGGCAGAGCGCCAAGAGCTTTTGAACAAAATCAACGGCACTACTGTGACATTCAAATTGCCAGCTGGTGAAACAGATAAGCTTTTCGGTACTGTAACAACTACAGATATTTCTAAAGAGCTTCAAAAATCTGGTTACTCAATCGATCGTCGCGACATCCACTTGGAAGAGCCGATCAAAGTATTGGGTCAACACAAAGCTTTGGTAAAATACGCTGAAGGTTTGGAAGCAAAAATCCAAATTTCTGTAGAGCGCGCTTAATAGATTTACTGACGTAAATTTTAAAAAGGGAGTCGGAAACGGCTCCCTTTTTTTATTCCTAAAATCATTCAGCCTTTGTAAATTCTTCCCGGTTAACGGTTTCCATAACAAACGCTTATGATCAGCATTTGAAAAATTGTATTGCCCTGGTTCCAAATTGGGTGTTTAACCACCCACCAAGGGGAGGGGTTCCATGAATTCCATGAATCTTTTGAAAGCTGCGGTTCTTACAAGCGTTTTATCTTTGTCAGTCATAGCGTGTTCTCAGAAAGCGCAAAACACTGAGGAAATCGCGGCAGCCGGTTCTTCTATAATCGGAGGCGTTCAAGTTGAAGCCCAAGATACAATCTCTAAATCAACGGTGGCGATCATCGCTTCGGTGACGACAGAAGATGGTAAAGAAGGCCAATTCATCTGCACAGGTTCTCTTTTAAGCGATAATGTGGTTTTGACTGCGGGTCACTGCGTTCCTACCGAAAAAGAATATAAATCTATCGCTCTTTATGTGATCTTCAGTCGCGATCTAAATAAGATGGAACGCACGGACGTTCGTTTGGTGACGGATGCTCTTATTCACCCACAATATGGATCTTCGACGGAAGGGGCGGATGCCCATGACGTAGCCGTGATTCGTTTTGCCGGAGCTAAAGCGAGCGGTTATGAAATCGCAAAATTCCTTGATGACGAATCTGTTTTAACTGAAGGTGCGGTGGTTACTTTAGCTGGTTATGGTTTGAATAAAACTGATGGGGTGAATACCGAAAGCGACAACACTCTTCGCAAAGTAAACGTTGAAGTTGCTGGTAATTTGGGAAAAAACGAAATCATACTTGATCAACAAAATGGTCGCGGTGCTTGCCACGGGGACTCTGGCGGTCCAGCATTCATCAATGTTGCCGGTGTTGAGTATGTATGGGGTGTAACAAGCCGGGGTGCTGGTAAAAATGGTGTCGACGACTGCTCTCTTGCAAGTGTTTACACAAAAGTTAAATCAGAAAGAACATTCATCAATGCGGCTTTAACTCAGTTGTCTGTAAAACCGGGCTCTCTGTCAGATCTTGATGGACTTGATGGTGAAGGAATCTAAATCCTAAATTCAATTTAGGTGTTTTTTTGAAAAGGGCGCAACAGGGGCGCCCTTTTTTCTATGCGCTGAGTTCGCGATTTTCTTCGGCAAGTTCTAAGAATACGATTTGAAGGTAGTCAGCCATTACTTCGCGCAACTCTTCTAAAGTCAGCTCGTCTTGGCTTTTTCCGTAACGTTCTAAAATTTTATTGAACTCACGCTCAACCGGATCTTGTGGAAGTCCTGTTGCTGCGATCAGTTCCTGCGTCAAACCCTTAGCCATGATCAGCCTCCGTGCTTATCAAGCGTGTCTCTATCCATGAGACGCCCTTAGCAAATCAAGAGGTTAAAGGGAACTCAACAGCAAAGAAGCAAATAGGGCCTTGGTCCAGCAAAACCGCTCTGGGCAGGCTATCGGCGCCGATGGGTGTAGTTTTTGGCCCAGTGTCGTGCGTTGGGTAAACACCAAAAAAGAAAAGGTAAAAGCAAACGGCGCGGCAGCAATCGGCGCAGGTAATAAAAAACAATAGCATCAAGTGTAACCGGCACCCATAAGGGAGGGTTTTCGGTTTTAATAACTTTTAAAATTTGTTGAGCGACCTTTTCTGGCGTCGTACGCGAGAGATTCATCATCTTTCCCACAAAGGGATTCATATTCTGATAAAAATCACTGTACGGCCCGCTCCAATTCAAAGTCGGCTCAGAATGTTTGGTGTGATAAACATTTTTGAAAGAATCGCTGTGAATGAATCCGGGTTGCACAAGTACGATCCTGACACCAAAAGGTCGCATCTCGTACCAAAGAGCCTCGGACGCCCCCTCCAGAGCGAATTTGGAGGCGGTATAGGAGGCCATCGTCGGCATCGCTAGCATCCCGCTGACCGAAGAAATATTAATGATCTTTCCGCGGCCGGTATCGCGCATATGAGGAATGCAAAGGCGAATCAAACTCATGGGGCCGAGATAATTTGTGGCTAACTGCAATTTTTCATCTTCTTCGGTCATGTGTTCCACGACCGAACGATAAGAAATGCCGGCGTTGTTAATTAAAACATCCACCCCACCCCACAGCTTTTGGATATCATTGTAAAGTCGCGAACGATCTTCTTCGCTGGTCACATCCATCGGTAAAACTTGAAAGCGATCGTTTTGGGGAAATCGAGCCCTTGCTTCTTCCAGACTTTTTTCGCGAACCGTGGCGATCACGCGATATTCATGACAGTGATAAAGCATCTGGGCTAGGGCTAAACCAATGCCGCGATTACAACCCGTCACTAAGATGACGGGTTTGAAGTTCTGATCAATATTATTTCGGCGAAACCAATACAGTACGGACTTCATAGAAATCCATCATAACTATGCAGGAGCTCCTGGGGCAAAGTTTTTAGGTCTGCCGCCCGGCATAGGAGGTGGCGCTTGTGGTGGAGGCATTTGCGCAATGCCGCCCCCACTATGACCTTCTGGTTCCGCGTCACGGAATCTATTGTACTGAGCATCGAAACGTAATTTTACTGGGCCCGTGGCACCATTACGTTGCTTACCGACGATGACTTCCGCATGACCCTGTTTGTCGGGGTTTTCTTTGTCATAGTAGTCATCACGATAAAGCATCATGATAACGTCGGCATCTTGCTCGATCGATCCGGACTCACGCAGATCCGATAACATTGGTTTTTTCTCGGTACGCCCCTCAACCCCACGATTCAGCTGGGCAAGGGCGATGATTGGAATCTGCAGTTCTTTGGCAATAGACTTTAAAGATTTTGAGATCTCTGCAACCTCTTGTTCACGCGAAGAGAACTTTTGCTTCATGCTCATCAACTGCAAGTAGTCGATCATGATAACATCAAGACCATGCTCTGCCTTTAAACGACGCGCGCGAGAACGAATCTCAAAGGGTGACATCCCTGGTGTATCATCGATGAAAATCGAAGCTTCACTAAGAGCGCTGGCCGCGTTAATCAACTTGGGCCATGCCGAATCTTGAATACGACCATTACGGATTTCACTCATGCTGACTTTGGACTCCGCAGACAACATACGCATCATCATCGATTCTTTACCCATTTCTAAAGAGAAATAAGCAACCGTCTTTTTCAGACGAAGAGCAATATGTTGAGCGACGTTCAGAGAGAACGCGGTTTTACCCATTGACGGACGAGCGGCGATAATGGTCATTTCACCCGGGTGAAGACCCGCGGTCATTTCATCAAGCTTTTTAAAGCCTGTTCCGATACCGGTGATTTCGGCTTTATTTTTATAAAGCTCTTCGATTTTTTGAATCGAAGCCTTTACGATTTCCATTGAGCCCACAAGGCCCGTTTTGGTTTTGTTTTCGCCGATTTTAAAGATCTCGGATTCCGCTTGGTCTACGAAAGACTCCACGTCCGTAAAATCTTGTTCGTAAGCTTTTTCGATCAACTGGCTATTGATTTGGATCAAACGACGTAAAGTCGCCTTGTCTTTCACGATTTTAGCGTGTGAAGAAATATTAGCTGACGAAATGGTTTTATCTAAAAGACTGATTAAGTATTCAGGCCCACCGACCATATCCATGGAACCTTCGCCCTGAAGGACGTTGGTGACCGTGATGATATCAATCGGCTGATTTTTACTGTGCAGATCTTTAATCGCGTTATAGATCTTTTGATGAGCGGGCTTATAGAAATCATCGGCCATCAAAAGATCGCCGATCTGATCTAAAGCCTCGCGGTCTAGCATTAGACCGCCCAAGATGGATTGTTCTGCCTCAAGATTCTGAGGTGGAATTCTCGTACTCATTGAACCCCTCTAAGAGTAACGAAATTAAAGACCAAGAAAAACAATTGCGGGTCAAAAACAAGTTGGTGGTTCTAAGAAGGCCCGCTGCTGCTTAATTCAATTTTTTTACGCGAATCTTGTAGTTGTCAATTTTCTTTTTAAGCGTGTTGCGGTTGATGCCAAGCATTTGTGCGGTTTTCACTTGGTTGCCGTTGTAGGCGCGAAGCGCAAGTTCAAGAAGTGGTTTTTCAACTTGTTCAATAACGACATTGTACAAACCGTTCAGTTCCACTTGAGCTTCTTTTTGTTGAGCGAAAAGAACTTCTAGCTTGCTCTTCACGAGCTTCTCTAGGCTCACGGACTGAAGATTAGCGACAAAAAGATTATCTGAACTGTTTAGGTTCGGCGTCATGGAACTCCCTAAAAATGTCTGCTTGTGTTGGTTGGAGATTATACTCCGCGTGTTTCGGGAGACCAAATATACTTATGCAGCTGCAATTGCAACCTCGCAGATGATTTTTTTTGCAGGATGCGCTCGGCCAACCAGCGTTCAGATACTTGGCCGTATGATGGGCTGTATAAAACCACAAATTTTTCGAATAAATTATGTTGACGGCAGAATTCTTCAGACCAGTTCAGATCTTCGTCAGAACAGATCACGAACTTGTACTCCGTGCTGGGTGTGGAAAAGCGAATGTTGTCCATGATGAATGAATCTGCCGCACCACTGTCTGGTGTTTTCACATCTAAAATAATCTTTACGCGTGGATCAACATGCTCGATACTTTTTGAGCCACTTGTTTCTAAAGAAACTTTATAGCCGCGATCACACAAAATCTTCATCAAAGTGTGAACTTCTTTTTGTAACAAAGGTTCGCCGCCTGTAACACACACTGCAGGCGCTTGATGCGAGTCGATTTCGTTCAAAATCTTTTCCAGATCTTGCATCTCGCCTTCATAGTACGAATATTTGGTGTCGCAATAAGTGCAGCGCAGATTGCAGGCTGTTAGGCGCACAAAGACTGTGGGAATTCCCACATAAGTCGTTTCGCCTTGAATACTATAGAAAATCTCATTTATTTTAAGCATTTGATGGGCCTGCGTTAGGACTAACTATGTGCCGTACCACAGGGCCTAGGTCAAGGTTCGCCTCCAGGAGAATGACTAACCTGGCGAAATTTCGTAAATTTTTTAAATGAACCAATTCCTTAAAAAGTTTCGACAGGATGTCATCGCAATCAGCTTTTTAGGTATCGGGCTATTCCTTGCCCTATCCCTTGCCAGCTACAATCCATTTGATCCCTCTATGAATTCGATAGGTCAGGGCCTAAAGGCGCTGAATTATTGTGGGATTGTGGGAAGCTTTTTAGCGGATCTTTTGTACCAATTCTTGGGCTTAGCCGCTTGGGTGGTGGTATTTAGCTGTTTCCGTATGTCTTATGCGGCTTTTACTGGGGAATCTTTAAACCTGAAAAACATCCGTTTTGTCTGGTCGTTGCTTTTAATTGTGAATATCGCAGCGCTCTTTAGCCTGTATTTACCGACAACCAAGCTTTTCCGGGACCAAATTTATTTAGGCGGTCTATTGGGTTTAGGTGTTTCGGCGTCATTAATGCGCGCCTTTAACTCCGTGGGCGTTCAGGTGATCTTATGGTCTGTGATGGCTGTTCTTATCGTTTTCTATTTTGAAAAATCGGTCAAAGAATTGACCGAAGCGCCCCGGGCCTTGATCGGCTATATCCGCAAAAAGAAAATTTTAGCGGCCATTGGCGCATTCTTTGGTGGAATGTTTGTTCAAGAAAAAAAGGTCAAAGTTAAAAAGACCGAAGAAAAACCAAAAGCCATCTTCCCGCTTTCGGATAAAAAATTCCTTGAAGGCAAGCCTGAACAACTGCCATTAAAATCCTTAGCCGAAGACGATGAAGAAGAAGTCGAAGAGCTGGAAGAAGAAGAAGAGGATTTTGAGGATGAAGAAACGCCGGCCTTAAAGCTTGCGCAAAAACGCAAAGTCGTGATGAAGGCCAAGCCTCCTCGTCGTATCGAAAACTGGGACATGCCAAAGCTCGGGCTATTAGAAGACCCACCAGCCTCGCGTATTAAAATTGATAAAGCCGAAATTCAGCGTAAAGCGGATTTGCTGGTAGAAAAATTAAAAAACTTTTCTATCGAAGGACAAATTCAAGATGCCAAACCAGGTCCCCTGGTTACGATGTATGAATTTAAACCAAATGCGGACGTCAAGATTTCTAAGATCTCTGAGTTGGAAGATGACTTATCACTTGCCCTTTCATCTGAATCAGTGCGCGTTGTGGGTCATATTCCGGGAACGGATGTTGTCGGTATTGAAACTGCGAACTTAAAGCGTGAAACGGTTTATTATAAAGATTTGATCGCCGAAGATCAGTTTTGGAATGACGACTTAGCCTTGCCGATGGCCGTGGGTCGTGCGGTGGATGGTGAACCTAAAGTGGTGGATCTGCGCAAGATGCCGCATTTACTGATTGCCGGTACTACAGGTTCGGGTAAGTCGGTTTTTGTCGGATCCATCATTACCGGAATGCTGTTCCGTCATTCGCCCAAAACTTTGCGTTTAGTTTTGATCGATCCAAAAATGGTCGACTTAGCGCCGTTTGCGGGTGTTCCGCATTTGATTTTGCCACATGTGACGGAGCCCAAAAAAGCGGGAACGGCGTTAAAGTGGGCCGTGCGCGAAATGGAAAAGCGTTACAAATCGCTTTCTAAGTTCGGTGTCGGAAAAATTGAAGCGTTTAATGAAAAAACCGCGGGTCTTTCGAAAGACCAAATTGAAGAACACGAAAAAACCAATTTGGAATTAGAAGAGGGCAAAGCAAAACTAGATCAGTATTATTACCAACCACTTCCATATATCGTGATTGTCGTGGATGAGTTGGCCGATCTGATGATCGTTGAAAAACAAAATATTGAAGAGCCGATTCAGCGTTTAACGCAAAAAGCGCGTGCTTGCGGTATTCATCTTATTTTGGCCACACAATCTCCGCGTAAAGACGTGGTGACGGGTTTAATTAAGACGAATATTCCAGGTCGTGTGGCCTTAAAGGTCGCTTCTAAAATGGACTCGCGAATTATCATCGATGACTCCGGCGCGGAGCGCATGCTTCCAAACGGTGACATGCTTTTCCAAGCGCCAGGTGTCGGTAAACCCACTCGCCATCACGGTCCCTATTTGTCAGATAAAGAAATTGGCAATGTCGTTAAACATTGGGCGGATCAGGCAGAGCCTGAATATGACCCATTAGCAATGAAAGCCCTGGATGGTTTCTCTGGTGACGGAGCAGAAGCCGGGGGCGATGGCGGCGGCGGATT
Source organism: Bdellovibrio bacteriovorus (assembly GCF_001592735.1). Classification (NCBI taxonomy): domain Bacteria; kingdom Pseudomonadati; phylum Bdellovibrionota; class Bdellovibrionia; order Bdellovibrionales; family Pseudobdellovibrionaceae; genus Bdellovibrio; species Bdellovibrio bacteriovorus. Next base: position 1,406,408 of record NZ_LUKE01000001.1, read on the forward strand.
TGAAGAAGAAGAATACGACGAGCGTTATGATGAAATCTTAGCGTGGGCATCAGGACAAAAGGAAATTTCCGCATCCCTCATCCAGCGTAAATTCCGTTTGGGCTATCCACGGGCCGCGCGCATGATTGAACTGTTTGAAAAAGAAGGTGTTGTGGGCCCGGCGAATGGCAGCAAGCCGCGTCAAGTTTTAGTAAGTAGTTTTAGCGATCGGTGATTTGAGACTTGACCGTACCTCCCTTGGTCGTGGTGTGATTAAAACACTAAAAACCATTCAAGGAGGATTTTATGGTAAAGGCTTTAATCGCCGCTCTAGGTCTAGCGTTTTCATTGAACGCAGTTGCTGCACCATCTGCAGTAGAAGTAGTAACGTCTCTTCAACAACAAGCGATCATGGATCAAGCTCAAACAATGGGTTTGGACTGGAAAGTTGGCGACCGCGCTGACTACAGCATCGACATGGGTTTCATCAAAGGAACTATGGTCATGTCTGTCACTCAAATTGTTGCTGAAGGTATCTGGATGACTCAAGATGCTGATCTTGGTTTCGCTGGAAAACAAAAAATTGAAACTTTGATGGATCCAAACACGGGTGAAATCAAAAAAATGCTAGTTAACGGTAAAGAGCAAGCTCCACCAAAACAAGATGTTGAAATCATCGAAGTTAAAGAGGACAAAATCACGGTTCCTGCTGGTACTTTCGAGTGCATCCACGCACGTCTTAAAAACAAAGAAGACAACTCCGAAATCAACGCATGGATCAACCCACAAATCGTTCCACTTTCTGGAATGTTGAAACAAGTTGCTCCAAGCCAATTCGGTAACGTGACTGTTCTATTGAAATCTTTCAAAAAGAACTAATTAATGCGTTTACGTATGATAAGAGCCGTCCTTGCGACGGCTCTTTCATTTTCTAGTGTTGTTGTTTTGGCTCAAAGTAAAATGTCCCGCTCGGAAACCTATAAGGACATCATCGAAAAAGCCTACAACTTGAGTCTGCAAAAAGATCGACAGCAGGCTTTAAATATTCTTATGTCTGCTTTGCAGAAAGAGTCTCGTCCCGCCGCGGTGGCGGAAATCAAAAAAGCCGTCGATGAAATCGCGCATATTTTTTTTAGTGATAAAGCCCAGCAGTTATATGAGTCCGGAGTTTCTTTAAGAAAAAATGAACTTCCGCAGTCGTATGACAAGCTGATTGAAGCTTCGCGCATTGAACCTGACAACTTTGCTATTGCGGAAGAGCTGGCTCGGGTTATGATCGCGCGTAATGACTGTAAAAACGCACAAGAAACTGTCCAAAAGCAGCTTAACACAGTTAAGCATGATGAAGATCTTAAGCTCACGCTGGCTCAATCGTTGGCCTGCCAGGATAAATGGGCCGAATACCAAAAAGTTTTTGAGTCCTTTCCGGTAAAGAAGTCGCCGAATATGAAATATTGGCTCGCTTTGGAAGTTGAAAAGAACATGAGCTCTAAAAGTATGACCAAGGCTCAAGAAAACCTGGCGAGTCTTAAAAAAGCCGACGAAAAGTACCCCGAAGCATTCTATTGGAGCTGGCGTTTTGACATGGCTCAAAAGCGTTCAAACTTAGAAGAAGCTCAGAAATACGTGATGACCTGCAAAAACATTTCAGCCAACCAGTATAGACAGTATATGATAGACCCCATGCTCTGCCGACGCATTATTGAAGTCGAAGCCGAGATGAAGGGCGCTAATGGAAGACCTGAATAAAAAAATCATATTCCTTGGACTATCTTTATTGATCGCCGGCTGCGGCGTTAAAGGTAAACCAAACCCGCCGAAAAACCCGCCTCCTTTAGGTCGTGGGGAGCCGATGTATAAAGGCAATGGACGATGAAGTTCGCTTCAGGTTTAGCAATGACCAAGATGTCGGGGGCTGGGAACACATTTGCATTAATTGATGCGCGTGAAGGATCCGCATTTGCTAAACAAGAAGCTGGGTTAAAAAATTCTCGCCGTGAACTTGTGAAAAAAATCTGCAGTATCGTTGATGGAGTTTCAACCGACGGTGTTTTATTTATCGGCACAGGATCCTCTGGTTTTGACTTTAACTGGGATTTTTACAACTCAGATGGTTCTACGGCAGAGATGTGTGGAAACGCGGCTCGATGTGCCGCTCGATTTGTGGCAGATGGCTTGGGTTTTTCTTCCGCAGTGGTAAAGTTTAAAACAGGTGCCGGCCTTATCACGACGGAGTCCTTACCCGACCGCCGTATTCGCGTAATTATGTCGCCGGTAAAAATCGTGAATGAAAACTTAGAGCTTAAAACTCACACCGGTGCTTCAGAAAAGTTTTTTTTCGTAAATACCGGAGTTCCTCACTTAGTACAAAAAATTCACAACTTGGCAGACAGAGCAAATTTAAAAGAAATGGCCAAAGAGGTTCGTTCGCACACAGATCTTGGTCCCGCGGGATCGAATGTGACTTTCTATGTGGAAACATCCTCTGGAAAAATTGAGGCAGTGACTTACGAGCGCGGTGTTGAAGATTACACTCTGGCTTGTGGAACCGGAGCTGTTGCCGCGGCCATGGCTCACGCGAAAGAATCTAACAAAGAACATATCGAAGTGAAAATGCCGGGCGGACTTTTGGAGGTGGACTTCCCGTCTGCGGATCCGCATCCGCGGATGACGGGCGAAGCCGTGGCTATAGCTGATTTAATTTTTAATACAGAGGTATTTAGATGAAAAATTTCAAAGGGACTTTTACCGCCCTCGCAACCCCGTTTAAAGACGACAAGATTGATTATAAATCTTTAGATCGTCTTTTAAAGCAGCAACTTGAAGGGGGCGTCGACGGTTTTGTTGTGAATGGTACGACCGCGGAAAGTCCAACGCTTACTTCGGCGGAAGTGGCAGAACTTTATAAACATATCCGCAGTTTTGTTGGCGCGTCGGTCCCTCTGGTTGTGGGAACAGGTTCTAACAGCACAGCTAAGACCATCGAGGACTCGCAAAAAGCAGAACAATGGGGCGCGGATGCGTTGTTAGTCGTTGTGCCTTATTACAACAAACCACCGCAACGCGGGCTTGTTGAACATTTTAAAAAAGTAGCAAGCTCGGTGAAAATTCCGACAATTCTATATAATGTTCCGGGCCGTACGATCACGTCGCTTTCTACGGAATCCATTTTAGAACTTTCTAAAACTCCTGGTGTGGTCGGAATTAAAGAGGCTAGCGGCAAGGTTGATTTTGACGCCGAGATTGCACATGTCTGCGGCTCAAACTTTGTTCTGCTTTCGGGCGATGACGGTACTTATGTGGAATTTTTAGGAGTGGGCGGCCACGGAGTTATTTCGGTTGCTAGCCACGTGATTCCGAAACAAATGGTTCAGTGGAAAAAATGGGTGGCCGAAGGTCAAATCACGCAAGCCCGCCAGGACATCCAAAAATACATGAAGCTGATTGATTTGCTTTTCACCGAAGCAAATCCCATCCCGGTAAAAAAAGCGTTACAGCTGATGGGGATTTTTGAATCAGCAACGATGCGTCTGCCATTGATGGAGCTTACTCCTGTACATACGGAAGCTTTGAAAACTGAAATGCATAATCTAGGACTATTGTGAAAAAATTAAAAATCGGAATTGTCGGCGTCAACGGACGCATGGGTCAGGAAATTGCCAAGGTTGTAGAGCAAAGCGCTCATGATTTGTTTTATGCCCTGACTCGCGACGTGAAGCTAGATGAAAAGAAAGCGGCCAAAGTAGATGTATGGATTGATTTTACTTCTCCGCAAGCTTTGAAGTCCGTTTTACAAATGGCAGAAAAATATAAAAAGCCCGTGGTATGCGGAACGACAGGATTTTCCGCAGCGGAAAAAAAGCTTTTGGAAACATATTCTAAAAAGATTCCGGTTTTGTGGTCGTCAAACATGAGCTTGGGTGTAGCCTTACTAAATGAAGCTTTGAAGTCCTTTGCGGCGGTTTCTGATTTTGATTTTCAAATCGAAGAATTTCACCACAACAAGAAAAAAGATAAGCCTTCAGGCACGGCCATTACTCTGCAAGAAAATCTGGAAAAAGCCGTTGGACGTAAATTGCCAGAGCCGTTAGCGATTCGTGGGGGCGGTATTTTTGGTGTTCATAAAATTTACGCCATGAGCGATGAAGAGGTTCTTATGTTTGAACACACCGCTTTAAATCGCGCCGTTTTTGCCAAAGGCTCTGTGCAAGCGGCAGAATGGCTGGTTAAACAAAAGCCCGGACTTTACGGAATTCGCGATGTTCTTTTTGGGAAGAAGGCAAAATGAATGGAGGACCTCATAATGCCTTAATTTACCTCGCCATAGACCTTGTTGGCGGCGTAGAAAAAGCAAAAGAGATTTTAAAAAAGCTCTCTGAGGTTGGTGAGATCGCCGCGATTTCGTCGGTGTATAAAAGATTTCTGACACCCGAACAAAAAGATATCAGTGCGCGCATTGAATTTGTGGTTCGTCTGGAAACAGCCCGCAATGTGGATCAGGTTTTACATTTGATCCTTTCATTTTGCCAAGATGGACAGCCGGGACTAAATCGACAAAGCTTTGCGGAGCTCACGTTGCTTGCCTTTGATGATTTGATTTTGATGTCACCAAAACTGACACTTCCCCACCCGCAAATGCACCAAGATCCGCTGATTATTCGGGCGGCGGCGGAAGCGTGGGGTCAATATGCGCACCCCATCTACGAGAAAAACTTAAGTGAATTGTCAAAGAACGCGGCGCCCGCAAAGCAGGCGGAGTTTTATATGCAGGGAAAAAGCCTGGTTGATTTTTAGGCCCTGCCAACGTACAAATTGGGTATCTTAAAAACCCACACCCCTTAAGGGAGATTCCATGAAGTTTTTCATCGACACAGCTGAAATTGAAGAGATCCGCCAAGCCAATATGCGTGGTTGGGTTGATGGCGTAACGACAAACCCCTCTTTGATCGCAAAATCTGGAAAAGACTTTCACACTGTGATCAAAGAAATCTGCAAAGAAATCTCTGGACCTGTGTCTGCCGAAGTTATCAGCTTGCAACACGAAGAAATGTTCCGCGAAGGCAAAGAGCTAGCGAAACTGGCGTCAAACGTCGTAGTTAAAGTTCCTATGTGTGAAGATGGTATGATCGCCGTTAAGAAATTCACGGCAGAAGGCATCAAGACTAACGTCACGTTGGTATTTTCTCCCATGCAAGCGTTGTTGGCTGCTAAAGCCGGAGCAACGATGGTTTCACCGTTCGTAGGGCGCCTTGATGATATTGGCGTTGAAGGTATGACCATGGTTGATCAGGTTATCCAAATGTACCAAAACTATGATTTCCAGACAGAAGTATTGGTAGCCAGCGTGCGCAGCCCGATGCATATCCAAATTGCCGCGGAAATGGGGGCCGATATCGCAACGATTCCATTTAAAGTCATGCAACAAATGACCCATCATCCACTGACAGATAAAGGTATTAAGATGTTTATGGACGATTGGAACAAGGCCCAAAAGAAATAAATGAAAAAGACACTTTGCTTTCTAGCGATCTCATTCTCTCTGCTTTTGTCCAGTTGTCGAACTGGAGGGGTGATTTTGCGCGAAACGCCATTAAGTGTCAGTGAGACTCGCCGTACGATTGTGTCAGTTATCGGCGAGCCGCGATCGGTCAGTCAGAACGGTCGCGAAATCATTTCCAAATTTTATGATCGCAAAGATAAAGCCATTCCCCGCATGGAAATGGCCAAAGAACGCTATTACACGCATGTTACTGTTTTAGGTGATCGTCGTCCTTATGACATTCAGGTAGATGTCCTGGTCGAAGGTCGCAATCCTGATGGAGCATTTGAGGTGATAGGACGCGATGACAACAAAGCCACGATAATAGCGGAAAAGCTGCGTCAGGCACTTAACCAAAGTCGCGACACCCGTAACGTTATTGACGACTTCAGATCATTCTAAATACGATAGAGTTAAGAGTAGTCAGGATTGACTAACCTTTTGAAGAGGTGAAACTTGCAAGGAATGCGGCTCAAGCGGCTTATACCGTTTGTTGTTTTAGCTTTGGGCATATTCTGGTCAAGCTCCATGGGGGGCTTGCGGTTCACCCCTATTTACGAAGCTCTTAGTATTAAAGCGCAAAAAAATTCTCCGCCCCACATCGCCTTTGAAGAGCTTATTGAATCAGAACGCATCCAAAAAACAGCGCAAATGCAAATAGAGCCGGTACGTGTAGTTTTACTTGGATCAGATAAAAATTCTTCTGCTCCTTTATATAGTCAACGTGTGCAACTTGCAGAGATGGTGATCACAAAAAATGTTGAAACTCTTCACCATGCGACCACACAAGTAGCCTCTCTTCCCTCGCAAGATGCCAACTACACGGTGGCTTCAGAAGGTTCCACTTCTTGGATGAGTGAGCTTCCGCGCGAACAAGCTCATCGTTTACGCGAAGCTAATCAGCGCAGCGAAGTTCTAAATCAAGATTGGACCTCAGGAACGACATGGGCCGAAATGGCTAAAGACGTATTAGAAAAATCTGGTGCATTAAAAGAACAAGCACCTGCGGCTAGCACAAATAAAGTTTATGTCGCCTCCACGGACGCTAATGGACAAGTTCGCACTCGCCCATCACAAGCGCATGTCAGTGTTAGGGATGACGGCGGAAATAATAATTATAAAGACTACGAAGCCACATTTGCTTCTCCGGAAGATGAAAAAAGATACCTAGCCTCAATTGCTAACAAAACAGAGACAGCAGGTGAATCGGCGGGCTCAACAACTATTGCCAGTGTCGACTATGATAGATTCAAAGGGGCTAGCACCGTCGCGGATTTGCCGACGTTCTTAAGAATTCAAGGGCCTCTTGAAATCACGGGTGGCTTGGCAGTTACTAATGAACACCATATTGAAGTTCGTCGCAGCGACGAGGGTGTTTTAAAGGAATTAGGAAAAGTTGATTTAACTCAAGGTCTTTATAATATCCAAGTGGAAGGATCCACCGGAACTATCTTGGCTCGCCTTGTGAGCAAAGAAGGCAAGATCATGGGAGAAGGCTCTTTCCGTCTTAGTCAGTTGGCGATAGCTAAAGGCTTTAATCAAGGTCCGAAAATTAAAATTACTCCGCAACCGGATTTTTCAGGCGTAACTACAAGCGCTTATAATCCCGCGGTGATGGACAGTGCGCCGGCAAATACTCGAGTTACTTTTGTTAAAGGGGCTAGCGAAGTTTTAGCAAAAAAAGATGGCCTTGTGGCTATGGATAATGTTGCCAAAGGATCAAGCACGATCTTGCGGGCGGCCGCGCCTAAGCATTTGCAAACGGCATCAATTATTGTATCAGGTCAAGAATTCAAAGCACCCCTTTATCCGGAAACCATGATCGCGGCGTTACAAGACATCGTATCCCAACAGCGCGCCACATCGTTTGAAGGTGCGCCAACAATCGTCTGGGGAAAAACAAGTCTTGATGGTAAACCCGTCTCGGGAATCACTGTCAGTGTGGAATCCGATCCAAGTTTGCAGCCAGTTTACTTTGATCAATTCATGATTCCAAATCCACAACTTCAAGCTACCAGCGAGAACGGAATTTTTGCGTTCGTATCTGTAACGCCAGGATTTCACTCGTTACTAGCGACTCGCGGAGATGCGATCTTTGGTTATCAAAACGTGATGGTTGAAGAAGGTTCGGTGGCTTTAGGTGATGTGGAAGCCACGATGAAGTTTGAATCTGTTCCAATGCGCGTTTATGACGCCTTTACCGGTGAAGGAAGAGCGGCGCAAATTACGATGCAAAGCCTTTCAGACGAACTGGAAGTCAAAGACGGTTTAGCGATGATCAATCTACCGCAGATCAGTCGTTTAGGAATGATGCGCGTTCAGCCTGAAGGCTCCGACTATGTAGCAGCAAGATATATTTATAACGATAAAGACGCCTTCGTGCATCTACCCCTGGTTCACTGGTCATGGCTAAGTGCGATTAAGACATACTTAAAGATTGATGATGCGCCCAGCGCAGGGTTCATCGTGGGTTTTGTTCCGGATGAAAACTTTGAGGTTTATCTTGCGGGATATGATCAGTTTGATGCCCGACATATTGTTTATTTTGATATGCAAGGTCGCATTCTGCAAAACCGTAAAGGGATCGCGGGCGGCGGATTTATTCTTTACAATGTTCCCGAAGACACCCACGAAGTTGTTGTGGTGGGGGAGCGCACGCAGAAAATTTATTCTCGCGTGATCCCGGTTGATGCAAACTCTTTATCTGTATTAAACTTCCGCGAATAGTTTCACGCGAGATTTAAAAAAATCACCGCGATCTTCAAAAGATTTAAATTCATCCCAACTGGTTCCGCCAGGACTTAATAAGACCGTGTCACCGGCGCGAGCTTCTTTAAAAACATGATCTAAGGCCTCACCTAATTTTTCGTAAGAGGAGCCCGGAAGGCCGGACTTTTCTTTAGCAAGATCACGGCATTCGCCGAAGAAAACAAAAACACAGTCAGAATAGTTTTTTAAAGACGCTAAATCTTGCCAAGGCAGGCTTTTGTTTCGACCACCTAAAAGCATAAACATGCGACCGTTTTTTTCTTTAGTTTGATGAGCCGCTTCAGCCGCAATAAGAACGCTATCCATAGCGGTGGCTTTACTGTCGTTAATAAAACGAATGGATTTAAAATTTCCGACATTTTCAAGACGATGAACAAGGCCACCGAAATTCTTCATTCCATCAAACGCTTTTTGGGGCCAACCTGCGGCTAAGGCAATGGTAGCCGCAAGCGCTAAGTTGTCTTGATTGTGCTTACCAATCAGCCGCGCTTCTTCAAGATGCAAAGATTTTAGGAGCACATCATCTTTAGATACTACGCGCACCTTGGGCGATGCATTTTTTTCTGAATAACTAACCAGGTCACCGCCGCCGCTATTTAAGAACATATTTTTTGCGGTCATTGAAAGAATGTTCCATTTAGTTTGGTAATAATCTTCAAGACTGTCATAACGCTCAAGATGATTTGAAGTCAGATAGGTGATCGCCGAAAACTCTAAGCGCAGGTTTTCGCAGTTTTCTAACTGATAACTAGAAAGCTCTAAAACCACCCAGTCCGCGCGAGAACGTTTTCCCTCTAAAACCTCAACGGCGTATTGAGAAAAAGGAATTCCTAAGTTTCCGCCCACAAATCCTGAAGAAGAAAAGGCTTGCAAGCCGGCACCGATGAGGGAAACGGTCGTACTTTTTCCGACTGATCCTGTAACGCCAATGATTTTTTCGCTCTCAAGGCACGAGCACGCCAAAGAAAGTTCGCTTGTAATCTTCACCCCTGTGGTTTTAGCTCTTTGAATCCAATCGAGACCCAAAGGCACGCCGGGAGAAACGACCAGAGTCATGGGCTTACCTTGGTCCATTAAAACCTGAGGATCGTTGAAGTTAGCCGTGGGAAGTTTGGTATCAAACGTAAGAATTAAGCTAGGATCGACTCCATTGAGCAAAAGAAGCTGTTTTGCTGCCTCGCCACTTCTTGCCATGCCTACAATTGCGATTGGTGTTTTCAGGTTCTTGATAAATGTGCTCATCTCGAGGATCATATTCTTGGGAGGAAGCTTTGCCCACATCTTTTTCACAAGCCTTACCGGATTTTAAATCAGCAACTCACACGGCTATTATTAGCGATTTGCATCTTTGTGAAGCAGAGCCGGAAAATCCTAAATATCCGCTATGGAAGAAATTTAAAACTCGAGAATTCTTTTATGACGATATTTTTGAAAACTTCTTAAAACACTGTGAAGAAAAAGCCCAAAACCGCCCGGTGGAACTTGTTTTAAACGGAGATATTTTTGATTTTGATAGTGTTCTAAATTTACCCGAAGAGCCGGTATTTAACGTGAGCTGGATTGAGCGCCATCGCGGCCTTCATCCTCGCGAAGAACGTTCGCGCCATAAAATCGAAGTTATTTTAAAAGACCATGCAGAGTTTGTGCGCGCCCTAAGAGATTTTATCGTGCGCGGAAATCGTGCCGTTTTTGTTATTGGAAACCATGACCTGGAACTTCATTATCCAAGCGTCCAAGAAGAAATCTTGAGGCATTTGCATTTGCCAGAAGACAAGCGCCAAGAAGTGCGATTTGTTGAATGGTTTTATATCAGCAACCAAGACACATTGATTGAACATGGCAATCAATACGATCCTTATTGTATGTGTGAGGATCCGGTAAATCCCTACGTTCGGGGTTACAACTATGTTTCGCTAAAGTTGCCGTTTGGGAACTTGGCTTGTCGTTACATAATGAATGGGATGGGATTTTTTAATCCGCATGTGGATTCAAATTACATCATGACTTTGCCTCAATACGTTCGCTTCTTTTTTAAATATGTGGCAAAGGCGCAACCCGGATTGATCTTAACTTGGTTTTGGGGATCATTAGCGACTTTAGTTCATACGTTCTTTGATCGATTGTCGTCCCCGATTCGCAATCCCCTCAAAATCGAAGATCACGTTTCTTCTATTGCCGAAAGGGCGAACGCGGAACCGAGAATGGTGCGAGAGCTTAAGGAGCTTTTTGCCGCCCCGGCAGCCAGCAATCCGTTCTTATTAATGCGCGAACTTTGGCTAGACCGGGCTTTTATAATTTTTGTGGCCTTCTTTTTGATCTTTCAGCTGATGGCGTTTATTCGTTCGGTATATGAAATTTCGTTTTTTTGGGCGTTTATTCCCCTCTTTTTGTTGTTACCGTTTTTCTTGTTTTACAGTAAATCAATTGCCTCCCTTGTGTCCGGATACAAAGAGCCGGATGATCGCACACTGGCAATGGCCAGCGCGATTACCAAAGCGCAGCGCATCGTATTTGGACATACCCACCATGCACGGCACGAAATTATTGGTTCGGTTGAGCATTTGAACAGTGGTTGTTGGTCGCCGGCATTTTTGGATGTGGAATGTACTAAGCCACTGGATCAGAAAACCTTTGTGTGGATTTCACCTGGTGAAAACGGACCTCGCCAAGCCGAGCTGTTTAAATTCATTGATGGGAAATCAGAGCTTTTGACCAACCCGGGTCGCACATAAACATTGTGCGGCGCAAAAGGGATTTCATATTGTCATTCCTAGGACCCTATGCAACCCTTTTATTGTTTTAAACACAAGGATGGAGAGGTTTAATCATGGCAGAAGTACTTGTTGTCACCAGCAAAGTAAAAAAACTTATCAAAGAAAAAGGTCAAATGAACACCTCTGCTGAGACAATTGATGTTCTTAGCAAGGCGATCGAACAACTTTGCTTAAAAGGTGTTGAAAGCGCGAAAGCGGACGGTCGTAAGACAGTTATGGCTCGCGATATCGTTATCGATCATCTTTAATTTTTAAAATTTAAAGACGTTAAAAAACCCGCACCGATAAACGGTGGCGGGTTTTTTAGTTTTAAAGCCCGGAGCTTTTCGACCAAGGTCCAGTGTCTCAAGTGAGTGCATGTTTAATCCGATAAAATGAACTGAATAATTTTATCTGAGGACTAGTCATGAAGATGATGTTGGTTTTATTGGTACTTGTAGGGGGATCACCATTTGCGTGGGCAAATGATCTTTTTTATAAACCAACCGACAAAATCACCTTCACTTACGAAGAGTTCCGTAAGCTTTCGCCAGAACATCAAGCCCAATGGATTCAAGAACTTCGCAACTTTAATCGCAACGTCGACCTTATAATAGATGGCCAGCGTTTGACGGCGAAAAAACCAAAATATTGGTCCTTCATTGAAAATCTAAATTTAAAACTAAAGCCCGCAAATGCCGGCTTCTGCGCTTTGACTTCTGCGATGCTTGGACCGATGGAAGCGACGGCTCAGGACAAGAGCTGTTTTTTAAGAAAATACGTTCGCAATCAGCAGCCCGTGGTGTGTGTAATCTGTAAAACCAACGGCTTAGAAATTCTTAATAAGTGTGCGTTGAACGATAGAAAAAATCCAAGCAACACCGCCAACGGCATTCTTGCCGAGATTAATAGTAAAGAAAGTAAAGATGCAAAACTGACCATCGGTGCAGAGCTTCTGACGGAGCAAGTAGATAAAATTAATAAAGAAGGACATGCGAGTATCGAAACCAAATATCTTGCGCCTAACCCCCAAGCTATTTCGGGCGATAAAAAACCAGCGGGAACGGAATCAACAACGACCGTTGAAAAATTCCCTGTCGCGGTTAAAGGTGACCGTGTGGTTAAGTCTACCAAAACGGAGACTATCGTAACCCCACCAGTCGTGACATCTACAGACGAAAAAAGAGAACTGACGGCAGATGCCATCAGAGCCTCTTACGAAAGACAAGCGGCGGCAAAGGCTGCCATCACGGAAAAAGCAGCGTCGGTAAGCACGGAACGTAAAGAGACTGTGACTACCGCTAAAGGCCCTCGCTTACCAAGAGCAAAACAGTTGGGTGGAACAGGAAAGGCGGAAGCCTGTCAGGTAAGCCGAAGAGTCACGGCTGGCGTCAGAGAAATCTGCATGATTTGCCCGGGTGATGCCGTGAGTGGAGCCAAAGTTTGTACGGCTGAAAATAGCGACTCTAATAAAGTAGCTAAAAATTTGATTTCTGGCTTTAGTAAAAAAGACTATGAAGGCTCAAAAGTTAATATCGATGAAAAATCGCTGACAGAGTTAGTTGCAGTTACTAAGGGTGAAGCCGCAGATGTGAGCACCGAGACTCGCAATCGTCTGGGTATCAAGGGAGAGCTAAGCGAAGGGGCCGTTAACTTTGAAGCCCCAATCCTAAGAAGAAGAGTTATTACCGAAACGGTCACCACAGGCGCTGCCCCACTGCCCGTAACGAAGATATTGCCAGATAATACAGTGGTAGATTCAAAAAGTGTTGTAGAGCCAGGACCACTTTCCACCATTGAAAAGCGCGATGAAAATAATAAAGTTATTGAGCGTGTCAGCAACGATCCAAAAGTTGAAAACTTCCGTCGTCGTAATTTGCAAGACGTGGGTGATCGTGATGGAAATGAAAGTATAGACACTGACGAATTAACAAGAACAGATCGTTTGGCTTGTATTTATGCTGGATGGGCGGTTGAAAATGTTTCTAAGTGCAGCCCCATCTCTGAAAGATCCATCAACGATCCATCAGGAAAAAAGATCACGTATTCTTGTAAACGTGATGGTCAAACTTCAGAATCAACTATTTATGGTTCAAACGAAGACGGATCTACATCCGTTCTTTGTAATCCGGTGATTTTTGGTTTGCTCGAAGGAAAGCCTATTTGTATTAAAACCGCAAAAAATGCGACTGAAATCTGCGCAAGTTTAGCGCCCAAGGCAGATCAAGCTTTGGATTTTGCAAAACAAAACCCCAAAGAATACCGCTCACTCACCCGTCGCGTGGAACTGCTGTGCCAATCTGATGTCGACAAATTAAGAGAGCATTTTGTTAAACGTGGCAAGCCCGCGTCGCAAATTAACAATTCCATCAAAGATTTAAGTACCACCTGTCAGCACTTGCGCACCCGTATGGCGCAGTTGATGGAAGCAAATAACAATGCAAGTCCCGATGCCGGAACTCGCTAAAGCATTTTCTGTAAGTCGTCCCAGGAGATAATGGCGACCCCCAGGCTTTGAGCTTTTTCAACCTTAGAGCCCGGATCATCCCCGACGACAAGATAACTTAATTTTGAAGACACAGATCCCAGAATTTTGCCGCCGTTTTTTTCAATGATGTCTTTGGCGTCATCACGTTTTATGGGCAATGTGCCGGTGATTAAAAAACTCTTCCCGGAAAGTGGTCCGCTTTCTGCGCGCACCGGATTTGCGATGTTAACGCCCAAATCCAACATGTCGCGGACCTCTTGGACCAATTCTAGATTTGATGTCCAAGCGCCGATGGCCTTAGCGACCTTAGGCCCAATTTCAGGGACCGCCAAAAGATCTTCTTCGCTGGCCTTTAAGAAATTATCAATGGTGATAAAGTGATCAGCCAGATGCTTGGCGGTTTGCTCGCCGACAAAACGAATTCCCAAGGCAAAAATGAATCGCGCTAAGGTAGGTTTTTTACTTCCCTCGATGCTTTTTATAATGTTGTCTGCGGATTTATCGCCTTGGCGATCTAAGTTTAAAATATCTTCTTTCGTAATGCGATAGAAGTCTGAAAACCTAGAAAGCAATTTGTTATCAACCAACGTTTCAATCAGACGATCGCCGACTTTATCGATGTTCATGGCGCGTCTGGCGACAAAGTGTTTTAGGGATTCTTTCACGACCGCGATACAAAGTGGATTTGGGCAACGAGAGACCACCTCGTCCTCATTTTTTATTACTTCAGTGCCGCACACGGGACAATTCTTGGGAATAAAAAACGGAACACTGTTTTTTGGACGTTTTTCTAAAATCACCGAAACCACTTCGGGTATTACGTCACCGGCTCTTTGGATAACGATAGTGTCCCCAATGCGCACATCCTTGCGATTAATTTCGTCTTGGTTATGAAGTGTGGCGTTGGTTACCGTGACGCCACCGACTTTAACGGGCTTCATGATAGCAACCGGCGTTAAGGCCCCCGTGCGGCCCACTTGAATGACGATATTTTCTATGATGGTGGTGGACTGCTCAGGTTTAAATTTTGCGGCCGTTGCCCAGCGTGGGCTGCGGGCCACAAGCCCCAAGTCATCTTGCAGACGGAGTGAGTTCACTTTTACCACGATCCCGTCGATATCAAACGGAAGTTCAGGTCGAAGTTTCTCGACGTCGTGATAATAATCCACGACGGCTTGTGCCCCTTTACAAATGCGCACGAGCTCAGTGTTGCGCAAAGTAGGCAGACCGACTTCGGCAAAATAATCTTGAATGGATTTTTGTGTAGCAAACTCAATGCCGTCTGTGGCACCAAGAGCATAGGCATAAAACCTTAAAGGTCTTGAAGCCGTGATGCGCGAATCTAGCTGGCGCACGGACCCCGCCGAAGCATTCCTTGGGTTGGCAAAAGTCTGCTGACCGTTTTCTTGTTGAGCCTCATTTAAACGTGCAAAATCTTGTTTTAACATTAAAACTTCCCCGCGAACCTCTAATAGTTCGGGGGGGGTTTTCGTTGAAAGCTTTAAAGGTAAACTTTTGATGGTGCGAATATTTTGGGTGACGTCTTCACCGACTGTCCCATCACCGCGGGTCAAGGCTTTCACGAAGCGTCCTCCTTCATAGATCAGCTCCATGGAAAGGCCGTCGAACTTGGGTTCGCAAAGATATTCGATATCTTCGCTTTGATTTAAGAACTTTTTTACCCGTTCATCGAAGTCAAAAATGTCCTCAGGTGAATAACTATTGGCAAGAGACAACATCGGAAGGCGATGAGCGGCCTTTTCAAAGGCACTTAAAGGGGTGGATCCCACGCGTTGAGAGGGGGAATCTGAAATATCAAAGGACGCGTTCTTTTTTTCAAGCTCCAAAAGCTCATTGAAAAGTTTGTCGTATTCAAAATCCGTGATCTCGGGATTGTCCATGACGTGATAAAGATAATCATGGTGAGCAATAAGTTTTTTTAATTCTTCATGGCGCTTTTTGGACATTACAGTAACTTATCATTCTTAAAGGTCTAGTCACGAGCCGCTGCATCGAGCAATGCGTGACCTCTTTGCAATTTCGCCTGTAGGCTAAGGGCATGATTGATAAAAAAACCATCGAAAATGTAGCAAAATTGGCCCGCCTAAAAATTTCAGAGTCTGAGGCCCAGGAGTTCAGTCAACAGTTGGCAAAAGCCCTAGAACATTTTGCTAAAATCAGCCAAATCAACACCGAAGGTGTTGAAGCCCTAGTTACACCGACTGAAATTGAAGCTTATTGGCGCGAAGATGTCGTTGAACAAAATTATTCCGCAGAAGAAATGACTGCAAATGCGCCTGAAAAGTCAGGTCATCTTTTTAAAGTTCCGCCGGTGGTTTAATATGGATTTATTGAAAGCCTCTTTTTCTGACATTGCCGAAGCCGTTACATCTAAAGCCATCAGCGCAAAGGAAGTAAGTTCTTTCTTTCTTAAAAGAGCTCAGAGCTTAAATCCTAGAATCAACGCGATCACCTCGTTTAACGATCACGCCCTCGCGGAAGCAGAAAAGATTGATGAAAAAATCGCCAAGAAAGAAAGTGTCGGTCCATTAGCCGGAGTTCCTTTTGGAATTAAAGAGATGTTTTGCACTAAGGGCTTAAAGACCACGGCCGCTTCTAAAATGCTAGCGAACTTTGTGCCGCCTTATGACGCCACGGCCGTGGAACGACTTAAAAACGCGGGAGCCATCGTTCTTGGAAAATTAAATCAAGATGAGTTCGCGATGGGGTCTTCCAACGAAAACTCCCTTCACGGTGTCGTTCGCAATCCTTGGGATGTGACTTGTGTGCCGGGGGGCTCTTCCGGAGGATCTGCCGCCGCACAAGCCTCGCGGCTCATGGCGGGAACTTTGGGAACAGATACGGGTGGCTCGATTCGCCAGCCCGCCCATTTTTGTGGGGTGGTCGGGGTTAAACCCACTTATGGACGAGTCAGTCGTTTTGGAATCATCGCCTATGCCTCTTCATTAGACCAAGCGGGGCCGATTGTGAGTTCAGTGAAAGATGCCGCTTTATCATTAGAAGTTATTTCTGGATTTGATAAGAACGATGGCACAACATCACAAAAAGCGGTGCCCGCGTGGTCAAAGCAATTAAATGAAAATGTAAAAGGTTTGAAGGTCGGTCTTTTAAAACAGTGCATGAGTGGAGCGTTAAACGCCGACGTGCAAAAAGCTGTGGATAACTCGCTGGATATCTTAAAAAAGTCCGGGGCTGAGATCGTGGAAGTCTCGGTCCCGCTGATCGAGTATGCCGTCCCGGTTTATTATTTAATTGCCGCAAGTGAGGCCTCATCAAATTTAGCTAGATACGACGGTGTGAAGTACGGATATCGCGCCGAATTTAAAAATCTTTCGGCGATCCCTCTAGAAGATTTTTATGGAGAAACTCGAGGGCAGGGCTTCGGGGCCGAAGTAAAACGTCGGATCATGTTAGGAACCTACTGTCTTTCAAGCGGTTATTATGACGCCTACTATACGAAGGCCGGCCAAGTGCGACGCCTGATGGTGCAACAATATCAAGAGGCGTTTAAATCTTGTGACGTTATTCTAAGTCCGGTCACCACTTCCACGGCTTTTAAAATCGGCGAAAGAATTTCTGATCCGTTAGCGATGTACTTAAATGATATCTTTACGACGTCAACAAATCTAGCCGGTCTTCCAGGGATGAGTGTTCCGTTTTCACTTTCTGCTGAAGGATTACCTATCGGAATACAGCTAACTGCCAATCATTTTGATGAACAGCGCATGTTGAACGTAGGATTGGCCCTGGAAAACGCGTCATCGGTGAGAGGAAAAAATCCAAATGTCTTTTAGAGGGTTTGAAGCCGTCATCGGGATTGAAATTCACGTGCAACTAAGCACCCAGTCTAAAATATTTTCTGGTGATTCCACGCAATTCAATGCGGGGGATAACGAAAATACGTCCCCGGTCAGCGTGGGGATGCCCGGCAGTCTGCCCGTGCTCAACCGCAAGGCGGTTGAGTATTCTATTAAAACCGGCTTAGCCTTGGGCTGTAGGATTCGGGAAAAATCGGTCTTTGCGCGAAAAAATTATTTTTATCCCGATCTTGCTAAGGGTTATCAGATTTCGCAATATGACCAGCCAATCTGTGAAGACGGTGAAATAACTTTTAAAGTTAATGGAGAATCAAAAACAGTTTCCATCACACGTGCGCATATGGAAGAAGACGCTGGTAAATCAAACCATCACGGCGATTATACGTTAATTAATTATAATCGTGCGGGCATCCCGTTATTAGAAATCGTTTCGGGTCCTGATATGCATTCTGCCCAAGAAGCCGCCGAATATGCGCGCACCATTCGTCAAATTGTGCGCTATCTTGATGTTTGCGACGGCAATCTGGAAGAAGGTTCTTTAAGATGCGACTGCAATGTCTCCGTCCGCAAAGTCGGTGAAAAGAAACTGGGAACAAAAGTAGAATTAAAAAATATAAACTCATTTCGTTTTGTCGAAAAGGCCATTGAGTATGAAATCGAGCGTCAGATTGATGCCGTCGAAAGAAATGAAGCCATCATTCAAGAAACGCGTTTGTGGGACCCAGATAAGAACCGCACTTTTTCGATGCGCACCAAGGAAAACGCACAAGACTATCGCTATTTCCCTGACCCGGACTTGTTGCCGGTGACCGTTTCAAAAGAGATGATTGAAAAGTACCGCCAAAGCTTACCAGAACTACCTATTGCACGTGCAAAGAGATTTCAGGAAGAACAGGGTTTGCCGGAGCTCGACGCCTCGGTATTAACGACCGAAAAACCATTGGCCGATTTTTACGAAGCGGCAGCCAAGGTTTCTAAGAACTTCAAATCGACATCCAACTGGATCATGACGGAAGTTTTGCGCGAGCTCAATACTGCTAACAAGCTGATTCAAGATTCACCCATTAAGCCGGAACAGTTAGGTCAAATGATCGCCCTGATCGATAAGGGCGAGATCTCGGGTAAGATGGCAAAAACAGTTTTCCAGGAAATGTGGGCCAGCGGGAAAGATCCTGCGACCATAGTTAAAGAAAAGGGCTTAGTGCAAATTTCCGATGCCGGCGCGATTGAAAAATTGGTGGAAGAGGTTTTAGCGCAAAATGCGCAAGCCGTGGATGATCACCGCACCGGCAAGAAAAAAAATCTATTTGGATTTTTCGTCGGAGCTGTTATGAAAGCCTCCAAGGGCCAGGCAAATCCCGATATGGTAAATAAGATTCTGCAGGAGAAACTGAAGTAATGAAGGTCGCTGCGTTAGATTTAGGAACAAATACTTTCTTGTGCCTTATTGCTGAGGGAAATGAGAAAGAGGGCATTACCAAAGTTTATAAGGACTTAATGCAAGTCGTGCGTTTAGGCCAAGACATTGATAAGACCAAGCGCCTTCATCCCGAAGCATTAAAAAGAGCTCGCACCTGCTTAGAAGAATTTAAAAAAGAAATCGACGCGCAAAAGGTAGATAAAATTTTAGCGATGGCAACCTCGGCCGCACGAGATGCTGAAAACGGTGAAGAGCTTTTTAATATCGGTAAAGACTTAGGTATCCCCATTGAAATTATTCCCGGCGAGGATGAAGCGCGCATCACTTATCAGGGTGCCACCACGGGACGAGCGGCCGAAGGAAAAACCTTGTTGGTGGTTGATGTCGGCGGCGGTTCGACGGAATTTATTTTAGGAAAAGGAAATCAGATTCTTTTCGGTGAAAGCCTCAATATTGGTGGGGTTCGTTTGACGGAAAGACATGTGACCCACCAACCGATCTCTGAAAAAGATCAGGCGGCCGTTAACGAACACATTCAAAAAGAACTGGCGACCATTTTGCCGGAATTAAAAAAACACGACATCGATGAAGTCATTACCGTGGCCGGAACACCGACCTCGCTTGTGGCGATTGAGGTCGGTGGTTTTGATGAAAAAAAAGTGGACGGATATCAGCTGCCAAGAGAGCGATTAAAGTACTGGGTGGATGAATTTGCAAACACATCTGTGGAAGTAAAAAAAACGAAATACCAATTAGGTGGTCGCGCGGATATTATTTTTGCCGGCGCCTCAATTCTTTTAAAGGCTCTTGAAAGCTTAAATAAAAATACTATGGTAGTATCAACTAAAGGAGTTCGTTATGGCGTCGCGCTTGAGATGCTTCGTAAATAAAAGCCTCGCCCTTCTATTAGTTGCATTTGTTTTTCTGACAGGCAGCTATTCTTTCGCGGCGAGTGAATTTCAAAAGAAAAAAATCACCCTCGGAACCAAGACCTTGGTCGTGGAAATTGCCGAAACTCCTGCCCAGCATGAACGTGGACTTATGTTTAGGAACAAGCTTGGCGAAAATGACGGCATGTTATTTATCTTTGACGGAGAACAAACACGCTTTTTCTGGATGAAGAACACATTCATTGATCTTTCTATTGGATATTTTGATGGTTCGGGATCTTTGATCGATATCCAGGAAATGAAGTCGGGCAAAGGGATTCCGGACGCCGCCCTTGCCTCATACCCCAGTAGTAAGCCCGCCAAGTATGCTTTAGAAATGAATAAGGGTTGGTTTTCGAAAAATAAGATAAAATTGGGTACTAAATTGAAAATTAAGTAGCCCCTAAGTCTAGGGCTCTTGTTATTAGTGTTTGCCGACCCAATAGCTTGTGTTTTAGATTTATTAGTAAGGCTTTATTGAAACAGTATGTTTCATAGCATCAATCAAGGATGAAGATATGATGAAAAAACTAGTTATCGTGCTGGCGTTCTTAGGTCTTGTTTTACAAACAAGCTGTACGTCTAAAGACAGCCAACCGGAATCTGAAGTTGCTGCAGATTACGATTCAGCTGACCTCGAAAAGCTTGAGGGCGATGAAGCTCTGGAAATCGCGGGCGCTGACAACATGGCGAGCGACCAACTTCCTGAAGATGCTCTTGGCGAAACTACCACGACCACCGAGACAACCACCACTACTACTGAAACAAATCCCGGAGACAGCCTAGCAACAACCGAGCAAGTGGATGTTGCAACAAATACGGAAACGCTTCCGGCAGATCCGTTTGCAGAATCTTCACCATCAATTGACGCGCCATCTGATACTTCCACAACGATCGTCGATGCACCTACTTCATCATCTCCCGATCAAACGGCCATGGTTGAAAGTTCTACCAGCACAGAGACTCACACGACCATCACCGAAACAGAGGCTCCGAAAAAACCACTTCCGTCTTTGCAAAAAGTGGCAATGACTCCCTGGAAAGTGGGCGGAACTCTTTACAACACGGTTTATTTCGCGCGTCCTGGAGACACCCTTAAATCCATCAGCCAAACGATCTATGGATCTAGTAATAAAGTGTCGGAACTTAAAAAAGGGAACACGATGTTTGAAAGCCGCGGTGTAAAACCGGGCGATAAAGTGTATTACAACTCGCCTCACCGTCCAGATGACGCGGCTAAAGTGATCACTTATTTTGAAGATAACGGGATCGCTCCAGAAACATACGTTGCTAAAGAAGGCGACAATATTCGAAATATCGCTCCGCAACTTTTGGGTTACCCGCAAGCATGGAAAGAACTTTGGGCAAGTAACTCAGTGGATTCAAAACAAGAAATCCCTGCAGGTACTGAGCTTCGTTATTGGAAAGGCAGCCCAGTAGCCGCGGCTCCGCCGGCGCCAATGCCAGAAATGGCTCAGTCGCAACCTCCGCAAGAGGCATTGCCACCGCCGCCGGATATGCCACCACAAGATATGGCGCAAGCTCCGCCACCAGACATGGGTCAGCCGATGGGAGACCTTCCTCCTCCGCCGGACCAAGCCAGCATGGATATGCCACCTCCACCGCCGCCGATGGATATGGCTCAGCAAGAAGTTCCACCACCGCCACCACCTCCGCCAGCGGACCTGAATCCGCCGCACCAAGCTTCAACTGAAGAAGCGGCTCAGGGAATGGATAACGACACAACGATGGCTTTAGGAATCGTGGGTCTTGCGGCGGCTGGCTTAGCACTTCTGATCGTGGTCAGAAAAAAGCGTAAGCAAAAAGAGCTTGAGCAACAAGGTCTAGATAACACTCATGTCGGTACGTAAGTATAAAACGAAGTGATTAAAAAATAAAAAAGAGCGAGTAACAACTCGCTCTTTTTTTATTTCCCGTTTAAAGAGGAAACTCTAATTAGCCTACTTTTTTAAAGATCGTATCCATCAAAGAACGATTTTCAGTACGGCTGTTTTCTACGAAATAGATGAGATCATCGATGATTTGCACATCGCGATTGTTTGTCGGCATGAACTTCACGCCACAACCTGCTGAATTTTTCCAAATGACGTGCGCAGCAACTTTACGCTCGCGGCCAGCAACGATAAACACTAAATTGAGTTTTTCATTGGCCCGAACATCGGCACCTTCGAACTCCAAAAAAGCTCCGGAAAGGCTGATATTTTTAAGCGTACCTTTGGCTTCTTCACGCGCATAGTTGCGTTTGAAAGAAACTTCGAGATTCAGAGGTGTTCTAGGGGCTGGTACTGAAACAGTATCCTCCACGTTGGACTCCTTATGCTTAACATTTAACGATTCGTGATAATAACCTTTCGGAATTGGCCTAAAAAAATGTAGAGCTGTGAGGGGGAAAATTTTAAAAATGACTTAAAAAAGGGCAAAACTAGACTGAGGACGGTTCATTGTTAAACGCCTAATAAAACTACGATTTTCTTGAACTGTTAAGCAACATAAAGCAGTTGGGGTTTCTAAGGTCGAGTCCCATTTCGAGCCATCTTAAAGATGTAATGGAAAAAATCGGGAGGATTAAGATTCGCAATAAACCTTTATTTCTAAGGGGTTTCAAATAGTTACATAATTTTCCAAGATTCGAGCCTTATTCGCAAAACAGGGTCCATATTGCTCCCGATGGATTTCCGATTGACAGTCTAGCGAGCTTCAAGGAATAGTGAGGGCAAGCAAAACAAGTTAGATCCAATCGGATCAACCTCAAAAGGGATCTCTAAGGGATTTCGCATTAGAGACTGTCGTAAAGACGCCCCCACTTATTTCTTTATTTAATCCTACAAGGAGAAAATGTTTGTCTGAACCCAAAGATTCACAAGGTGTTGAAGTAGTTAAAAAACGTGGTCGCACAAAAGCAGCTGCCGAAGAAACTCCTGCCCCAGCCGCTGTAGCGCCAACTCCTCCCCCGGCGCCAGAACCCGTTGCTGCCGCAGCGCCACAAGCACCCGAAGCCGCAACTCCTCCTCCTGCAGCAAACCCCCCGGCTTCAAACAATGAAGATCGCCCACAAAGACAAGATCGTCCGCAGCATCAGCACCAACAACGTCGCGACTTCCGCCCCAATAACCGCGATAATAGAAATGATCGCAATGATCGCGGTGGACACCGTCATGGTGGTGACCGTGACCGCGGTGGGGATCGCGGTAATAACCAACGTCGTGACTTCCGTAATGATCGCAACGACCGTCATCGCGATGAAGGTCAACCAGGTGGTGATGATGTTCACGCAACACCTCCAGCACAAACTCAAGATGTGGACTTGGCAGATATCCAGTTAACCGATGAAGAAAAAAGCTGGTTGTCTTCAAAGGACTTAAAGTCAAAAAACATCACGCAGCTCACAGAGCTGGCAACTAAACTTAAAATTGAAAATGCCGCTGGTCTTCGCCGTCAAGACATGATCTTTGAGATCTTGAAACGTGCAGCAAAACTTGGACAGGATATTTACGGTTCAGGTGTTCTTGAAATCCTGCCCGATGGTTACGGTTTCTTGCGCTCGCCGGATTACAACTATCTTCCAGGTCCGGATGATATCTATGTTTCTCCGTCACAAATTCGTCGCTTCGGTTTAAGAACCGGTGACACGGTAACGGGAACAGTTCGTCCACCTAAAGAAGGCGAACGATACTTTGCTTTATTAAAAGTTGATTCATTGAACTTTGAAACAACTGAAAAAGGTAAAGATAAAATCCTTTTTGACAACTTAACGCCGCTTTATCCAAATGAGCGCCTTAAGCTTGAACACAGCCCTGGCGAATACACAACACGTGTTGTGGATTTGATGGCTCCACTTGGAAAGGGTCAACGTGCCCTTATTGTGGCACCGCCAAGAACTGGTAAAACAGTTTTGATGCAACAAATTGCCAATGCAATTACTCACAATCATCCCGAAGTTAAATTGATCGTACTATTGATCGATGAACGTCCGGAAGAGGTGACGGACATGCAACGCACCGTTAAGGGTGAAGTTGTGTCGTCAACATTTGATGAGCCACCCACTCGCCACGTTCAGGTTGCAGAAATGGTCATCGAAAAAGCAAAACGTTTGGTTGAACACAAGCATGACGTTGTTATCTTGTTAGACTCTATCACTCGTTTAGCGCGTGCTTACAATACGGTTGTTCCGCCTTCTGGTAAGATCTTATCGGGTGGTGTGGATTCCAATGCCCTTCACAAACCAAAGCGTTTCTTCGGCGCGGCTCGTAATATCGAAGAAGGTGGATCATTAACAATCATCGCGACCGCGTTGATCGATACCGGTTCTCGTATGGATGAGGTTATCTTCGAGGAATTTAAAGGTACTGGTAATGCCGAGATCCACTTGGATCGTAAGCTTATGGAGAAACGTATCTTCCCTTGTATGGACATCAACAAATCAGGAACTCGTAAAGAGGACTTGCTGGTTGAAAAAGGCGATCTGAACCGTCTGTGGATCTTGCGTAAGGTTCTTGCGCCAATGAATCCGATCGACGCGATGGAGTTCTTGTTGGATAAAGTGGAAAACACGAAAACCAATACGGACTTCTTGAAAGCCATGTCGGGTCCAGGTTAAAAATAAAACAAAAAGGAGGCCGCAAGCCTCCTTTTTTTATTCTAAGACTTGCCAAAACTTATTTCGGCCTTACATTAGCCCTATTGAAAAAGGAGCTTTTGTTATGGCTAAAACGGTTCAGAATTTTAACGCGGAAATTAAGCAACTTTTAGATATTGTTATTCACTCGCTGTATTCGCAAAAAGAGATTTTTTTGCGTGAACTTTTGTCCAATGCCTCGGACGCAATTGATAAATTAAAATTTCAATCCCTGACCAATTCTTCGATCTTACCTGCTGGCTGGGAACCCCAGATCCGCCTGGTTCCCAACAAAGAATCAAAAACCCTGAGCATTATTGATAATGGGATCGGCATGACCACGGCCGAGGTCAACGAATTCATCGGAACGATCGCGCGTTCTGGTGCTAAAGCCTTTATGAAAATGAATGAAGAAAATAAAACTAAGCCAGAGCTTATTGGGCAGTTCGGTGTCGGTTTCTATTCAGCTTTTATGGTGGCGGACCGCGTGACTTTGCATACCCAAAAAGCCGGTGAGAATGACGGCACTGTGTGGGAATCAACAGGAGATGGAACTTATTCAATTGATCAAGTACCACGCCCTGAAGGCACGGGCACGACCCTCACACTTCATCTTAAAGAATTTAAGAACGAGGATGAGGTTTCCGATTTCACCGATGCGTGGGTTTTAAAATCTCTGGTAAAAAAATATTCTGACTTCATCGCCTTTCCGATCAAGATGAAAAACGACAAAGGCGAAGAAGAAACTTTGAACTCACAAAAAGCTCTGTGGCTGCGTTCGCCCTCGGAAGTGACGGCCGAGGAACACAAAGAGTTCTATCAACATCTTAGCCATGACTGGAATGAGCCGCTTAAAACGATTCATTATAAAGCCGAAGGCACGATGGAATTTAATGCGTTATTATATATCCCAACCAAAAAGCCTTGGAATTTTAATACGGGCGACATGGCTTACGGATTAAGCCTTTACATTAAGCGTGTCTTTATCATGGCTGACTGCAAGGATCTTTTGCCGACGTATCTTAGATTTGTAAAAGGCCTGGTAGATAGCAGTGATCTTTCGCTGAATGTTTCCCGTGAGCTTTTGCAACAAGATCGTCAGGTTACACAAATTCGTAAAAACGTGACCACAAAAATTTTGAGCACTTTGAAAGAGCTTCTTTTAAAGGACAGATCTGCTTATGAAAACTTTTGGAATGAGTTTGGCGCAACTTTAAAAGAAGGCTTGCCCGCAGATCCAGGCAACAAAGAAAAACTTCAAGACCTTTGTTTATTTCATTCGACTCATTCAGATAAGATGACAACGCTTGAAGAATACGTCGGTCGCATGAAGAACGAACAAAAAGAAATTTTCTATATCACGGGCGACAACTTGGCGCAGATTCGCAACAGTCCTTATTTGGAGCGATTAAATGAAAAAGGTTTTGAAGTTCTTTTACTGGTAGACACGGTCGACGAGTGGATGATCGAAGCCTTAAGAGAATATAAAGAAAAGAAACTTCAATCTATCACCAAAGAAGGCTTAGATCTGGACACGGCCGAAGAAAAGGCTCGTCATGAAGAAGAAAAAAAGCAGTCGGAGGTCACGTTAAAGCCTGTTTTAGAAGTGATGAAAAAAACTTTGGAAAGTCAGGTTAAAGATGTCGTTATTTCGGATCGATTAACAACGACACCGGTGTGCCTTGTTTCTGCTTCGAATGATCCATCAGCGCACTTGCAAAAGCTGATGTCCCGTTTGGGACAAGAGCAGTCCATGATGAATGCGAAACGCATTATGGAAATTAATCCTAAGCATCCGGTATTCCAAAAAATGCTTGAAGCTGGCGCCGATCAGCAAGCAAAGTGGGCTGAAATTTTATACAACCAAGCCTTACTTACTGAAGGATCGGCCCTGCCAGATCCAGTGAAATTTTCCCACCAAATCGCCGATCTTATGATCCAGGCCGCATCAGGTGTAAAACACTGATGAAAATTGTTGTGGAACGTGGGTCCCATGTTGAATCAATGCACCAAGTTTCGTACGTGGTCATGGATCCTCAAGGAAAAATCTTAGACTCTTCAGGCGATGTTGAAGAAAAGTTTTTCCCGCGTTCCGCAATTAAGATGATTCAGGTTTTACCCTTAGTTCGGTTTAAAAGGGAACGGGGTCTTCCGTCATCACCTCATGAATTAGCGTGTGCTTGCGCTTCCCACGCAGGTGAGAAGGTTCACATCGAGATCGTTTCTAGCTGGTTAGAACGGCTCTCACTTAAAGAGTCGCATTTGATTTGTGGGGCGCATCTTCCGTTTAATGAAACGGCCGCGAAATTCTTTATCCAAAATAATGAAGCCCCCACTCGTTTGCATAACAACTGCTCTGGTAAACATACCGGCATGCTTGAATGGGCGCGGCTTTTAAATGCGTCCGTGGAAAATTACGCGGATATCAATCATCCCGTACAACAATCCATTCGTACGGAAATGCAGACGATGGCAGAAATTAAAATGCAAAACGAAGACTGGGCGATTGATGGTTGCGGAATTCCCGCCTGGCGAATGCCGTTAAAAAATATTGCGACAATGCTATGGCATTTTTCTTCCGAAGCGGCGATCAAGGGATCCGCTGAGGAAGAAGTGTTTCAAGCGTGCGTGCAAAATCCAGTTTTAACCGCCGGAAGTGATGAGTTCTGCACACAGGCCATGAAGCAGCTTTCAGGAGAAGTTTTTTTAAAAGTCGGCGCTGAAGGTTTTATGACCGCGATATTACCCCACCGAAAAAAAGTGATCGTCCTTAAAGTTCACGACGGAGCAGAACGAGCGTCCGAAGTGGCAATCAGCCATTTGCTGGCACGCCATGTTCCCGAAATGAAAACGGCCCTTTCCGCGTGGACAGAGCCTCCCCTTTTTAACTGGGCGGGAACGGCTGTGGGTAGGATCAAGGCGATCTAAAGACGATTTGCAATGAAATCTTTGATCTCCGGATTCTTGAATTCAGTCGCTAATGCTTTTATTTTTTGTACTTTTTCTAGATCACTCATCCCTAAGCCGAGGTGAAAATACATCAAGGTTTGTGTAAGGCCAAAGGAGCTAAATTTTTTTTCTTTGAGGTTCTTTTTGATTAAACCATAAAAATCAGATCCGCCGCTGTATTTTAAACACTCGTCGCTCGCCAAATTCTTTTCCACGAACTCTAGGCAGATAGACGCGGCCTTTTCCGGAGCTTGGAATAATAGGGCATCAAAAAGAAAGTTTTGACCATCGTCCGGTACGATATTCTTTCGTAGTTCTGTATTTATCGTATCGTCATTTAGATCAACCATGCGTAAAATTCCACTGGCGGTATAACGATCTTTACTCACAGCCAGCTTTACATCCGTATTTAGCTTTTTACGATCTTTATACATTTTGAGAATCGTTTCGAAGCTGTACCGCGGTGAAGATTGCCGGGCGAAAAGTAAAATCGTGTAAAGTTCTTTAACGCTTGAAACCGTTTCTTTAAACTGAACCATATTCTTGGTAATTTCAAGATTTGGAAAGTCTGATGCTTCAAAGAGCGGAAGACGATTGTCAAAATCAGCCAAGAGATAATTAAAAAGTCCCATAGTGACGGACTTTCTTTCGGCGAGATTGCCAGACTCTGCGCAATTAGAAAAATAGTTCTGGGCGGTTATTTGAACGACCATAACGTTATCTTCTTTAATGCGATTTACCACCGCCTTAGACAAGACAGAACAATACTCTGAAGCGGAGCGAGTTCGCTTCAAGATTTCAAAATATTTCTTCAAAGCATCGAAGGAGATATTTAATTGTTCGTTATTGATGACCTTAGTGCGAATATTGTTAATAACCTCTGCCGAAATTCGGCTCGATTTATCTAATGACTTGATAGCGACATCTCCACCAGGGGTGACCACAAATGAGAAATCAACCAGGGCTAACTGAACCTGTGGGTCGGCGAATACGGGATTGTTATTATCAATATTTCTTTCTAAAGTTTCTGCAACAGGGCTGCCAAGGCTGTCTGGTTTTTTCATAGCTCTGTTGATCAAATCTAAAATCATCGGCGCGTCTAAGCGGACGTAACAGCCGATATTCGCTAAATATTGCGTGTCTTCAATGAGGCCCGTATTTAGATTTTTGACCGGGATTAAAGGTCGGTGTTCCTCAGTTTCACAAAGAATTTGATTTTGAAATTCACTAAGAATTTTTGAAGCATCATTCAGCTTCAGTTCTTTGTAAAGTCGTCCCGATCCGGATTCAGGGATCGCGATATTTCGGAAAAGCAAATTGTAAGCTCCAGACATTCGGCTATCATTTTTCGCGAACTCTTGAAATTCTTTAAGGGCCTTAAAAAAGAACCCCTCATTATAAAGTGCTAAGCAGCTCATTGCCTCAACAAACTCTTCGTCTTTCCAGCGTGCGGCCGGTATGGTTTTTTCATCAATGCTAACTTTCAACGAATTGGACTGAGCATAAGAACAGATGAAATCTTTTTGATCGATACTAAAATCGCGATCCAAAGGCCCTAAAAGGTAAGAGACGATTTTTTGAGAATATTCTTCCTTCGGAAGCCAGCCAAAAAAATTCATAAATGTTAAAATTTTAAGCTGGACTGACAGCATCGAAGTGTCGCGTTTTTCGATGATGTGATGAAGCGAAGCCTTCAGGCGCTTGTCTCCCATGATCTTTTCTAAGGGCTCAAACTCTTTGTCTTCCCACTCATGCCCGCTGGCCGTGACTTGGCTCAGCCATTCGTTGATGGCCGGTAGGAACTGAAATGATTTTTCGGATCTTAAAGAAGAGGCCACCCAGTTTGCTTTTTGGGTCAAACTGACTTTAGGATTATTCAGATAGCACACGGGCATTTGATCGCCATTAAATTCTTTGGCGCCAGTGGACTGAGTTAAAGCAGTGCCCTTAAGCGCTTTTCCGAAAAGTTCATTAAACCCGCTGTTAAGATCATTGAGACCTTTTAAAGAATAGTACTGCTGGGGATTGATGGATTTAAAATAGCTTGTTAATAGCGGCTTTACGGTTTTCCCGGAAGGACCCACAGAATCAAAGCCATAGATTCTTGAAGCTCCACGGAAAACTCGGCGCATGCGGTCTGCGTAAGAATCGCCTAATGGGGAATAGCGGAATGCGACGATTTGCTCAGCCTGATCAGCGCTAAAGCCATCCTGCAAGAGCACGGCACGGTATTGTTCAGGCGTGCGGTGATCGCGACTTTTGCCAGCTAAGGTGTTGCAACCAAACAAATAGACCTCTTTAGGTTTTTGCAAAACCCCCGAACAAGCAGAGTCGCAGGACTTTTTTTCAAGTTCTTCCATGGAAAGATTCAATCCTGAGCTACCAAAAAAGCTGCCACCGAAATGGCCTGAAATCAGAAGCACATCGCAGCTGATCTTTTGTCGGCAGGCGCGACCTAAAAATTGCGCCTCATCGGCGACAGCTTGGGTTTCTATCGTGTCGGTTTCATCTTCCGGAAGCTCTGTCAGCTCAATGAAATTGGCGTTTTTTTCACCGATGTGCTTTTTGAAAAGTTCAATTTCATCATTGGAATTGATCGTGATGCTGCATATGTTGGGTTTGCCATTAGAAACGGCTGCAGCCCCAAAAGCATAAGATTGAAAGGCCAAGCATACGAACGCAACCATCGAAAAATAGAATTGTTTTTTCATCCCCAGTTTCAAAGCAGGTTCTATGCCCATACTTTGAGGGCTTTATATACGCCAAGCCGTTTATATGCGTAATAGGCATATATCGGTGACATTTTACAGGGGACTTGCCCCAAAATGGCACAGCTCAACAACTAAAAAGGGGATGAGCAATCATCCCCTTTTTAGTTAGAACTTTTGAAATTTAAAACTATGTTTTATTGGCCTTCGCCGTCATCTCGATCATCATCGTTTCGATTTGTTCAAGGTCGGTTTCGGTGATTTCATAAACTTGTTTGTCGCCCACTTTTGCCAAGATGGCTTCAAACAAATCTTTTTTAAAGAATGAAAGCACGTTTCCTGATTGATACTCGCGCTCCTTTTCATCGTAAAGACCTAAGAACGTTTCATCACGGAACCAGGATTGTTTGTTCGCTTTTTGGATAGTTGCAAGCTCGGAATCGCTTGGATCGCGTTGCAGGAACTCAAAGAAGAATCCTGAAGATTTGCTGCCCGGTAAGAACCACTCGCCAGAGAAAACTTGGATCAAGTTTTCGTGATCGTCTTTTAAGATCGGGGTTACGAATTGAACCCCACGCTCAACACAGTGTTTGTGGAAAGCGATCAAATCTGGAGTGCGCAAAGCCAAATGCTGAACGTGGGCCACGGCATCGTGACCTTCAAGCATGGTGCGAACATGTGAAGGTGTTCCCGCGGGCTCAGAAGGTTGAACCAATGCGAAGATGGTGTTGAGTGGATCATTTTTTTCTTTTGGTTGCCATTCGCCCAAGCGGGTGGCGTAGGTCATAGAAACGTCTTTTTGGCCGTCTTTCCCTTTACGCTTTTTTTCATACAAAAGATCTTCAGGAGTTGTTCCGAAAATAATACGGAAAACCACATAAGACATGATGTAAAGTTTTGGGTGGAAAAGCATCGTCGTATGATCGATGGTAAAGTTCTGAAAAGGATGTTTTTTCATCACGGGCTCCCCTTAAAGTTATTTAAACAAAACGTGATCTTAGGCGGTCATTTTCTCTAGTGCAAGAGCTCTGCCCGGCGTGACGGCAAGTCCCACGGGATTCCCACCCGGGGGGTTGGTTGCCGAGGTCCAATTTTTAAAATGAGTTTAACAATTGGAGTTGGCCCAGCGAAAGGGGGGGTGATTAATTTTGCGACTCCACTTAAGTAATTGAAATTATGCGGAAAAATATCGCATACTACACCTGGCAGGAGGGTTGCTTGGGGGTTGCTTGCTGCCAAAAAAAGCAGCGATTAATACTCGACACAGGGGGTCCCCTGTGTTACATCCTTTGAGCTTACGACCTATAGTTTTAGAAAATTTAGAAGGAAATCGGTCATGAAACAAAACATTCATCCAAAAGTTAACACAGTGGTATTCAAAGATATCTCTTGTGATTTCTCTTTCTTGGGCACTTCAACTCTTCACTCTAACGAAAAAGTTAAATGGGAAGATGGCCAAGAATATCCATTGATCAAAGTTGAGATCTCTTCTGAATCTCACCCTTTCTACACTGGTAAACAACGTGTAATGGATACTGAAGGTCGTATCGACCGTTTCAAAAAACGTTACGGCAAAAAGTAAATTCCAGACCTCCGTTCGGAGGACTTGTTTGCATGAAATGCGGTTCAAAATTCGAACCGCATTTTCATTTCCGATACTGGCGTTTTAGAATATCATCTTGAAGTACCAACAGATTTAGAGGCGGTTCTAATGTTTTCGAAGTTAGATGAGGTGGAATCTCGTTATGAAGAAGTCAACATGGCTCTTCAAAGACCGGATATTGCTTCCAATCAAACTCAGTACCGCGCTTTGATGAAGGAACTAGGCAATCTGGAAAAGATTGTTTTGGTTTATCGTGACTACAAAAAGAAAACTGAAAATCTAAAAGCCAGCAAAGAGCTTTTAACCGCAGAACAAGACGCTGAAATGCGTGAAATGATCCGCGAAGAAGTTAAAGAGCTTGAAGCGGCTTTGCCAGATCTTGAACAACAGCTAAAAATCGCTTTGATCCCTAAAGATCCTAACGATGATAAGAATATCATCCTAGAAATCCGTGCGGGCGCTGGTGGGGATGAGGCCTCGTTGTTTGCCGATGAACTTTTCCGCGGATATATGCACTATGCTTCACATCAGGGCTGGAAAGTCGAAATGCTTTCTTTTTCTGAAGGCAATGCCGGTGGCGCCAAAGAGATCATCGCAAGTATTTCTGGCGACTCAGTTTTCAGCAAACTGAAATTTGAATCTGGCGTACACCGTGTTCAGCGCGTTCCCAAAACGGAAGCCGCGGGACGTATTCACACGTCAACAGTTACGGTGGCCGTGATTCCTGAAGTGGAAATCAATGAAATCAAGATCCCGATGTCCGATGTGCGCATTGAAACCATGAGATCGCAAGGTTCGGGTGGTCAATCGGTCAATAGAACAGAATCGGCAGTTCGTGTGGTCCATATCCCCACAGGTATTGACGTAAAATGCCAAGAAGGTAAATCCCAATCGGCCAATCGTGAGCGGGCCTTCCAAATCCTTTACGCTAAATTACAGCAAATCGAAGACGACAGAGCTCGTAAAGAGGCTTCGGATGTGCGTTTAGATCAAATCGGTACTGGCGACCGTTCAGAGCGTATCCGTACTTACAACTTCCCTCAAACCCGCATCACTGATCACCGTATTGGTCTTACGATCCATCAATTGGATCAGGTGATGAGTGGCGAGTTCGAATACCTTATTGATCCATTGGTTGCTAACTTCCAAGCGGAAGCTTTAAAGCGCCAAACAAACAACTAAGAACGGTCCGGCTCTTAAGCGCTTTGAATTTGGGGCTTTTAAATGCTTTCTATCTGGAGTAGCTTATTGTTTAAGAATGAAGCTCAAAGAGATCCTGGATAAAACCACCCAATTTTTTAAAGACAAAGGCATTGAAACTCCGCGCCTGGATGCGGAATTGCTTTTGGCTCATGGATTAAAATTAGAGCGCATTCAACTTTACCTAAAATTCGATCAACCGATGAAAGAAGACGAGCTTGCGACTTTGCGCGAACTCGTTCGTCGTCGTGCTCAAGGCGAGCCGGTAGCTTATATTTTGGGTTACCGGGAATTTTATAAATATCGATTTGAAGTGAATAACCATGTGTTGATTCCTCGTCCTGAGACAGAGCATGTGATTGAAGAAGTTTTGGCCTGGGCGAAAGATCAAAAGTCGGATTTAGGTTTGATAGATTTAGGATTTGGTTCAGGTTGTATTGGCTTAACCTTGTTAAAAGAACTGCCTCAGGCGAAGCTCGTGGCCGTAGATATCTCCGCGGAAGCTTCGGCAGTTGCTAAGCGTAATGCCGAAAGCTTGGGCGTCCAAGATCGTGTCCGCTTCGTCAATGCGGATGCCGCAAATAGTGATGCGGTCTTGACGGCTTACAAAGAGTTAACTGGCAACGACAAAATAGATGTCTTAGTCTCTAATCCACCTTACATCGCTAGCGATGACCCGCAGGTAGAAGCGAACGTGAAAAAGTTCGAACCAAACCTGGCGCTTTTTGCTGATGATCAGGGACTAGCGCTACTAAAAAACTGGTCTAAGATTTATTCCTCGCATCTAGCGGCTAAAGCTTGCGTGGTGATGGAAATGGGAATGACTCAAGGATCTGTGATGAAAGATTATTTTTCTAATTTCAATGTGTTCAGTGAAGTGAAGGTGATTAAAGACCTTGCGGGTTTAGATCGCCTGATATGTGGAGTAAAAAATGGATAAAATGGTAGTGATGGGCAATGGCCCACTTAATGGAACAGTGGCAGCAAGTGGTGCAAAGAATGCAGCGTTGCCGTTGTTATTTTCAACATTGTTAGCTGAAGGCGAACATGTGTTTTCAAATGTCCCAAAACTAAAGGACATTGAATCCACATCTGCGCTTTTAGAAAGTTTAGGATGTACGACTCGCTGGGATGGCGACAAGTTCATCGTGAAGGTTTCAAAGATTGATTCTTATGAAGCCAGTTATGACCTGGTTCGCAAGATGCGCGCCAGTTTCTTGTGTATGGGACCCCTGCTTGCAAAATATGGCGAGGCCGTCGTGTCTCAACCCGGTGGTTGCGCGATCGGCAGTCGTCCGATTGATTTGCATTTAGATGGCTTTAAAGCCCTAGGCGCTGAGATCACGCAAAAAGAAGGTTACGTTCATGCGCAAGCAAAACGCCTTAAAGGCGGAAACTTTTTATTTGAAACCGTCACCGTGGGCGGCACTGAAAATGTGATGATGGCAGCGACTTTGGCGGAAGGACGAACAGTCTTAGAAAACGCCGCCAAAGAACCAGAAATCGTAGATCTTGCTGATTACCTTATTAAAATGGGCGCAAAAATCACGGGTCATGGGACAAGTGTCATCACTATTGATGGGGTTGAAAAATTAAAGCCTGCAGCTCATTCTGTTATGCCCGACCGTATCGAAGCGGGAACATTGCTTATCGCCGGCGCGATCACTAAAGGTGAAGTGACCGTGACAAAATGTATCCCGGCGCACTTAGAGCAATTAATCGCAAAAATGCGTGAAAGCGGATTTAAGATCGACACAACTAAAGACACAATGACAGTTCACAAGACCAACTCTTGGGAGGCTGTTGATATCACGACAGCTCCTCACCCACTTTTTGCAACCGATCTTCAAGCCCAATACATGGCTTTGATGACTGTGGCCGAAGGAAGATGTGTTATCACGGAAACCGTTTTTGAAAATCGCTTTATGCACGTTCAAGAGTTGATTCGCTTAGGTGCAGATATCACTCCGAAAACTCGCGTGGCGGTGGTGCGTGGTAAGCCGGGTCAGTTGACTGGTGCCCCAGTGATGGCAACAGACTTGCGTGCCAGTGCCTCATTGGTTCTTGCCGGCATGGTGGCCAGTGGTGAAACGGTGGTAAATCGTATTTACCATTTGGATCGTGGATACGAAAAGTTGGAAGATAAACTTTCAAGCCTGGGCGCTAAAATCCGCCGTATTGAATAAAGAGCTTTCAGGCTCCCGCTTCAGTGCCCAAATTGGGCGGGGGTTTGAAGTTTTAGGTGTATAAAATCCTGACACTCGCGAGGGGCGCTTGCCCAATGATAAATTCCTTCCTTTGACAGAGGGAGTTTTAATGAATGTTCGCACGTCCTCCGCAGCAGTTCTTTCTTTTGTTCTAATATCTTCAAATGCTTTTGCTCACGGTGCTTATCGAGATATTTGGCAAAACTCTGAATCGACAATTCAGTCATTCAAAAATGTTTCTAAATGTACGGAAAGAGTGTGGCCAGGTTTATCCTGGAAGGGCTATTCATTTCTTTCTGTGAATAATACCAAAGACCTTCAAGTGGCCTATGACGTGGATACCAATGAGACATATCGCATTTCTTTAAAAGATCTAGAAAACGCTAAAGGCGCATATCAGTCGTACGACTTTTTTAAAAGTAATGGAAAAGACTGGGTGTCTGTGAACGAAAGTTTTGTAAAACGGGGTGCAGGCAAGCAGGCGTTGTTTGCCCTTGGGGCGCATGAAAGCTTTCACTATATCGGGCAAAGAGGTTGGGCTTATAAAGAAGGCCGAGGAGGCCGTGGCACTGATATCCCCGTTCGCTGGGAACCTCGTTTTTATCGTGCAAAGCTTTACGCCAACTTGCGCGAAGCTTTTTTAAAGCCTTCAACACAACAAGAGGCTTTGGGGAAAGCCTCGTTCTGGTTTAATAAATGGAAAACAGAGTTTCCGGCCGAAGTTCTTGCCGCGACGGACGGTTATGAAGGAACGGCGAAATATGCTGATCATATTTCTCAAGGACTTGCGATTCATGGATGTAAGGCGACAGAAGAACAGTTGGCTCAAGTAGCTCGCGATTCTGTAGAGACCTCGCCGATCTTCAGGGACTTTATAAAATCTGATGGCGGGCTTGCCGCTGATCTTGAGGGTTACCCGATCGGCGCAGTGGCGTCGTTCCTATTAAGATGGCAATTTTCCGTAGATGGCTGGCAGTCGCGCGTGGCTTTAAAAGCAGATACTCCGTTGGAAATTCTTCTGGAAAACGTGGCACCCCTAAAGGATGATTTGTTAGCAAGCGAAACTGCGAAATTTATTAAATCTGCAGTTGCTGAGCAAAAGATCGTGGATGATTATATTGGCGATACGATAAATAAGCTTAAAGGCGACTATGTAGTTGTCTTAATTCCCCAAGACTACAAGCCTGGTGCCACTGGCTACTCGGGGTTTTATAACGATACCCAAAATGACTTCAGATACAGCATCTTGTCTCAGGCGTTGATGCTTAAAGGTAAGGCCGGATATTTCCGTACGGCTGAAAATGCCGTGCAGTTTTCTGGAACATCGTCTCCTTGCCAAGCCTGGGGATGGCAATTTGTGGTTGCCGCTGATGAACTTAAAGTTTCTGGTGACGCAGGATTTGTGCAAAGCCTTAAGATCGTCGGCCAAGCCAAAGGGTCTTTGAAAACCTCTTCAAAAAATTCCGTAAAATACTTTTGCGTGGGTGAGTAGAAAAAGAAAAAGGCCTAACAGGAGGGGGTCCGTAGGCCTTTTTAAGAGAAAAAAACAAGTCTCAGCCACCGGAGGGGATGGGGCTGAGACCCTATGATCAGAAGACTATTGAGTAATCTCCTTGATACCGAACACAAAGAAGATAACCGATTTGCTCTCAGAGTCGAAGCCAGGGAGGGGGTCCACAACTTCGTACCCAATATTGGGAGCAAGATGATGTTCAAGTTCAATACCACTCATCATAACTTTAGAACCAACAAAAGGTGTTAGATCCATTTGTGACTTCAATACGAAGAAAGTTTGCTGATCATCCATCGCCAACACTAGCGACCCATCAGCCAAAGCCACAACTTCACCAACATGTGTTTTGTAGTTATAATTTTGAAGATCCGTGTTCGCAGTTTCGTAATCTTGTGCATTGTTTGGAAGTACACCTGCGCGTGCAACAGCGGAAATCGCTAGTACGGCTATGATGTAGACTGCTATCAATGCGTTTCGAATCACGAAGAACCTCTCCCCAAAAAAACAACTGACGAAATCCTCTAAAGCAAGGCGTGTGCCAAACTGATACAGGTGTTAGGTCGGGTTATTTTTCATTTGAGGTGCGGAATTCGATCGACCCAACTCAATTCGGAACCAAAGCCAATTCCAAACTGGGTCGAAGGTTCTACTTTGGAACCATTTTAATGCGTACAAGCGCGACTTAAGGACAGACCTTAAAGCCTAGGCCCCAAGGCCATGGTCGTTTGTCAAATACCCCAGTATAATCAGGTGTCTATGTCGCGTATACAAGTCACTTGGGTCGTAAAAACAGGAAGGGGTCAGGTCAAAGGACCTTACTCCACAGAAGCCATTCTTAAAATGATTGGTGAGGGTGTTTTTTCGGGTCAAGAGATGATCTCTAAACTTCCCGACGGACAGTGGACTCTCATTTCTAAAGAACCTTCTTTTTACGACAAACTTTTGGAAGCCCTTGAAGGTGTTGTCGATGTGGATCCGCGAAAAGCGCAAAAGATGGAAGCGGAAACGGTTATTATCCGTCCTCCCCGTCAACAGCGAAATGATCCGTTAAATTCTGGAAATCCATCTTTATCTGGTATCGGCAATAGCCAACCAAAACCCAAAGTGGATGTTTACGAGCAAGCCCCAGTGGCGCCGGCGATGCCGTTACCCCAGACAAATCCGAATTCGGCCCACGAGGATTCCGTGATCGAGCTTTCCAACGTCAGCGAACACGCTAAAAAACTGATGATGGAAAATATCAAGATTCCATTGATTGCTTTAGCATTGATATTGCTAGTGGGCGTTTACTTCTTTTTAGACGACGGACCGGCTGATGGTGAAAAGATCCATCTTTTGGCGCCGAAAAAACCGACGGCGACACTTTCGGATGCTCAAGTAAAAGAAAAATTGAACGAAGCTTTATTTGCGATGGAGCAAGACACGTTTGAGTCCTACTATGCGGCCCAGAACAAACTTGTTTCTATAGTTGAAGGGTCACCTCTTAATATAGAAGTGCGCGCCCTTCTTTGTGTCGTCTATAAGGAGCTGTGGCCCTATGCTTATCAAGACGCGCAAGATATCAAAGCAGTGGCGGGATTAACTCAAGCCACAAGGGCTTTGAATGTCGTCAGTCCTTTTGGTCAAGTTTGTGAAGCGATCAAGCTTTTAACCTCGGGCCGCTTCAAAGAGGCCAAAGGTGTCGTTGAAGCGACGTTAGAAAGTAATGAACCATTTTCGCTGCTCCCCGTTTTATATTCTTTAAAAGCCGAACTTTTAGAGGGCGAAAAAGACTTTATGAACGCTGCCCCTTATTATGAAAAATCAGCTCAGCTTTGGGATAAATGGCTGCATCCTGTTTCTGCTTTGGGTCGCGTTTATATGCAGCAAGGTGATTATGCCTCAGCGTCGGCGGTGCTTAGCAAGGTGATTAAGAAAAATCCAAAACATCGTGAAGCAAAAATTCAAATGGGTATTATTGAATACCGTGGATTTAAAAAGATTGATGCAGCTTACGAATACTTACACACCTCTTTAGAAACGAAAGGGCGAGTCAATAAGCTGATTGAGTCTGAAGGCTATGCGGTTCTTGCAGAAATTTATGTTTTGCGGGGTGAAAAACCAAAAGCTCTTTCGGTGGCGGAAAAAGGATTTTCTTTAAATCCGAACAACTCGGAACTTCGTCAGTTGGTGATTCGCTTAGGTGGTTCGGATAAAGTTAAAGACAAAGGTCAAAATACCGAATTGATTTATGTCGGCGATCAGTACATGCGCCAGGGGGATTATTTAGCCGCTCAAGCGGAATACAAAGCTGCGTTTGAAGTCGATCCCAAAAACGGAACGGCCGCGATGAAGGCCGCTAAAGCGTTGTGGCAGCTAAATCAAAGTTTTGAGGCCATTGAGTGGTTAAATAAAGCGATTAAGGCCGAGCCCAAATTGTTGTCCGCTTATGTCCTGCAAGCTGACTATATGTCACAGCGTTTTGATTTTTTAAACGCGACTCAAGTTTTAACTAATGCCACCCGTATTGCGCCCACCAATTACGAAGTATTGCGTGGACTTGCTTTGCTTGAATACCGCAAAAACAATATGCAAGGGGCGATTAATTACGCCATTCGCGCGATGAAAAATTATGATGGCGATATCGAAACTTATATCTTGTTATCAAAGGCAAATGGGGTGCTGACTCGATCCATTATGCCCCTTAACAAGAAAGAAATTGAGCGCAAAGAAAATTCAGCTAAAGATGCCATTCGTTATGCCACGAAATCGGTGGAAATCGACGCGACCAATCCTGAGGCACAAATTAATTACGCGAAAACCTTGGCCCAGGCCAATGGGGTTGATTCGGGAATTGCCTATTTAAATGAACTGATCAAACGCTTTTCGTACACGATTGAATATCGAATTGCTTTAGCGGAAGTGTATAAGTCTGAAGACCGTTACAGCCAAGCCAAAGAGATCTATGAAAAGATCAATGAAATCGAGCCACGAAATAAAAAAGCCTGGCTAGGTTTGGGCGAATGCGAAAAGGCGATGGGCTTAAATGATAAAGCACTTCGGTCTTTTTTAAGCGCGGCGGCCTTAGATCCCACAGATGGTGAAGCGTTATTCCAAGCCGGAAAGCTGTACTTAGAAACCAGCCGCTTTGAAGAGGCTATCAACCAATTTAAGCGGGTTCAAAGATTGAATCCGAACTATCCGCGAACGTGGTATTACATTGGTAAGTCGGCCTTTTCGGCCGGGGATTTTGCGACGGCCTTAGAGGCCTCGAAGTCGGAAAAAAGATTAAACCCCAATGTGGCCGATTCTTATATTCTGGCCGCTGAAGTCTATACCGCAAGAAAACAATTTGGCGAATGCGCGGGAGAATATTCCCAAGCCATGAAGCTGCGCCCACAAGGGGCCGAGATTTATGTCAAAGCAGCGACTTGTTATCGTCAATCGGGTTCACTAGATGTCGCGGAAGATATGTTGGCCTTAGCCGCCGATCGAGAAAGTGGCTATGCCGAAATCTATCGGGAGCAAGGGGCGGTTTATGAACTTAAAGGGGATGCTCGCTCTGCGGCAAAATCTTATTATAAATATTTAGGACTCTCCCCAAATGCATTGGATCGTGCTGAAATAGAGAACAAGATTTCAAGACTCGGCAACTAGAGAGCGGGACTAGGGAAGGATCACAGCCATGGGAATCGGCGATAAAATGAGAGGTTTTGCAACCAGCGCACAGGACGGCGTTAAGTCCTCAACTCTTTCATTGATGCATATATCGGTGCGCTTGATCACGGGTCTTTTTCTAGGATTGGTTTTGGGGCTTATTGGTCAAGAACTTTTGGGATATGGTACTTTTGCTCTCATCTTCGTGATGGTTGTCGTTATTGGCTTGATCATGAAGTTTATGAGTGGCTGGTCGATGGGGAAAATTTTGATCTTTGATCTCATTTGCATCTTGGTCGCCATGTTACTGCGCATGTACATCCTAGTTGCACCTTAAAAAATACATTCTGCCATACATACTTTTGTGCTATCTGTTCTGAACGGAAGAGGAACTTTTATGATTGATATTAAACTTCTAGAGAAAAAAGCTGAAACTGGAACATCTTATTACGATGAATATAAGCAAAGTTTGATCAATCGTGGAGCGTCCGCGGACATCTTAGATACCGTGATGGGTCTTAGTAAAAAACGCCGTGAGATGATCACGGAGGCCGAAACGGCAAAAGCCAATCAAAACAAACTCAGCGGTGAAATTGGCAAACTAAAACGCGAGGGCAAAGATGCTTCGGCGATTTTAGCAGAAGTTGATAAACTAAAAAGCACGGTTAAAGATCTTGAAGCGAAAGCCGCGGAAGCGGATCTTGAAGTGACGAATTTGCTTTTGACGATGCCAAATAAACCGCACAGCTCTGTTCCGGTGGGGTCTGACGAAAAAGGAAATAAAATCCTTAAGACTGTCGGAACGCCGACAAGTTTTTCTTTTAAAGCAAAAGAGCATTTTGAGTTGGGTGAAAAATTAAACATCATCGATTTTGAACGCGCGGGTAAAACAACCGGAACTCGCTTTGCCTTTCTTAAGGGCGCGGCCGCGGCGATGGAGCGTGGCTTGATCCAGTTTATGATGGATCTGCACTCTCAAAAACATGGTTACACAGAAATGATTCCGCCATTCATGGTGAACAGCAACAGCTTGTTGGGCACGGGGCAGTTTCCAAAATTTAAAGAAGATGTTTTTAACTTAAGCGGGACAGATCTTTATTTGATTCCGACGGCGGAAGTGCCGGTCACTAACTATTATAACAACGAAATTTTGGATGAAAAAGATTTGCCACAAAGTTTCTGCGCGTATTCTCCATGCTTCCGTTCAGAGGCCGGCAGTGCGGGCCGTGATACAAGGGGTTTAATCCGTCAGCATCAGTTCGATAAGGTTGAGTTGATGACCTTC
This sequence comes from Bdellovibrio bacteriovorus, assembly GCF_001592735.1. Taxonomy (NCBI): domain Bacteria; kingdom Pseudomonadati; phylum Bdellovibrionota; class Bdellovibrionia; order Bdellovibrionales; family Pseudobdellovibrionaceae; genus Bdellovibrio; species Bdellovibrio bacteriovorus. Next base: position 1,447,861 of record NZ_LUKE01000001.1, read on the forward strand.
TGTCACCCGGATAAATCTTATGAGGTGCACGAGGCGTTGACCACGCATGCAGAACAGGTCCTTTTGGATTTAGAGCTTCCATTCCGTCGTATGCTTTTGTGTACGGGGGATATGGGTTTTGGAGCAGCGAAAACGCACGATTTAGAAGTGTGGTTGCCGGGTCAGGGGGCTTATCGCGAGATTAGCTCATGCTCTAACTTTGAAGATTTCCAAGCAAGAAGAGCGAATATTCGCTTCCGCTCGGCCGGTGGAAAGCCGCAATTTGTGCATACATTGAATGGATCGGGCTTAGCGGTGGGCAGAACTCTTGTCGCCATCTTAGAAAACAACCAACGCGAAGACGGTTCAATCGCCATTCCAAAGGCACTGCAAAAATATATGGCAGGAAAAACCGAAATCCGCTAAAAGGTGCCTGGCTATTTTTTCTGGCTATGCCGCGTCAAGAGCAACAACTGCTTGAATACCTTCGTCAAAACCCATAAAACGGTCGACGGAGAGTTGGTAGAGCGGTTGAATACACCAGTCTTGAAAACTGGCAGCCCTTCGCGGGGCTCGAGGGTTCGAATCCCTCACTCTCCGCCATTTAAAAACCCGCCTTGCAGCGGGTTTTTTCGTTTCTTATCTAGAGCCAAATACTAAAGCGATACAAACTGTGATGATAATTGGAACTAATGCGTACAATGCAAAAGGCGCCATTTCGCGCGCAGACTCGGCGGCATTTTTTGCTTTTCGTTCGCTAGCTGGTAATGTCTCATTATGTGAACTGTTCATTTCGAACCTCCGGAAATAATGATAAGCGGTAAACGATTGATTTTCAATACCACTACGGACATGAGACGAGCCTAAATTACTCATCTCACGTCTTTAGAATTTCTACTTTTGACGGCAGTTTTGAATTTCATCATTGATGAAATCAAAACGCAGTTGGGCCAACATCAAAATTTCTCTGTTTTCAGTGATGTGAGAAGTGGCAAAGCCTTTAGCTTCAGTTTGGATGATTTTTCCACCTTGTTGATAAGAGCGGCTCACCGTCATGTAAGGAACTTTAGCACTTCCTAAAGTGATGGTTTCAATTTTGATGACTCTGTCAGGAAGTCCAGAATCCCCAACTTTGCAATTGTAAGTGCCGTCTTTGTAGGCCAACGCTGTTGAAGTAATTAGTGTCGCAAGAACGCAAATGATAGCTTTCATGGTTATCTCCTATGGGCCCTATCAGATCATAATCTGACGTGCTGTCATCAGGAATTTTCTTGCCCTTCGCACCAAATCCGTCGATCTTTAAACCCATGATGGAATTTATCGATATCATGCTACATCTGGATAAACACATTCCTGAATGGATTGTGTTTTTTGGCCCATGGCTTTACGTAATCATGTTCTTAGTGATCTTTGCTGAGACCGGATTGGTAGTTACGCCATTCTTACCTGGGGACTCATTGCTATTTGCCTTGGGGGCTTTTACCACAATGGAAGGTGGCTTAAACCTTTGGGTGCTTTTAATATCGCTGACGATTGCGGGAATTTTGGGTGATACCGTCAACTATCACGTCGGTAAATATCTGGGACCAAAAGTTTTCGAAGGTAACTCTCGCATTTTCAAAAAATCATACTTGGAACAAACCCACGCCTTTTATGCAAAATGGGGAGCCTTCACGATTGTGGCGGCTCGCTTTGCGCCGATCGTTCGCACCTTTGCTCCGTTTGTCGCGGGTATCGGCGGGATGGATTATCGCAAATTCATCGTCTACAATATTTTTGGTGCAATATTGTGGGTTTTCACATTTATTTTAGCGGGCCATTTCTTTGGAAATCTTCCGATTGTTCAAAGAAACTTCCACATCGTGATCTTTGGTGTGATTGGCGTTTCTTTATTGCCTATGGTGTGGCCGTGGGTATCTTCGAAATTACAAAAAAAACCGTCGGTTTAAGCGGCGGTTTTTTTATTTCTTAATCTCTCCATATAAGGACTTGCGGCAAAGAATACGGGATCGGCGGCCTGATAGTGATCTAAGATATTCTGTAAAGCGTATTCGCCGGATTTACGAGCTAAAGGATTCGGACTGGTTAACAGCCTTTCTAAAGCACGCATCAAATCTTCATTAAGTTGCTGTTTGGCGACTTCAACAATGGTATCGGCGGCGACTCGATTGTTCGGGGAATACATTTTCTCCCAGATTTTACGTGCGGGATATCCGTAACCACCTAGGACCAAGATAGCATTGGCTTGAACGCGTGCATCTTTATGATCTAAAAGTTGAACCAAAGATTTAGTCATTGTTGGTGGAGCTTGTTCTTTTGAAATCACTCGTCCCACAAGGCTTACAAGCGCTGAAAGGGATCGTGTCCCTAAAAGATTCTCACCTTCAGAGTGGATAAAGTGTTCTAGGGCTAGATCAATTTCTTTAATGACCGCGTCACTTGTTTTGTGAAAGTGGAATGGTTTTAGGGCCGCAAGAATTTCTTCAACTTCTGAATCGCGCTTGGTCACGGCCATAAGACGAGCTTTTTTTAGTACAAAAAGAAGATGGCTGTCGCTACGGAAATAAGACAGGCGATCCCATTGCTTTGATTCATAAGCCCATTCGATCGAGTTAAAATCGCGCGAGCGGCAGATCATAGATTCTTCTTTAAAACCTTTAAGCTGATTCATTTTACGATCAAAGATAAAAGCTAAGCCGTCGACATTTGCGGAAGCCTCACTAAAGAACGCCATGACCTGGTGACTTTTATCATCAATCAGCGATAGCAGTCTCACCGATTCAATCAGCGGCAAGCCGCTTAATGCGTGTCCTTCATCAAGGGCGGTAAACCGCATCGTTCCGCGAGCAAAAGAGGCTTTTAGCTTAAAGTAATGACCTGCTTCCGGAGGCAAAGAATCTTCAATGATTTTTGCCTCTGCAAAAAGATCCCGAATACACGCGGCGGCCAGAGCTTCGCTTGAAAGGCCGTTAGCCATATCATCTTTAAAATGAAAAACGATTTCGTCACCCACGAATTGATAAATCAAACCATCATAGCGTTCGATCACATCGCGAGCTTTGGCGAAATACTTATTTAAAATTTCAATGAGATATTTATCAGATTTTTCTAAAAAGATCTGAGTATACCCATTTAGATCAACCCGGCACATCGTCGCTTGAAAAGTGTATGGAGGCTTGTTCCCACTTTTAAGCTCATGGCGCAATGCGGGCCCTACCGTTTCGCCGTAGGTTTCACTAAGTTCGGCCAAACGAACACGTTCGCCTTCAAAGCCTTTAGAGGCGTTGATCAGTGCGTGTGCCTCCGCGGAAGTGGCCTTGATGTTTTGGATTTCTTCGCGGGTGGTGCTAGTGGAGAGTGCTTTGGAGAGGCTGATGATGTCTTTAAGAAGCATGAAAACGATCAGTGCCACAATGGAGGTGACAATGGCGATATCTTGGACATACATCCATTTCATTAAGAGTGCTTGGTTCCAAATTAACTTGGAGCGATTTTGGAAGACACCTACAGTTAATTTAACGTCTAAGATATTAATAGTGCGAAAAGCTAAGTCTTCATTTTCAAGAATACGACCGTATTCCTGATAGTCCACATTAATGCCGTCCAGATTATTAAAATTATTGTACCAAGCCAGAACTCCTGATGGGCTTTGCACTATATAGAAATCGATAAAATTAACAGCTCGCGCTTTTTCTAAGTTAGATTTAAGGGCATCATAGCTTTCAGACACCATTAGCGGTGCCAATGATTCCTGTACGTAAGTCATCGACCGTTGTCGGTCTGAAATAATCATGTCTGCGACATCTTTGGCGGTTTTATAGAACACCAAGCCGGTGACGACCACGTAAGATATCCAGAATGCCAGCACGATTAGAATAACGACGGGTTTTTTACTTTTTGTTTTGGCGAACAAATCGTACCTCGTCGTCTAAGAATCTAACTTCACCCCTTCTCGCGCCATAGGAATTCCCTCTTGTATCAATGATCGTGATACTGTGAGTTTCAAGCTGGCGTATAAATCCAGGATCTTTGAGTCGTTGTTTGGTTTCTTGATATTCACGTTGAGAGATAAATGATACATACTCGTCCTGTGAACCTGTCTGAGAGGTGCCGCCACCGTTGCCACGATTTACGTTAGCTGGCTGTCTTTGGGTGTTTTGATTGCTAGCGCCAAGAGATACCTGCTGGTTGCTCCCCACTGGATTAACTTGTGCGGCGCCAGAGTCAGGCCGTTGAGAATTAAGGCCCGCTGCTTGAGGTATATTACCAGAAGTTTCTGCGGCTGAAGGCAGACTTCTAGACTCAGAGGCAGGTAGGCGGCTATTTTGAACTTGTGAAGAAGAAGCATCAGCACGTGTCGCCACCGCAGGTTTCTGTGAATCCAAAGTGATGCTTTCAACGACAGTTTCATCGGCACCGATTTTATTTCTCGAAATCAAACCACCTGTAGAACCAGTTTTGGCAACTGCGCTTGTCGTTCCTGTCGCTTGCGCGGTCGAAGCAATTTCACGAATCTGATTTTTGGCCTGTGCCAATGAGGCAGCTGCCTGCGTATTCATCGCACCGGCAATATTATTTGCCGTCGCTAAGATTCCGCTGCTTTGAGATGTGGATTTGGAATACGCATTCGAAATGCCAGTCTCGGTTTTTTGATGGTTTGTATAAATAGTTTCAGATAAAGCCTCGCTTGATGGAATCTTTGTCTGAGCGACAGTCATGGATTTTGGAATGTTGGCCGAAGTATCAGAACTGGCGTTGACAGCGCTCTTGTATACCTCAGAGGTTTGATTTGAAGTAACTTTCGTCTCGGTACCCTTTTTATTATTTGAAGCTGTTTGGGTTGACTTTACGTCAGGAATGGCTATTTTTGCATCTTCCTTTTTTGAATTTTCGGCTTGTGCTTGTTTGGCAATTGAAACACTAGCCGGAGTGGTACCCGTGCTAGCTTCCGATAGATTTGCGAGCGACTCCCCCGCAATGCCTTTATTTAGGTTTTCGCAATTTGTAGTAATCTGCTTAACGCTAGCCTCGGAAAAAAGGCCAACTTTGTGCAGCATCTCATGTTCAATTTTATCAGAACTAACACCGTAGTTTTTGACTGTGTCTGCAACGGTGACATTGATCTTTCCGCCTTCAACAGTGGAAATACCCGGCTGCTTTCCTCGTCTCTCGTCGACACTTTCGCACGTAATTAGCGGCTTTGTTTTTTCTGTGTCCTTCAGAAGCTTAGCTCTCTCCAGCGTGTAAGCCGTTTTAAGGACCTCTAGAGACAAGTCGTTCTCTTTCCCAGCAGGGAAAGTATTTCTAAATTTAGGCTCAGCAAGGCATTTTGAAATTTTGTCTTGTCCCTTTAGGAATTTTGTTAAGGACGAGCCAAGTAAATTATATCCAGAACCCAGAGTTTTTTTGCAGGATTCGTCAATAAGCGAGATGGCGATTGAGTTAGTAAAAAGGTTTTCGAAGCCGTCGTAAGAAGCTAGCTCTTTTTTTAATGGCTCGGACGACGTGGGACATTTATCATCGGGAGAAAAATGCATTAGAAATTTGCTTCGGGTTTGAGAAAACTCTAGGGATAAATTTGAACCTTCTTTAACATACAATATCTCAACGACATCTTTTTCATAAATTTTTCTAATAAAGAGTTGGGACACATCGGCCTTATCGAATTTTACGTCGACCATCAGCTCATCTTTTTTAACGCGCCAAAAATCTATTTTGCCGTCAAGATCTACGTCGAATCTCTGGTCCTCATATCCGTCTGAATACAAAACAAATTTTCCGGGTTTCTGCTCGGGGTTTAGGACTGCTAAGCCAAATTGATCAACAGCGGGATGCCCGGCCCCGAATGCGTTTTGTAAAAATATGACTAAGGAGATGGCTACTTTCACCTAATTCTTTTCGGAAGTTATCAGTAAAATTGAATACATATCTATAAATTGCTGGACGTTTGCCCAGGGGAAAAACTTGTTGTTTCTCTTTATGAGACAATGAAAGAAAATTTTTATATGAACATTAGAAATATAGCACTTATAGGGCTATTACTTACTCTGAGTAATCCGGTTTTAGCCAAGGACATAATACTTAAGAGATACATTCCTGCTAAAAAAGCCTCAATAGAAGTTAAGGCTGTAAGCTTTAAAGGATTTAGAATATCCAAAAATTGCGGTGGTAAAGAGCCCATGACTTGCATGGCGTGGAAATCCACCAGCATTAAAATTCAAAATAGAACGTCTGCCTCGGTTCCCCTGGTGGGTCATCCCGCCGCTAGAAACTGTCAAGATTTGCAAGGGGTGAGTTTAATTTTTCTGGATGATAAAAAAAATGAAGTCGATTATTGCGTTTTCAGAGACGAGTCATTTATAAATTCGTGGGATCTATATCATGCAACTAATAAAAATTAGTCTTTTTTGCCTGATCGCCCAGTTTGCATGGGGCCAACAAAAAGGTGAATATGGTTTGAACCCTGTTCAGGTTGGTGAAAGTGTCGGCGAATTCGAGATATCGGACATGCCAAGAGTTCGCAGCCAAGACAGCTTGGGAATTTGTTATTCGTTTGCCGCAGCAACCTTACTTGACCGGCAGACATGCGTGGATAACCCAGATAAGATAAAGAAGTGCTCTGAAATGCCCGACAATTTTCGCGTGTCTCCTATCGATATGGCCCGCTTTGCGAGTATGCCCGAAGAGGGAAAATCTCGAGATGTAAGAGATAATTATTCGGGCATTAGCGAGTCCGGAAAGCTAGATCTTACCCTAATAAATGCACTTGAAGCGGGTTCTATTGCTAGCGAAGCATGTGCTCCATTCTATCAAATTGTTGCGAATAATCCTGATCCCGTGAAAAGGGAGGAAATCGAAAGGAATTTTTGGCAAAGATTAAGACATTTATACGAGAAATCCAAGGCCAAGCCGGGATGTTCAGATTGTGAAATTGAAACCGCTACTGCTATCGACAATTTTAGAAAAGATTTTGCGTTGAAATCCACGAATGAGGAAATTCTTCGAGCTTTTGGCCAAGATACCTTTGCTAAGTTTCTAGATAAAGCGTTAATTCCAGAAGACTGTAATTTTGCGGGATTGGCGGAAACCAATCCAAAGTATAAGGTTAAAATATATCCGCCCGCAGACTTGCCAAGGAAACCCGGTAAACAATACGACGATAGTTATGAGAAATTGATTGGTCAGATAAAAACTATTCTGAAAGAAAAAAAAGTGCCGATGGGACTTAATTTTTGTGCTCAACAAGGACCATTGACCTTTAAAAGTTTAAAGGAATGTTCGCCCAAACCGGATGAAACATCTTCTGTGACCGGCTTTGGCCACAGCTTAGTCATTAGCGGCTATCGCAAAATCTGTAAGACTAAAAACCCAGAAAACTGCTATGAGGCCTTGAAAGTCGAAAATTCGTGGGGCCAGCAGTGGCAGGACGACAATAATAAAGGCTGGGTTGACGCCAAAGAGCTCTTGAAAAGAAGTTTCTTTGCCAAGGCTTCCCTCACATGGCTCGAAAAAAGAGCACAGTAAAGATCGCTAATACTCAAACCAATCAATATTCAAACAATAAGAAACCTCAGGCGTCTCTGTTAACGATGCATTAATCCGTTTAATCTCCTCCAAAAGCTCTCCACGCAAGCGAACCGCGGCGTCGTGGGAGATCGCCATGGGGCAAGTATAGTGCAAATGTGTATCGCGGTAATAATCCATGCGATGGATGGCGCGTTGGCGCCAGTTTTGGTGGTGGCGCAAGATAAGTGGATGATTGGCATCGATGTGCGAATAACCGCGGCGATAATGAAGGCCTTCGTCGTCTTTGCGTAAGAAGTCGATATCTAATAAAAACTGAACAACGGTTTCGATTTTTTCTTCGGATAAATTTAACTTAGCCGCGATGTCTTTGATGGATTTGCCGTTTGCTGTGGGAACTAAATTGCGAACGCCAGTGTAAACCCAACTGCTGTAATAGGTGGCTTTTTGTTCTTCGGTCAGATGCGCGCGCGTGCTGACCTTCGCAGAAACTTGTTCAGCCTCTTTACGCATCTTGCGGATTTTTGCGCCGATGCGGTTTTTTAACTTCACCGTGCCGGCGCGGCCTAAATCTACAAGTAAGAAAAAATAGTCGGTTTCTTTTTCAGTAAAACCCACGTGCAAGGCCACTTCATAAGCTTGTTCTTGGGAAAGCTGCTTCACCTCGGACAATACTTGGGTCAAAAACGAGGTGCTCATCCCCGTCGCCTGAAGCAGCTCTTTACGGATTTTAGGGGAGTTGTCTTCCCGGGCCAGATAGGTCTTTAAATAGGCTCTATAGTCGTCGTATTCGAATATATTCATTCCCAGGCTCCATTTAAGCATTCCCGTAAACATCAGATCGTCTAAATTTTAGTCAGGTTTAGGGCCGAAATCCATCTCTATTGTGGGGAGGTCCGGGAGTGTCCGTTTACCGTCCGTAAAAAAAACGGCCGAATTTTAAACCCCAAGTAAGTCGAGAAAAAAACGCCGCGAAGTTATTTTTGTTTCACGAAATGGAGTGCAAAATGAACTTCGAAACTACACAAAAGCTGACTGAAGAGACTATGAAACTAGTTAAGCAAGCGGCTCACGATATCCGCTCGCCACTTTCAGTTTTAAGCTTGATCGCGTGCTCTGATAAAGTAGAGATGTGTGAAGAGTCAAGAGAGCTTGTTCGCACGGCCATCAAAAGAATTAACGATATCGCCGCCGAACTTTTGGCAGCTCAAGCAAATAACAACAACAAACAAGAAGTAAAAATTTCAGATAAAAAAGTATCAGTGAAGTCCTTGGTGGACGCGATCGTTTTAGAAAAACAAGTATTAGCCGCGGCCAAAAATGTTGAATTCAAAGTCGTATATAAAGGAGCAAAAAACGTAAACCTGCCAGACTTAGGCGGAAAATTTGAAAGAGCTCTTTCAAACCTTTTAGATAACGCGCTGGAGGCAATTGTAAATAAGGCCGGCAAGATCGTGATTTCGATCACCGAAAAAATGGGAAAGATTTTTTTAAGAATCACCGACAACGGCAAAGGCATTCCACAAGCGATCCTGGCATGTATCGGTACTGAAGGATTTAGCTATGGTAAGCAAAAGAAAATCAGCGGATTTGGTTTAGGTGTGTTTCAAGCCAAATCAGTTGCGGAATCTATCGGCGGCGCTTTAAAGCTTCACAGCCTAGAAGGCCGCGGCACCACAGTTCTTATGGAATTGCCATCGGTTGTGTAGAGCGGTCTTGCGTCATTATGTGGAGCATGTGTATTGCGGCAGAACTTCCGTACTAATGTCGGGGCAAAGGCTTTTAGGACTCCTCTCTGGAACATTTCTTATAGAAAATAATCAGATGGATCGTTTTACGTCGTTATTTTCACTTCTCGTTTCAATTCTATTTTTAAGCGCTTGCGTGCATCCAGTAAAACCTATCCCTCGTGATATTGCTTCGCTGAACGAAGCTGGTAAAGTGGCTGGAATTTGGGTTTTACAAGGGACATCTTCTACCCGTGGTCCTTATAACGGTGAACTTGAGTTGCGTCCGTCACATGACGGAACTTTTGATGTTGTCCGTATTGTTACTTATATCAATTATTTTTACGACGGACTTCGCGTTCAAGAAGTATGGACAGGAAAAGCCGTTCCAGACACCGACACATTGACGTTGTCGTATGATCTTCGTCAAGGCGAATACATAACTAAACTGGGGGAAACTTCTAAATCAACTAGAGATTTACAAACCCCCCTGACCGTCGCGATGCGATTTTTACCGACACCCGCAGGACTGGCTGCGCAGTTTTCCGATATGAAGGTTTCAGAATACTCAGAGTGGTTAACGACCAGTAGACCTTTAGAAGCACAACCATTGTGGAGAGGAGAAAACCAGACAATAAGTGCGCAAGGAAAAACTATTCCAGCCACAGAACGAAAAAAAATTCGTGAGGCGCAAAAGATTCTTAACTTTACAAAAGACTCGTTTATTCAAAATTATAAAAGCAGACCCCAATTTAAAAATGAATTACCGGAGATTTTTGTCGAAGGTGTTGATCAGGGATTTTACCGCAGCAATAAAGATATTATCAGACTGGTAAATAAAATAACGGATGATGCTACGATCATGGAAGCGGTCTTAAGACAAAATGCCTACATGCCTTCACCTAAAGAAAAGGCCCTTCGTTATGATGACTCCATTGAAAAAAGAAATTTCAGTCCGGCGAATCTAGTCGTGGTGCGCAAGGCCGTGCAGAACAATCTGAATGTCTTTAGTGAAGATCCTGATGCTGCGTTCACGACCGGAATGTATTTAGCGTCCCAAGCGATGCGCTTTAAGGTGACGCAAGAAATGCAAAGCATGCAAAACATGAAGCGTGCCTTGAGTGGATTGCGTGGATTGACTGAAATTTCTAAAGAACAAATGCAAATCGCAAGTGTTATGGCCCCGGCCCCCCCAGATCTTCCCGAAGGTTGGATTCAAGGGACGGGAGGCTATCAAAAGTTTATTTGGACCCCAGGCAATCAAAAACAAAGTTTCATTGGAATGCTACACGGCCTTACTTGGGCTGCGATCGTGACACCAAGATCCGAATCTGACGTGTGGATGAATTTGCATGAAATTTTAAAAGAGCTAAATAAAAAAGATCTAGGCGTTCTTTCAGAAAATTTGCGAGCAACGTTAGAAGGTTTAAATGCCCTTGTCCTCGAAGACGGCTCAGCCCAAATTAGATTTTCAAATATGCGCGCCTCGCAAAAAGGCTTTTATTGGAACGGAAACGCGGATTGGGCGCGAGAATTTGAAAGCCTTTTAGAAGCGGTAAATAATATCCAGCTTGCGACCGCACTTAATAATATTTCGGCAGTAAAAGAATGGAAAAAATATTTAGCAGATGAAGGGCAAGTCTATGGCCCGATCCAACGACCTTTACGAATCCTTGCGAACTTTGGTTTCGGGGGAGCGAAAGACGATGGGAATACTTCGTCTGACGGCGTAAATGAAGCCTTGAGGGCATTAAACGAAGTGCCTTACCCGCGGCCTCGCCTGGATGTGAGAATTGATCATTCTGGGGACCCGGCCTGGGTGGCGTCCCCGGTACCAAGAAATTATTGGACGGTGACGGCTAAGAACTCAAAGTCCGTCGTCAGCTATTATCAAGGCTTACAGCAGATCCCTATTTATAAGCTCCCCGCAGTCACTAGCCGCTTTATCTGGAAAGAAGACGCCTTTCAGTATCAAGGCAAGGGCACGGGGGATATTGAGGCCACCGGCGTGGATTACGTTTATGCCTACTGGCTAGCGCGTTTTTGTGGAGTTTCCAACCTCCAGTAATATGTGGATAAGTCTGGGGAGTCTGTGGTAAAAGGCCGCCATGAAGAAAAAAACCGGCCGCGACCCTAAAGAGTTAAAAGATTTCGCCCTAGGTGAAAATGAAACCAAATATCCTGAAACATATGCTCCAGAAATTCTAGAGGCGTTTGATAATAAAAACCCGGGCAAAATTTCCTGGACGACGTTTGTTTGTACTGAGTTTACTTCTCTGTGTCCAAAGACGGGGCAGCCTGATTTTGCAAAAATTTTCGTGAACTATATCGCTGATAAAAAGATGGTCGAATCTAAGTCATTGAAACTTTATCTTTTCAGCTTCCGTAACCATGGCGACTTCCACGAAGACTGCGTGCAAACGATTTGTGATGATTTAGTAAAACTAATGAAGCCCAAATATATCGAAGTTATTGGGGAGTTTACTCCACGCGGAGGCATTGCGATTTATCCTTACGCAAGCTTTGCGACCAAGGACAAGTTCTTCCAAGATCTTTATAAGAAACGCTTAAGCGAATATGCTCCGGGCAAATACTCCATGGAGCTCTCTAAACTTTATTGACCGCTAAACAGATGACGGCGACAGTTGATATATGAAAACTGTCGCCTTATTTATTCTTTCGCTCTGTTTGCTTGTCACTTTTCCTGCGCATTCAGGGCCCCTTCGTGATCTGATCAAAGATCGCTGGGTTCAAAAACAAAAAAATAAGCCTGCCCCGGAAGCTCGCGAAGATATCAAGACGCCTCTAACACCTGGTGATTATACTTTTAAGATTTTATCTAGCGGTGAGCCGCGCTATTACAAGCTGCATGTTCCAAAAAGCTATGACGCCAAAAAGCCCACGCCGCTGATGTTTGCGATCCACGGTGGTGGCGGCAACATGGAAATACAAGCGGACGATAAATATTATGGCCAAATAACTAAGTCTGAGTCGGTGGGATATATCGTGGCCTTCCCGAATGGCTCAAGCCCATTTCAAAGTGGAAAAGTAGCCACGTGGAATGCCGGAGCCTGCTGTGGACAAGCCAGAGACAATAAGATCAATGACGTTCAATTCTTTAAAGACATGGTTAAGACAATTTCCGGGCAGCTGAATATTGATCCTAAAAGAATCTATGCCGTGGGCATGTCCAATGGCGGGATGATGGCGTATCGTCTGGCTTGTGAAATGTCCGACACCTTCGCGGGCATTGCTTCAGTGGCAGGTACGGACAACACGATAGAATGCAAACCTAAGCGTTCGATTTCAGTTTTGCACATTCACGCTAAGGATGATGATCACGTTCTTTTTGGTGGGGGTGCTGGCAAAAAGGCTTTTAAGGATCTTTCTGCTGTAACGGAATTTAAATCTGTTCCTGATACAATTCAAAAATGGGTTTCACTCAATGCCTGCAAGTCAGGTGCAAGAAAGGTCTTAGAAAAAAATGGAGCTTTTTGTGAACGTTATACCGGCTGTAAGTCTGAAACAGCGGTGCAACTTTGTGTGACTGAGGGCGGAGGGCATTCTTGGCCAGGAGGCACAAAGCCTCGAGCTGGAGCCGGAGCGACTCCGTCCACAGCTATTTCTGCGAACGAAGTCATCTGGGACTTTTTTAATTAATTGCAGATACGGGAATCTGTTGAAGTCACAGAAAGCAATTCGTAGGGATTGAAAGCGGGATTGCTGACTTGATATTTCTTAATTTTTACTCTTACCTGTTTGTTAACGATGGTTTGCTCGTCGTTACCTAAGTAAGAAACTGCGAATACGGCCGTGTAAACGTAGTCATGAATACCTTGATCTACAGCGATTTCTTGGATGCTAACATTTTCAAGCTTGAAGTTAGCGTCTGTTGGTAAAGTGCATTTTTCTAAAGCCGCTTCAACCATCAAAGATTCAACTTCATAGTTAAAAGTTTTAGCGAAAGCAGATGCTGATAAAGATAAAGCGGCGACAAGAACTAGTTTCAACATAAATTCTCCGATTGGTTATTTGTGAACACCTGATACCCGAGAAGTTGCCGAAACTCGTGTTAGGATTTCGTTCCAGGAAAAAAATCCATGACTTGGGCTTCTGGGCGACTCAATGCTCACGACTCTCTGTTGTAAAACGCTAAATTCTTACCGGAAGTTCTTGATGAAATACCTGAGTTTTTTTTGTATTAAATAGGCGCAGACTATATCGGATTAAAATGGCGGAGAAGGAGGGATTCGAACCCTCGGTACACTTTTGGTGTACGAGCATTTAGCAAACGCTTGGTTTCAGCCACTCACCCACCTCTCCGCGGACGATTTAACGTGCTGAAGGTAAGAAATTGCCATAGGCGCCCCCCATAATCAAGGATTAGCCCGGGTTCTTTTTGTAAATTTCGCAAGAATGCTTGCTTTTTGTCTGGCCGCGGACTATCAATACGTCTCCTTTACACGTGCACTCGTAGCTCAGCTGGATAGAGTACTTGACTACGAATCAAGTGGTCAGAGGTTCGAATCCTCTCGAGTGCACCATTTTTCTCCCTTTAGTCATTCCCGGAACGACAATCAGTTTTGACCCCAAAATGTATATTTTCATTTGACGCACAGCTCATATTTCTAAGGAATAGCTGTACCCACGTTTGAGCCGTAAAATGCTATGAAATGAAATTGCTAAAATATTCAGCAGCCAGCGTGTGTGCGGTCTTCTTGTTTGTTGGGGGGGCCGTCGCGGCGCCTTTGGGGACTATTCCATTTATCGATACGCAGTTTTTAAGGATCATCTTAGATCTTAGATCGGACCTGTGGAGATCCCCCTATTCTTATAAGGCCTCACCCATACGCATCATAAACGGAGAGTTTCGTATTCCGGTCGCTTATGGGGATTCTTGGAATATCTCGGCGAATATTTCAAATGAAAGTCTGAGCCTTAGCAATACCGAGTTTCACGTCGCTGATCGCGACGTCTTCATTGGTAATAATTTGCAGACGCAATCCATTGGTTTAGGTATTAATAAGACCTTCAGTGATAGTTCGGTTTTAATGTTTATGGGGGCTTATGCCACGGCCAGTGATAATCCCTATGCCGAACCTCGGGATCGCTGGTTTGAGGGTAATTTGGTTTACAGATCCAAATCACTAGGGAGTTACAAATATATTTTAGCCGTGAATCAGTCTGCCAATCGGGGCTTGGCGAATGATCGACCGTTTCCTTATTTAGGGGTTATTTTTCAGCCCAATGATAACTTTGAAGTTCATGTTGGTTTTCCGTTCATGCGGATCCTTTGGCAAAAGGAAAATGATTGGCGAAGAATTGCACATGTCACTCCATTTGGAGCGTACTTTGATATCGAAAAAAATCTTACGGATGACTTTGTTTATCATGGTCGCGCCGAGTACGCCATTCGATCGTATCTTTATAAAAACCGCTTAGAAGATGAAACGCGTCTCTACTTTCAAGAAATGAGCCTTGAAGGTGGTATCAGAAAAGAACTGACGGTGACGACAACAGTCGGGCTGGCCCTCGGTTATGCATTCGATCGTCGTTTGTACGAGTCGAGATCTGTTTATGAACCTCGGGAAGCAAAAACGGCATTAGATTCTGATCTTTACGGCCGCCTTCGATTGGAATTCAACTTATGATTCAGTTTATTTTTCTTTGCTGCTTATTTTTTGTGACAAGCTCTTGCGCGCCCTTTGTGGATTCACCCTTTTCAGATCAACTTCTAAGACCCGACCGAAATATCAATCAAAAGTCCATTGATTCATTGGGGGATATTGAGGCGGACGGCACCATTCGCATTGCCCTATTTGCAGACCCCCATCAGAACTATAAAGATTTAGATCGCGTGCTTTTTGAAATCAACCAAGAGACTGCCATTGATTTTGTTGTCGGTTTAGGAGACTACACCAATAGTGGTTATAATTTAGAATATGACCAATTTATTTCAGCGTTAGATTCCATTCGTTTCCCACGCATGATGGTGATCGGTAATCATGACTCGGTGGGTGCGGGGCCCGAGCTATTTAAAAAAGCATTTGGGCCGGTGAACTTTTATTTTGAAAGCACTTCGCACAGATATATTTTTTTTAACGGCAATAACTGGGAAAATCCCGATGACTTTGATCCTAGCTGGTTGAAGTCTGCCGTGGATGGAACCAGTAAAAAAATTATTTTATTTTCACACGTGCCGATCATGGATGCAGAACGGTTTAAAGATGACGTTTTAGCCACCATGCAGGGAATTATCGCGGATCCTAAGGTGCAGCTTTCACTCAACGGTCATAACCACGTTTATCAATTAACGACATCTAACAGCACTATACTTTTGCAGGTCGGGCGTGTTGAAGGCCACCATTGGGTGATCTTAGAAATTCAAGGAAACAATCTTTGCATTAAGCGCATGGACAACTCGGAGTCAGATTGCAGAACCTTAAAATAACAATCCTTATCTTCAGTTTTTTCTTTAGTCTGCCGGCATTCAGCTCGGAATGGCGTGCGGTCTTGGAGCGTGCGGGATTTTTAGGAAAATATGCATTAGGTGTCAGCTATGAACCCACATTAAATCATGCGGTGGACTATCTTTTAGGTGCCTATCAAATTGGGGGAGAGAATTTTTATCAATCTAATTTCATGTACCGTTATTCTCGTTGGCATGTGCCGGTGCATGGACATTCTTGGAGGCCTTTGCAGATGGGGGCGTTCATGGTGGTAGCAATGAACAATGACCGATACTTTATGAAATCTCCAGATCAATATCCAGAATCCAATTATTATGATTTTACTGCTGTTCGCTATGGCATTGAATTCGGCTCGACGTTCACGTTTTTCCCAAGCCGACTGGGATTGGGTTATCATTTAAGAGTTTTTGATAATGGGGTGGTCGCGATTTTTAATAATTCAAATCGCGATTTGCAATATTATATTTCTTCAGGGATCTCGTTGCAGTATTTGTTTTAAATTACCAGTAACCTAAAATCTTCCACCACACGGCGCAACCCACGGCCCAAACCATCAGATTTACGACACTGGTGACTAGTCCCCATTTCCACCACTCCCCCATCGTGACGTAACCCGCACCAAATAAAACAGGGGCAGAGCCTGTTCCGTAATGAGTGATTGAAGCACACAGTGACGAGGCAAAGCCTAAGAAAAGTCCAAACATCAAAGGCGGCGCGCCTAACGCCACACCCACGCCAAAAAAGGACGCAAACAGGGCGGAGATATGGGCGGTGTTGCTGGCAAAGAAATAGTGAATGTAAACGTAAATCAAAACTAAAATGACAGAGGCCTCAACCCAGCCTAAGCCCATGTCTTTGATGGTGCCCTGGATCTCGGTAGAAAACCATGTGATGACACCCAGTTTGTTTAAAAACGTGGCCATCATCACCAAAGATGCAAACCAAGTCACCGTATCCCAAGCGCCTTTTTCTTTTAAAAGGTCATCCCAAGTCAAAACGCCGCTAAATAATAAAACACCTAAACCCACAAAGGCCGCCGCCGTGGGATCAATAGCAAATAAAGGATCGCTAGAAATTAAACTGGGCACCCCCGCCCACAATGCTAAAAGAAGAGCGAAGACGCCGACCATGATCCACTCATCAAGTTTTAACGGACCCATGGCGGCTAATTTTTCGCGCGCAAATTGGGAAGCATTCGGTGTTGATTTAATTTCTGGCGGATAAAGTTTAAATAAAACCCACGGAATAATCAGAATGGCTAAAACTCCGGGGACGAAAGCAGCAATGGCCCAGTCGGCCCAGCTCACGGTGACTCCAGAAATATCTTTGATGCCGCTTGTGACTAAAGGATTCGGAGCCGTGGCGGTGATAAACATGGCGGAGGTAATAATATTAATTTGGTAAGCGACCAATGTAAGAAACGCACCCAGCTTTAAGCGAGAGGCTTCATCGGGAAAAGATCCCATTGATTCCGAAATAGATCGATTGATAGGATACATCACTCCGCCACCACGAGCCGTATTACTTGGCATGACAGGTGAAAGGACAAGCTCTGCAAGCGAAAGACCGTAACTGATACCCAAAGTTTTTTTGCCAAAGACGCGCACGAAATAGTAAGCCACGCGTGCACCAAGACCAGTTTTGATAAATCCACGCGAAATAAAAAACGCAATACCAATCAACCAAATCAAAGTATTTGAAAAACCACTTAAAGCATCGGCCATGGCTTTGCCGGGATTTCCAGGATTGGTAACTTGAGAAATACCGACGCAAAGAATTCCGATAATTGCGGCACCACCAATGGGTAAAGCCTTGCCGATGATAGCCACAATAGTGCCGATAAAAATTCCGAGCAATCGCCAAGCATTGATATCGACACTTTCGGGAGGTGGAATAATAAACCAGAAGGCCATGGTGACCACAAAAGCGATGATGGCTGGCAAGACTTTTACGTGGGGCAGTTTCATAAGTGTCTCCAAGATGATTAAACAATTTTTGATCGCTAAAAATATGAAAGCAATCTTTAATCTAGACGCGTTTAAAATATGAAGGTTAAATCCATGTTATGAAGATTTCATTTTTTGCAAAAATCGGAATGTTGTTTGTAGCCTTAGCTGGTGTCTTATACATGATGCGAGGTTTGAATTCTGCTGACGTCAGCGAAAAACTGACGGACCCGGATAACACTCTTAATTTATTGTTAGGTGGCGACGAGAAAGTCACCAACTGGTGTCCACCTGAAACTGTGGCCGTGGAGTTTTATGGGGATGACGGGAATGTGTCGCAGACGTTTAGTTCCGCGGTGGACATAAGCTCGATGTGCGAGATTTTAGTGGGCTCCTTTAACAACGACGGGATCGATGAAAAGACCTACACCAAGCGTTTGGTGGCGAAATCAAAAGCGGGTGACGCCACGGTATTAGAGCAAATTCCGGAAAAACCCATCTTTCGGGTGCAGGGTTTGCCCTTCAGATCACCTATGTTGCTTAAAAATATGGCAAATCCAGCTAAACCCTAGCTGAAATCTGTTTGACAGGCGGGGCGGTTTTGCCCTAATTTAGCGATTCACCGAGTTCAGAAGTAGCTCAGTCGGTAGAGCAAGCGGCTGTTAACCGCTGGGTCGGGGGTTCGAGTCCCTCCTTCTGAGCCATTTTTCTTTTAGTCGAACTTTTGTCCTCATCGTTATAATTCCTTGGCACAAAGTCATAAAAAAGCTCTAGCTTGTTTGAGTAAACGACAATTTTGGGTATCAGTGTTTGAATAATTTGTTTCTTTTCCAAGTCACACCTCTTGTCGAAATCTTTCAACGCGTTTTCTAAAAGTTCGCGCACTTTTGTGTCATGGTATTGATTCTCTAAGATAGATCGTTCTGCATTAAGAGCTGCAACTTCGATTTGCAACCCAGCGAGTTCAATTTCAAGCTTCTCCTTTTCATCACTAATGATTTTAGCAACTGCAACTAGGTTTGGTCCGCCTTTGATTGCTTCTGTGCGCAGTTGGTCCTCAAGATTGGTGCGAGCTCTCATTAGTGTCGTTCCATTTTTCTTAAGCAATTTTAACTTCTGGTCTATCTCTAATGATCTAGCGTTCCTCTGATCAAAATTCGATTCGATTACTTTCTTTAAAATCCCCGAGTCTTTCAAAAAGGACCGAACACGTGTACACACAATTCTTTCAATTTCTTCTTTAGAGATCCTGAATTCTTTACCTGTCCTATCTTCGTAGTATAAGTTTGCACCTCCCTTTGCGGAGGCCCCAGTAATCTTACTGCCGTCAGGTTTCTGAAGAATTCCTGAAAGAAGATAGACGTTCGCTCCTGGGGAAGTTTTCAATTTCTTTTGCTTGTTCCTACTCAATAGGTTTTGAACCTCCAACCAAACCTCTCTCGGAACAACGGGACCTTCAGCTGAGGTGTATCCGTAGTCCCAAGTAACATATCCTTCAGAGTCTTGTTCGCGAGGAAACTGATTCCATGTGTCTTTGAATCTGTTCATACCACTTAGTTTCTTTGAACAGAGCAGAGCTCTTAGTGTTTTAGGTGTAAAGAATTCACCGCCTAAAACACGCGGCGGTATGATTGTGCCGTGCTTATCAATCTTTTCCTTAGTTGTATTAGCCTTAGTTCTGAAATTTTTCTGTTTGCAAAATTCTACTGTGGCTTTCAAAGAACCAAGCTCTAGAAATTTGTTAAAAATTTCGATGACGATCTTTTGCTCCTCACGATTAATTACATAGAATCCAGCTTTCGTGGGATGCTTATCAAGTCCTAGTACAGGCTTCGTAGACGTGTCCTTACCATTATTAAATCGAGCTTCTCTGCCCTTCTTAGCGATCTTTTCAGTGAGCTCCAAAGAATAGTCTTCAGCCATGAAGTTCTTTAGAGTGAACGAAAGACGCTTACTACGATCTTTAAGATCTACAAGCCCAGATTCATATTCATAAACTTCGACGCCAAATTTATCTGCGAGGCGTACCATTTTCTGATTAAACATGGAGTCGCGTGATAGACGGTCAATCTTTTCAACGACAAAAAAATCAATCTGTTCACTTATGATAGCTTCCTGAAGGTTATGAAGTTCTTTTCGGGAATGAATGGACTCGGCTCGTCCACTAGCTTCCTCCTGCACCTGCTTAACGATATGGTATCGGTAACGGCTTTCGGAGGACCGCTGCTCGGCCCAGCGCAGTAACATATTCTTCTGTTGCTCCAGTGAGCCATGCTGAGTGTTTGCTTGAGCTGCAGTCGATACTCGCATAAACGCCCACCCAACTTTTATCGATTTTTCAGAGTTCACGATATTCCCCGTTACGATTAAAAGATTTCCGAACCAGGTCTTGAAGTAAACCTTCCAACTGAATTGTTGTCTGATTTCTCTCAGGCAGCGAGACCGACGTCACTTTCATTGCGTGGATCGGCAAGACCTTTGTAATCCGCACGCCTTTTCCTGGCGCGAATTTTTTATGTGCCTGATTACGCGAAGTTTTCTTTTTTAACAACATGCAAGACTTGCAATGACTGTCATGTCGGAATCCTTTTTTGTAGAATTCGTTAAGTGACTTATAAGCTTTGCAAGTCCGGCATTGCTTTTCCTTGGTGATTAAACTCATTCTAGGCCCTCGAAGTGTAGCTGATGAGGAAGCGGATACTGCGCTGGCTGCAAATATCGTCTGGACTTTTTTGGCCGTGCTACCACCCTTTTTTTGTATGATCTTGGGCTAGCGGTCTTAAAAAATAGCTGGGTATTAGGTCTTACATAGAATTGAAATGGTTTTCTTGTTTTCAACTGATGGCTCCTTGTTATGGAGTCAACGTTGCCTCACCTGCATAGAAGCTCTTAGTACATCCGAACTAAAGTTCGGCGCGTCAGATCTCCCAATGAGTTCTCAGCATCTGTGCATATCCGTCAAATGGAATGTGACTTCGTCCTTCTTCAGAAGACGGACTATCAGGTGAGAAGAAATCATAAATGTCATTTTCAACTAGACGACTTAAGAGCTCTGAGGTTTTTTTGTTGGCGTTTACGTTCGGCTTAAGATTCTTGTTTCTTCTATAAAAATCAAGGAGTGAAAACGGATAATAGGTTCCGGCAAAATCTTTCAATAGGGGATAAAAAATTTGATCTTTATAGATCTGTACCTCGAGAATTTTTCTAATGGCTTCAGCATCCATACGACCAGCAAAGGCCTTTGGTCGCATTTCTTCATTAGTAAGTTTAAGAATGTGGTGAATAATAAAGGCACAATCCCAATTGTTGAGCAAGACGGGGCGACCGTCTGACTCACCAAAGCTTTCTTGGCATATTGCCGATGCCCATAGTTGAATTAAAAAGTTTTTGGTAGTTTTGGCTGTTGTGTACCTATCTCGTGGATGGAATATGCCATTGCCATTGATGGTGTTAAAGTCACTTAAAGCTACTTGCCGCGAAGACATGACCTTCGTACCTGTTGAAAAGTACACGCTTGAAAACAGATTCTTCGTATCTGATATAAAGCCTAGCTGAGTTCCTGGTCCAAACACAATACGTGCATCGGACGCTAGGCCACGTTTGTAATAGGTTTGGAGCTTTTGAACTTCCTTGAATAGGCGGTTGGCTGCCGCGATCTTAGCTGTGTAATCATTGACTAAAATCTCTGAGTCTTTAAATAAAAATTTCGCTAAGCGATTGATCCGTACATTGTCATCTGCGTGGTGTCCGTTCACATTTGAATGAAACTTCCATGAAAACTTCTTTTTATCGCTATGCTTGATAATTCCATCATCGGCGATTTCTTTAAGCTTGGCACCAAACTCCGAAAGCGGTTGCTGAGAGGCTAACGTGGAAAATAGGTCGTCGTTTCTTTTCATATCGCAACTCCGTGGCACGGTATTATTTAACACCTTTAAAAGAGGCAACGATAAAACCCCTAAAACACATTTTTCGGTTAGGAGGTTTGACGCCGCAAAATTGATCTTCGAGCTCCTAAGACGTTTTGAATAAGTGCGCTATTACAGTTTGAGAAACAAAACTAGCTTCTAATTTGGAAGTAGTAAGTGTCAGACGGGAAAAGTCCGGTCTCACCAAATTCGTTTTATAAGTGCTTGATTATTCGTAACATTTCACTTGGAAGGTTTAATTATGATTTCTTTTATTAAAGATGGTCCTACAGATGGTTTATTGGAGGTTGTTGAAACAAATAGTTTTATTAGATGCTCGGTAGATGCCGGTCGATCTAGATTTGTGACTTCTTTAACCCGGCTTCTGGATACGGGCTTCAAACCCACAATTGTGACGCAGGACCGTCTAAATGCTGCCATTGCCTCCGGTTCAGTGGTGCCAGCCATTAGGAGTATTGATCAGGTGTATGTGCAATTGATAGGTACCAATTCTAGCGAAGGTGAAAAGATGAAGAGGTTGATCGACTCAATTTTGGTCGCCAGAACTTCTTATCAAGTTCCGTATATTCAGCTTTCCCCGACAGAGGTGCAGTCGCCAATTCTGAAAAATAAATTTAACCACTGCTATGTTACTCCTCACAAAGGTTCTCCAAAGCCAACCTTGTGCGTTGGTTTTAAATTTAACCCAACAGTCCAAGTATTAAATGGCTTTCGTGATACCAAGTTCTGGAAAAAATACACTACACCACGTGCTGCAGCCTCTGGCGCCATCAAACGAAACCTATTTCTTCCGCAATATCTTCAGTTGCCTGATGGTTTCAACTTTGCGTCTGAGGTAAGATCTTGCTTGGAAGATTTCGAGACTGATTTGGGGGAAGTAGCGAGTTTGATTGATCTTGTTGCGGATTTTGAAATCACCTGGAGTTTAAAAATTATTCAAGCTGAGTTCTACACCGACTATCTCACCGAAGATCCAGCGGGAACATATTTTCGACTGGCAAGTTTCACGCCATATAACGGTGCCGCCCCTGTAGAATCTTACAATAATAAGAGACAGTTTTTATCAGTTGTTACTTACAACGGAGAGAAAAATATTTGTACTGAGGAAAGATATTGCGCTTTAACCGCATTTCCCAAAGCAGACAATACTCATGATAGTGGAGCCGTAGTTCGCTATGAGATCAGAAAATACCTTGGTAGGAAAGGTTCAAATCTTATAGTGGAGTTTCCAGACCTGAATGATCTTTCGACCCACGCGACCTTCAATATGCGCTGGTTGATTGTGGACTATCTACGTATGGTTCTTAAACCGCTTAGACTTTCAGATAACAACTTCAACAACCTGTTAGTTAGTGGGAGAACCGATTGCGCTTCGCCTAGTTTTGAGGTGACTAATGAGCTTCTTGATAATCAGGGCATTGGAAACTTAATTACTATTAAGTACTATACGAAATCGGGACCGCCTACAAAGTCTGGAAAGATTAATCATCATCCACGAATTTCTCTGATTCTAAACTCACGAGCTTACGAGGTTATGTATGCTACGGGGATTTTCTCTGACATTCTGATAGGTAAAGTCAGCAAGGTTGGAAAATCTGAATTCAAAAGTCTGGATGATAACTCTTCAGAATACTTTAGAAGAGAATTAAAGCGAGTCATTGATCTAAAGAAAAACTTTTTGCCAGAAGGTGCGACGACTGTTAAACGCAAACGTCGGTAAGCAATATTTGGAACCTTTATGGACCGTCTACACTTAATGAAGTGGGAGAGTGTTTTCTTCAAGTTCTTTAAGCTCTACGGAGGCGACAAGTTCTATCGCCTTAGGTCTTAAATTCTTATATGTATTTAAATCGCCGGACTCAAGTGCGTGAAACATCGCTATTAAGATTTGCTGAAGAGTCATTTGTCCTCCGTTGGTTTCGTACTATGCAAAAACACCAGCCAACTACAAGTGATTATAGTATGCCTGGCGTTCGCATGCCGGACTTCAAATGAGTTTGCCATTCAAAAAGTATTGCAAATCGTGCTTGAGACTCATGTCGGCTTCGTATTTTTGCAGAAACCCATGGTGTTTCAACAGTGGATGAATTATTCGGTAGGTTCGTTCACATCGTGGTCTATTGCGGAACGGTGCCGCCTTAGTAGCTTCGCTTTCAAGAAGCCACAGAGCAAACATCAAAACAAGTTTGGTCGTCGAATGTTCCATTGAACACACGTCCTTGCTGAGGTCCCTGAAAAAATCTTCGACTTTAATCCGTTTTGATGGTGTTGGTAGGATCACGGGTTGCGGTCTTTTGACACCAATTGAGGATTCAATTCTTTCCCAAAAGTGGGTGTCTCGGCGAAACGACGCTAGGACCTTGGCACCTTTGGTGGTCCTCTCAAAGTCAGACCATGAAGCTAGAATTTTTTGGTCCGAATCCTTGCGGTCCTCGTCGCAGAGTGTTTGAGTACGGAAGTAGCGTAATGCAGTTTCCAGATAAACCTTCATACGTAGTTCTAGAGTGTCGTCACGTTTCACATGATCAATGACCTCATCAAACAAATCACTTGTATGTATTCCGTGCGCCATAGTTAAGGTATGCATCATTGACGCATCAATTTACATATAATTTACACTACGCTGCGCGGCAAGCGAGGTTCTTTCTATTACATACAGAGTCAAGGTGATATCCTTTTTACGCCAGTGGCGTAAAAAAGAGCTTGATATTTACGCCATTGGCGTAAAAACTAAAATCAGAAACTTCTCGGGGGAAAGAATGCAAAAATTTGGGGACATGCTGAAGAGGCTAAGAATAGAAGCGGAAATAACTCTTAGAGAGTTATCTGCGCATCTTAATATAACTCCATCTTACTTGAGTGATGTTGAGCAGGGAAGGAAGAGACCTTTTAATCAAAAAAAGATCGCTAACCTTGCTGATTTGTTGGGAGTTGCTGCTGAGCCGCTACAGAAAGCGGCTGCGAAGGAAAAGGATATGATTGAGATTCCTCTATCTAATAACAGACATGCGGGATCGTTGGCGTTCGCTCTTGCGAGGTCTGATGATTCAATATTTGAAGATAGTGAAATTCAGGAATCTATCGAGAAGTTGACTGCTAAGTTGAATGCAAAAGTAAAAAGAAAGAAAAAGAAATAATTGATCGTTCTGGAGGGGACATGAAGGTATTTCAAGTAGATCCAAGGAGTAAAGCCACGCTTGAAGCGTCAGCGCTTGAAACTTTGGAGGAGTTTAACCGGGGGTTGCTTAAAAGACCGCAACCTTTAGACATTGAAAAACTTGTCGAGTTTTATATGCCGCAAAGTTTTGGCTGGCATTTGGATCCTCAAGAAACTCTTCATCCAGGTGTCGAAGGTTATTGTGATCCAAAAACTAAGACCCTGGTCATTCCAGAAATCACACTTGAGTCCCTATCATCAGATGGTCGTTCCCGATTCACTGTCGCGCACGAGTTTGCGCATGTTAAGGAACACCGGGAACAAATGAAAGAACGGATGCTTGAGTACGATGAAAATTCCGAAAGACTCTACCGAAGAAGTAGATCGGAAATCGTTGTTTACCGTGACCCAGAATGGCAAGCGAACTTCCTCGGCGGGGCATTGCTGATGCCTGAAGTTCATGTGATTGAAATGTTACATGCAGCACGAGGTCCGTCTTCCCGTTTAGCACAAAGAATGGCTATGATCTTTAACGTTTCGTTGCAAGCAGCAACAGTAAGAATGAATGCAGTATGGAAATCGCATTTTGAATAAAAAAAAGGTTACATAAACCTTCTCAGGAAGATTTAGTAACCCATAACCTGACATAAGCTGTTAAGCCTTTACCACGGTTCCGCAATTCCAACGGTAGAGTATCTTAGCTTCTTCTGTCAACCACGGAAGGAGGGGATATGAAAAAACGATCCTCTGTTCGTAATCCGAATCCATCGGGCAAACGAGTCTTTCGCAGATACTTCAAGCATTGGAGATCTGGGAAGACTTATGATGCCTGGGATTATGGTTACAAATCTTGGCCAATTGGTTAAGCAATAACCCATAGCCGACCCGCCAGCAAGGGAGCCTGAGATTCCTTGCTGGAACGTCGCTACGATAGCAGGTCAAACAATGACAAATTACACACCGGAGACGATTGAAAGTGCGACGTGGGGACTTTCTAAAGAAGTTGCGATTGCGTGCACTGAGGCAGCGCTTCAAGCAGTTCCGTTCGGTGGACTTGTGTTCAAGGCTTTGGTAGCGGGAGCTGAAGGCGCGATAGCCTTTCGCAATGAGCAACAAGCTAGAGACATGATGCGGATGTTGAACGAAAGGTTAGATATCCTTGAACAGCATAACCTTACTTCCCGCTCGAGTCTTGCCAACAATTCGGTTTATCAGCAGGTAGCACAGGATCGTCTGTTGAATTTGACCGCCCTAGATACCAATGATGATCTTTCAATTTCGGCAAACATGATCGCAGTATGTTCATTGATTACTGGTGCTGATCCCAAAGACAAGTATGTATTAAGAGCATTGACGGTCCTCACCGGCACGGACTTTAGGATACTCACCGAGTTAAAACGACATCGTATTCGCCAGGCGGAGCAGATTGATGCTTTGCCGATAGTCGCGAAAAATGATCCGAATCATAAGGACTATAACGCGATTGAAAAAGAGATTGCTTTGAAGTTTTATGACGCAGTCTACGAGATCACCGGAATCAAAAGCTTCACGCACATTGTACGAAAGCTGCACGATGTAGGTCTTACCGAACCGTTGGCGGGAGTGTCCCTTTTTGAGGAGGGCGATGATAATCTCGCGCCACCAAAAATGACGGAAGTTGGTGAATATTTTCTAGATTTATACAATCGAACCGTGAACGCAGGTTCTTGAATTCAAAAAAGGCTTAGTTGAGATTTTATCTTAGTGTTACCGGATTAAGCAATCGATCTACAAGTGATGGAAGAACCTCGGTGGAAGAACCTCGAAGAACTTCATCAAAATATTTAGATTTTTCAGTCGGTGCTAAATTCACTTCGATCTTCAAAGCCTGACTTGCGAGATGAACAAATCCGGCAGCTGGATACACTACTCCACTTGTTCCAACAGCAATGAAGATATCTGCGGCTCGTACAAGGTCTTCAATCAATCCCAAGAAATGGGGACTTTCGCCAAACCAAACTATATCTGGTCTTAACATCCCGACATGCCCACAGAACTTACAAACACTTGTTACGCTGAGATCGTTGGACCAGAACATGCTTTGATTACACGCTTCGCATAGTACCTGATTGAGTTGACCGTGCATATTCAGCACCTTCTTGGAACCGGCCTGCCAGTGAAGATCATCAACATTTTGAGAAATCAGGTGAAAGTTCCCAGGCCACGCCGCTTCCAATTCTGAGAGAGCAAGATGAGCTGCGTTGGGTTTGATGTTGGAATCTTTAAGTTGTCTTCTACGAACGTTATAGAAGTTATGCACCAGATCTGGACAAGATCTAAATGCTTCTAGTGAAGCAACTTCTTCAATCCGATGATTCTCCCAAAGTCCGTTGGCATCGCGGAAAGTTTGAACTCCCGAGTCTGCTGAGATTCCCGCGCCAGTCAAAACTAGCAAATTCCCACTCATTGCAAACCTCAATGAAGTTTTTCTTCGATATGTGGATCGGGAACACCATTAGGGCATAATAGATTCGCGAGCTCATCAAAGATCGCAAATTTTATCGTTATCTTTCTTATAGTCTTCTTTCGGAATAGCTTTATCTTTTTCATCACGCCTTCCAATAAAATAGGCAAATGGAATTAAGCAACTTTTCTTTTGATTGGGGACTTTCTATAAAGCCCCTCTTTATTTAATTTTTTTTCCCATATGCTGAATGCCTCAGCTCGGTTAAATGTGGCTTGTTCTTGGTACATTGACCAAGTTAGCTCTACCTTTTCATCTTCAGACATGAAGCTCCACATTTTCTGGGACAGGGCTTTCTCGTAATCGTCTTCCTTATTTAAAGACATCAGAAAGGTAAGTAAATGATGGATGGGCATGTGCCTTGTCATTTTCTTCAATAGATCATCTTCTAGAGATAGTGATTTAGAAATCAGTGTCCTTGGACCCGCGTGTTTAGATAACTTCCTTTCGACATCTTTAATAAAAGCAATATTAACACTGTTCTTTTCTATATTCGGACAATTTTCGTACCAAACTTTACGAAGGCCGCTATACAAGGCATCGACCTTGGAAATCTCAGGTCTATCTGCATTATCTAATGCGAGGGCAGCAGCGTGGCAGCATGTCTGAACTTTGAATCCATGCAGCTTCGCCAAATAGAAATGTTCAATTATTCTGATAGATGTATTGCTGCAACCCCAAGGCTTTGCTGAGATCATAAAAAGTTCTTTGAATTGCTCATGACTAACCACTTCCGTGTTAAGCGTTTGCATAACTCGGACAATAGTTGCGACACTCTCTGTGTCACTCAATGAACCAAGTATCCAAGACTCATTGGGTGAAAGCAGCTGCTGCTCGATCATCGAAGGCCCAATTCTATTTAGCTCCATTTCAAGAAGTGCCAAGGTCTGTATTAAATGCAAATTTTTATCCATAAAAATTCCCTCTTAAGCGGCAGGAAAATGCTCGTTTGTTGGCCGGATTGCAAACACCTGTGATTACACCGGCCATTTTCTTAGCGCCGGTTAACTAGCCATACCGACAAATTTTAGGATCTCGTCGCGATTCCATGCCATGTACAAAGCGGCAACCTGCGCTGCTGCAAGCAACCAGTTTCGTGCAAAGCTTGAAAAATAAACATTTGAAGTTCCGCAATCATAGAGGGCAACCACCAAATAACAGATCTCAAAATAATAAAACGGTAGATTGCTGCTCGAACTGCAAACTATCACGCCAACAAACAAGCACCAAAACGCTCTCGGTGCGACAAAGAACGCAGCGATAATAGGAAGGAACAAGCCCGGCAACAGAAGGAGCGACGATTCACCAACCTTAAAAGTTACATACAGCAGAACCGCGTTCACACATAGGACTGCCATTGTTGCTTGGTTAGAACTAGATGCTTTAGAGGAGTAAAATCCCAAGCCCTCAATTGCTAGAGCAGTGCCTCCGACTATAGCCGCGTCCTTTGCAACTTCTTTAATTTCATTTTCTTTCATAGAGCACCCACCGTATTTAGTTACTATTCTGATCCGACGCGCGTTTAATCATTAACAAATCTGAAATTGGGTCGTACTGACGGCCATTTTTGCTGTCCTGTTTTGCTGGTGGAGAGGCAACATCGCGTTGTCTTAAAGCTTCTTCTTGAGCCACATCTCTGTAATTTTCCAATTCCTCCGTGTTGTACTTCGGTTTGAAATCACGCGGATAAGCTTCGATTAGACTTGCTACTGTTCCCTCCCAATCAGAAGGAGGGGTAAAAGATTCTGAACCCCAATTAGACGCACCCGCATCGACGGTGGATCTTCCTTGAACGGCAACAATGACTTCAGCTGTGTTGCTATCTAAAAGGGAAATGTATTGATGGCATACGTTCTGATAGGGTGCGCTACTGAAAGTAAAGAAAGGTTTTTTCTTATAGCATTGCGAGTGAGCAACGGCCACGCTACCGCAGCCATATAACTTTCCATATAGGGAATACTTTTCGCGATCTGAAAATCTATCCACTTCTTTGCGATGAACCATATCTTGTTCACGTTTGATTGACTGAAGACCCCTAGCTCGGTCAACGACCATGAACTTATTTGCACGAACCAGCGCGGTCGTGATTGAGACTGAATCCTGAGTGCTGATTCCATCAGGTACGAGACAAATCCTCATTGATTTATCTGACCAGGGACTTCGCACTGGCGGGGAACTACAACCTAAGATATTCAAAAGTCCAAAACAGATAACAATATTAAGAGCGCGACTGAAATTCATACCGACTCCTTTTTATATTTTGTTACAGAAGAGATGCTGGCGATTCGCCTTTAACTACCAAAGTGCCGTGAAAGTTATAGGTGTTGCCACCTTTCAGGTATCCAACGATGATCCCCATCTTGTTCAAGACGTTCACTCGATCAGACTTTTCATCCAAAAAGTACAACACCCGACCTAGGCTATCTTTAACTTCTCGTTTTCCCATGTGGCCTACTTTCTGTTTTTTAGACGTAAACGTTTTGCAGAAATTAAGAACAATCCAGACAGGTTAGCTTCATCAACGATATCGTAGAGTTCTGAGATATCTGGTAGAACAACAGGTTCCTTCTTCCCAGTGAGTAACCATTGGAAATCACAATTAACACCACGAGAAAATCTCAGGACAGCTTCTAAATCCTGCGGGGCACTCCCACTTAACCACATCGAAAACGTGCTCGGTGCAACGTTAGCAATTTCTGCTGCCGCTCTCCCGGTTAGACCCCGGTCAGCGATTACCTTCTTAAGGTTGGCGGCAAATACTGCACCTGTTGTGTTGCGCTTTGCTTTGCTCATACAAAATTATTCGGTGAAACTAAGTTTAATCTCAAAATCTATTCATAGTTACGTTTATGAATTGAGTTTTTGAACGGAAGTTCGATCCTACTTGATTCCGGATTTTATTCTCTTCTTTATGATTGCCTGCACAGTCGCCCTGCTGACCGTAGTTACAGTTCTCGAGATTTCACGTGTGGACACTCCTCGGCCATGCATTTCCATTATAGTATCTTCAATTTCAGAATTGATTTTGGTGGGACGACCTAGTTTTTTACCCTTTAATTTTGCAACTGCGAGAGCGACCCTAGTCCTTTCCCGTAAAATTTCCAGCTCAAACTGGGCGAGTGCAAGCATGACATGCAACATAAGGTCACTCTGTGGGCTGTTGCCGGACAGATCCAAGTTTTCACGGATAGTCACTATGCCCTTGCCTTGTTTTCTTAGTCCTTCCACGAGTTTTAGTACGTGGCTCAAGGAGCGACCGAGACGATCGACGGCGGCGACCATCAGAACATCAGCGTCTGCGGTAACCATGGCAGCGAGTGCCTTCCGAAGCTGTGGTCTATCTTCGACACTTCCACTTGCGTGCTCGATAAATTCGCCAACAATCTTGAAGTCCCTTAATTCACACTGCTTGCGCATCGGCACTAGTTGATTTTGAATATTAAGGTCAATTATCGATACCCGAACGTATAAGATCACTTTTCTTTGTTTCATTAAGTTATTGTATCATGCGCGGCATTATGATGTAATATTTCATAATACATGTAATAATTCGAGACAGAGGTGGCGGTGGCATTCATTTACAGTCCTCCAAGGCGGAGGTTCTTCAAAGGCGAAAAGAAGAACGTGTCATTTCGGCTTCCAAAAGACATGATTAGTTATTACGAGGAACTTGCAAAAGAATCGGGCCTCACACTCACTGATATTCTTATCGATGTTCTTGATCAGGCGGCTGACTCCCTAAATAAACATCCGCTTAAAAACAATAGATCAAAAAGGTAGAGAATAATGAATTTAGTTCAGCGGATTTTAGATTGGACCATTCAGATGGTAAAAAGGCGGTTTCCAAATTTACCTGTCTTCGCACCACCGCCGATTATACCACCACCCAAGCCGACCCTCTGCCAGGCCTTTCAGACTCTTTCAAAAGACGTGTACGCTAAGCTGAGAAGTGCCTCAGCCGTTGGATTTGAACTCTCGGAACCAACCGTAACTGAATTGTGCCTAGAGCAAATCGGGACTCAATATCCTGACCGCGTCCGCGTAGTGAAATTCACTGGAACGGCTGAGGGAAAGAACGGTGCTGACTGGGAATGGTTGTTCGTGGGAAAATCCCATCATTTCAAACTTAGAGTTCAGGCCAAAAAGCTTTATCTAAAAGATATGGAGTATGGTGCGCTAAAATCTTCGGATGCTGATGCACAATGCGACAAGCTGATTAAAAGCGCTAACAAAGACCAATCATTCCCTCTGTATGTATTTTATAACTCTAACCTAGAAGACTTGACCGGCAATGTTTGGCGATGCGGAAGCTATTCTATGAATATAGATCTTCTAGGCTGTACTACGATGTCTGCCTACAGCATACGGGAATCAATTAAAAATAATCAGATTGATCTTGCAGACTTACTGCCGAAACAAGATCCGTGGAGCTGCCTGGTTTGCTGTACGCTTGGAAGTGGGAACCGATCGAGTGAACTTCATGAACAGGTTAAAAAGCGTATTGAGTTTGCATACGCTGATGATGAAGTCGAAATTCCAGAGCTAATTCCCAATGAAAAGCTTCCTTACTATGTGGGAACGGGTAACTATGTAAATGACGGTCCAGAGGGCCTTGCGGGTGTACTCATTATAAGAGATAGCGAGTGATCTAATTTAGACCAACAGCTAGCTATTAATGTGCAATTTGAGCATAAAGAAAAGTTTATTTATACCGACTTAGTGTCTATGCGAAAACACCTTCTGGCTCTTGAAAAAAATGACTGTAGATAATTTTATTGAAGCTCAAGCGCGTGATTTAAAGGAGAAGGGACTTATCAGTCCTGAGTATAATGACTTATATAAAGGGGTCAAAAACGAACAACTAAAGGTTATCTTTGCGTCGCTACACTCGCAGTATGTAAATTTATTTAAAACCATGAATGAACGCCTGCCAACACGAGGAGACACAGCGCACTTCTGGGCAGGTCCAAGTAGGGGTTTAATATTTGCGATAGAGATGGCAATAAGCCTAAGACGTGCACTCAAAGACTCAGAATATGCTTTTGACATCGATGAGTACCATTCTAAACTTTTTGAAAAATGCCAGAACTTCCTTAAGGCAAGTGGTGGTAGCTTGATACCAGAGCATACCGATAAAGTTGATCTCTACTACACCTTACCTATATTCACTCCGTCCTCATCGCAAAAAATATCCCGCAAAGACAATATTTTTCATGCCTCGTTAAAACATATTGGTGGCGGATCTTACGCAAACATCTTCAAGTTTCATGATGAGGTGTTTCAGCATACGTTTGCTTTAAAGCAGGCAAAAAAAGATCTGACATTTAAGGAACGGGAACGATTTAAACGTGAGTTTGACGAAATGAAGAAGCTTTCATCTCCTTACGTTTTGGAAGTATATTCCTTTGACGAAACACGCTTCGAGTATTTTATGGAGTACATGGATTACTCCCTCCATTCATATTTTGAAAAGTACAATGCGACGATAAAACAAGACCTTCGGAAAAGTATCATCCTACAAGCTTTGAAAGGGTTTTCTTACCTCCACTCAAAAAATCTGATACATCGTGATATCAGCCCAAAGAACGTCTTATTAAAAATCTATGATGATGTAATCGTCGTAAAGATTTCTGACTTCGGATTGGTGAAGATTCCTGACAGCACTTTAACTTCTGTTAATACCGAGATGAAAGGCTACTTTAATGATCCCGCTTTGGTCACCGAAGGCTTTGATAACTATAATGTTACTCATGAAACCTACGCACTAACAAAACTGGTGTTTTACATTCTTACGGGAAAAACTAATACAGCTAAGATTTCTGATCCAAATCTCGTTGTTTTCGTTAAGAAGGGCCTCAACCCAGACAACACTCAGCGGTACCAAAGCGTCGAGCAAGTATCTGAAGCATTCAAAGAGTTGTCTAAGAAAATGGGCATTTAAGTAATATTAAAAAACACATTACAATTCATTAAGTAGCGATTCCAGTCAATCCGCAAAGGAAAAGCGCTAAAGCCAGAGCTTATGAGATCCGAGGACGTAAATATACTAATCAAAGAACTATTCTAGGAGCTCCTAAAAGCTCCGAAATCCTAATCTGATGTCTAGCGAAAGTCTCCGAAAAGATAAAAGATCACTTAACGAACTTCTCTATGACTTCTTTAATTCCCAATGCCTTCATTAAAAACGGTCCGACAGAGGTAACAATGACCATTAATAATTGAAAAGAATACCAAAAATCAACGTATGCACGACAATGCTTTTTTATAATTTCAGATCGGAAGACTTCTTCGATATCCCCGAATGTTCTCTCGATCTTGGCTGGTTCTACACATAACAGTGCGAGCTTCTCTAAAAATAGAGTTTTTGGCAGTTGAGCCTGTTCTTGTTGAATTCCTTGAAAGAATTCTGTGGCAGAAACTACATCGTCAACCATACCGGAAAAAAGAGAGTTGTACCATTTAGCGTAACGTTTAGGATTTGCCTCACTGAATGTTCCAAATATCATTTGGAATTCATGTGCAGTAATAGACTTTCCCAATAGATTTTCCAGATCTTGTCGGTCGTCCACGCCTGGCTTTCTGATGTCCGCATGAACAATTCGATTTCTAATCTCCGCCCATACGTGAGCATCTAAAAGCAGATTCTCTTTGTTCTCGAAATTTTTTGATAAGTCTTTCATTTTAATATGTGGGATCTTCTGCCATTTAGATTTTCCCATTAGCCGACCTCAATCCAACGAATGATGATTTTTTTGAGGCTGGGCACTAAATCAAGAAATCCGATGCGCTCAAGTGCTCTGTAAGACTGAGACAAAGCTTTTTCGCCAAGACCCGTGACTTGAAAATACATTTTCGCGCGTCCTCCGCGCTCTTCCGTTGCTTCACCCTTGCGCGAAGTTACGAAACCTTTCGCTTCAAGGCGATCTAGAGTTTTATAAATTGTTGCGACTGAATATTCTTTACCACTCGCCTTATTGATGCCAGCACGAATTTCCACTCCATACGCATCATTAGCTCTGCGCATGATTGAAGTAAGAATATATTTTTCAAGATCACCAAGGTAGATTTGTTCTTCCACTGGAACCTCCCTAGACTTCGATATCTTAGACATTGTCTAGGATATGTCAACTGGTCGAGGCTCAGCGCGTTGTTAATGTAGTGAACTATGGTGGATATGCGTATATTCCTACAACATGACTTTCGCAGTTTTCACATAAATTTTTATCTGAAATCTCCTCAGGAGGCTTAACGGAGGGTGATGTCCAATACTCTGCGCAAAAATCACATTTCCAGAAATCTAATACCTTGAGGCATTGCAAGCAGAGGCCTTCTTGAGAACCCGAGTATTCTTTAAGATCAGATATTTCATCAGAATTACAGGAACAACTCTGATCGTGTGCGAGTGGAGTTGTGGCGGGAAAATCGATTAGACATTCGCCGAGGCACCGTACGAAGTCATTTAATATCAATGTATGGCGATCACAAGTAGGACAAACTCCGTATTTAGTGGGTGAGTCTACGATCACATCCTCATCGCAGATTAAACAGTGGACGTTCTTTCCGTCTTTGCTTAAAAACGCAAAATGATGCAAACACTGAGGACATGGACGTACAATAGGGATGAACCGATTGGGGTCCGCAAGCAACGTCTCGGGCTTTTCACACTGGTCTAAAACTTCAATTCGAGCAGCCGCATCAAAGTAAAATTCGTAACCTCGCGGATCTATTGCATCGATCAGTCTGGACAAAACTTTATGAAAGAACGGGGCAATCACTAGCGCAACATATGCGTCTGTGAAGTGAACCGATCCGTGTTCAGACTTATTTCTTTCTTTCCTCATTGCTTCGATCACATCGAAGTTTTCTTTCAAGAACTCAAACTTCGGATTCGCAGCCTCTAAAACGTATAGCAATTTTGGCAATTCGCTGGCTGGCTTAGTCGAAATGTCATCGAAACTCTTTTTTTCTCCCCAGCCCCCCGACAAATCAGCCGTGTTTGCCAACAAAAGATATGGACTGTGAGTAGCGATCTGAGATTTTAGTAACAACTCAAAACAGTGGAAAAATTCCCTCAGGGAAGCTTCCTTGTGCTCCGTGAGGTCGTCAGACGTCAAAAGTGCTAGTGCCAATTTTCCAGATTTTATTCCTTTAGTAAAAAAAGCCTTACTAAATTCTTTTCCCTCCATACTCACCTCGCAATAAACATTAAGATGTTTTCTTCTAAAAAAGTAAAGTGCTTTGAGGGGATCTAGTCTAAAGCTCAGAGTTCAGGAGTTTTTTAATTTAAACGGATTATCCGCAATCTTTTTTACGTCTACTTCAAGCATGCAGTCGCGAAGGAACTGCACTTTGGATATAAGGCGGAGGATCTTCAAATTCGTATTGCCATATTGTTCGAGGCGACAAAGCCACTCCTCACCGAAGTCCAAATACACTGGAACTGTTGCCTCGATCCAGGTTGTGCGTGGCTTCTTCCATACGTATTGATGTTGACCTCTGTAAGCAAGTTTTAACTCTCGCTCAATGTGATGTGTTCCCTCTACATATACCCAACTGGAAGCATCTGGGTTTTGTGACTTACGATAAAATAATCCCGAGATGGTTCCCTCAAGTCCCCACTCTGCTTTATACCAAACCAGATCTTGAGCAATATCACTGTCATGATGTGGTAGCATGTGTGCCAGCCGAAAGTTATTGCGGAAAGGTTTTGCATCAACTATCCAAACAAGATTTTTATAAAATCTTTCTCTTGCAAGGCGCTCTAGATCAGTAATTTGGGAGTGTTGAACTTCAATATAAATTCCCGAAGGTGTTTT
Organism: Bdellovibrio bacteriovorus; assembly: GCF_001592735.1. Lineage (NCBI taxonomy): Bacteria > Pseudomonadati > Bdellovibrionota > Bdellovibrionia > Bdellovibrionales > Pseudobdellovibrionaceae > Bdellovibrio > Bdellovibrio bacteriovorus. The sequence continues at coordinate 1,483,912 of NZ_LUKE01000001.1, forward strand.
AATATCAGCCCTGTGTATTTCGCCGTCCACTGCATGATGAGTAACTTCGCGGCACTCAGCAGGAAAAAGTTCTTTCCATGCTCTATGCCAGGCAGTCTCATTTTCCCACCACGAATCACATTGAACACGATTTTCATGTGCCCAGTGATGAATAACTTTGGATCCGCACTTGGCACGCACAATTAATCCACATCCGGGACATATTCCCTTTAACCCTTTGGTGGCTTCAGCTCTTGTATTGTCTACCAATGCGTATTGCATCTCGCGAAGGTAATTCAAAAAGTAATTCTTTTTCAGTTCTTAAATGATTTAGCGCCCCGCATTGCTATGTGCGTTTAGGATCTTCATGACGGTCGTTGCATGCCAACGCGAATCCTTATTTTTGGTTGGCGTTTCCCAATTATTTAAAAGCTCAGAGATCCTTTGATAACTGAATCCCTTGTTTCGCAGTCGAAGCATTTTTTCAATCATCAAAAGTTCAGATCTACACGGAACGAGGTTTCCATGTAGGAGTTTTTGTCCGTAGGGTATTTGGGCGGCGCGTAGGTTTCTAGCAACATCTATTTCGCGCAATGCAATCCTATTAAGCTTTAAATGACGTACAATGGTAGATCTGGAGGAAAAACAGATGTCCGCTATTTGCTGGGTAGAAAGCTCTTCAACCAGGTATTTTTCTCGGAGGAAACTTGCATCTTTTTGGCGGGGTTTTGCGAAAAACGTAATACTATCAACAAGATGATACGCGGAGGAAAGCCTGGTTCGAGTATTGTATGCATGGTGAGCCATTTTGTTTTTTATTTGAAAGCCACGTTAATAGCGTGGCTTTTTTGTTTTCTAATCTCCGAACTTAACACCCATGCTTGGCGTGGCGCCGCTTTTTAACCCTTGAGCATTGTCCATCTGTGCTTCGCGCAGACAAGCGGCGTATCCAGAATCTTGTTCTTTATATTGAACGCCTGTTTTGCTTACACAATTCGAAGAAAACTTAACACTTGCTCCGCCAGGTTTCGTTGGGCGATCTAAGTCTTTAAACTGATTCATGTCCATGGTCTCATAGCCTTCTTTGACCGGAACTTTTGTGTTTTTGGTTTCAGTTTGTGCGAACGAAAAAAGTGGAGCAATAAGAATTAATGCGAAAAGAATTTTCATATAACCTCGGGATTGTTTGTTAATTTTAAATCAGCTTTCGCAAAAGCTGTCATCACTATATAAAAAAATCCTGTAAAGCGTGTTTCGTCTCAAAGTAACACAATTGGTCCCCAATTTCGCCTCAAATGCAATATATGCGTTTATGGGGACCTAATCACGGGCACAAGCCTTGTACTATCCGTGCCCGTAGCAAAAGATCAGTACGTGTTTTAGGAGTTTTCATGCGCGCTTTAGTTATTATCGCTTTACTAGCTTTGGGGTCTGCCCTTCCTTTGAAGGCGGCGGCCGATATTAAAAGCTATAAAGAATGGAAAACCGAACGCGTTTTAGGAACTCAAACCCGCATCACTTCTATTAAAAATCAGATCGACACTCGAAAAGCCGTTCGTGCGGCCGTGGTTTCTCAAGATCCCAATTTGCGCGCGGGTCGAGGCACTCTGGAAGCGGCATCTACCGGGGACTACACAGTTGAAAAGTTAGAACGCCAATTAAAAATGGAGCAATACAACCTAGAATTAGCCCAAGATCTGTCCGTGACGGATTATTTCGCGGGTTATTTGACGAAGGTTCAAAATAAGAAAGCCGCCTTTGCGGAAGTCGCGGGCAAATTATCGGCTGAAGAGGTTGCGGAGCTGATGAATGCGTATGCGAATTCTGTGTTCGGTGCTCATGCTTCGGATCTTCCGGCGAGTGCTGTAAATATCGAAAAAGCGTCCGGAAAATAATCCCTTAAATCAGCACCTTAATTCGTCGCGTCTAAAAGAGCAGATTCCCGTCTGCGTCGGCCATACAAAATTTCAAGTCCGTACCTTGACACCCTTCACATAGAGTTCATATTACCTCCTACAGAATAAAAAACCCTAATTGGAGGCATTCTAATATGGCTAAGAACGAAATCGGCGTTCGCCCTCTTCATGACAGAATTTTGGTTCGCAGAATGGCGGAAGAAGAAAAAACCGCTGGCGGACTTTTCATCCCAGACACAGCTAAAGAAAAACCACAACGTGGTGAAATCATCGCGACTGGTAAAGGTCGTATCACTGAAGACGGAAAAATTTTGCCGTTGGAAGTAAAAGTTGGCGATAAAGTTCTTTTCGGACGCTACTCAGGCACGGAATTAAAACTTGAAGGCCAAGAATTCCTAATGATGCGCGAAGAAGACATCCTAGGCGTATTCAACTAATTTTTTGAAATTTAATAACGGAGAAATATAATGAGTAAAGTATTAGTATTCTCAGAAGACGCTCGTGCGAACATCCTTAAAGGTGTTAACACTCTTGCGAATGCAGTAAAAGTAACTCTTGGACCTAAAGGTCGCAACGTAGTTATCGACAAATCTTTCGGTTCACCACTTATCACTAAAGACGGTGTGACTGTTGCTAAAGAAATCGAACTTGAAAACAAATTTGAAAACATGGGCGCGCAGATGGTTAAAGAAGTTGCTTCTAAAACCAATGACGAAGCCGGTGACGGTACAACAACAGCAACTGTTCTTGCGCAAGCGATCTATCGCGAAGGTGCGAAACTAGTTTCTGCAGGTCACAACCCAATGTCTATCAAACGTGGTATCGACAAAGCTGTTGGTATCGTGATTGAAGAGCTTAAAGCGATGTCTAAACCTGTTAAAGGTTCAAACGAAGTTGCTCAAGTTGGTGCGATCTCTGCAAACAACGATAAAGAAATCGGAACTATGCTTGCAGATGCGATGGATAAAGTAGGCCGTGAAGGCGTTATCACTATCGAAGAATCAAAAACTGCTAAAACTGAAGTAACAACTGTTGAAGGTATGCAATTTGACCGTGGTTACCTTTCTCCATACTTCGTAACTAACGCAGAAAGAATGGAAGCGGTTCTTGAAAACGCTTATGTTCTTGTTTACGACAAAAAAATCTCTTCAATGAAAGACATGATTTCTATTCTTGAAGGCGTTGCAAAACAAGGTCGTCAATTGTTGATCATCGCAGAAGACGTTGAAGGTGAAGCATTGGCTACTTTGGTAGTTAATAAACTTCGCGGAACTCTTCACATTGCTGCGGTTAAGGCTCCAGGCTTTGGTGATCGTCGTAAAGCTATGCTTGAAGATATCGCTATCTTGACTGGCGCGAAGGTGATCTCTGAAGATATCGGCCGCAAACTAGAGCAAGCTACTGTTGCTGACCTAGGTGTTGCAAAACGCATCGTTGTCGATAAAGACAACACAACTGTGATCGATGGCGCTGGTAAAAAAGCAGACATCCAAGGTCGCGTTGCTGCTATCAAAGCACAAATCGAAGAAACTTCTTCTGACTACGATAAAGAAAAATTGAAAGAGCGTTTAGCGAAATTGGCTGGCGGCGTAGCTGTTATCCACGTTGGTGCTCCTTCTGAAGTCGAAATGAAAGAGAAAAAACACCGTGTAGAAGACGCTTTGAACGCGACTCGCGCGGCGGTTGAAGAAGGTATCGTCGCTGGTGGTGGTACTGCTTTGCTTCGCGCTTCTGCAAAAATCGACAAATCTAAATTCTCTGAAGAAGAGCAATTTGGTGCGGTTATCATCAAACGTGCTTGTGAAGAGCCAATCCGTCAAATCGCGGCGAATGCGGGTCTTGATGGCGCGATCGTTTTAGATCGTATCCTTCAAAACAAATCAAACACTTGGGGTTTCAACGCATACTCTGATGAATACACAGATCTAATTAAAGATGGTGTTATCGATCCAGTTAAAGTTGTTCGTTGTGCATTGACGAACGCAGCGTCTGTATCTTCATTGATGCTTACTACTGAAACTATGATTGCTGAAGCTCCGAAAAAAGATGCTCCAGCAGCTATGCCTGGTGGCGATCACCACGGCATGGGTGGTATGGGCGGCATGATGTAGTCGGCCGTGAGGCCGCAGAGCGCAGGCGCCTTCGGGCGCCGGACTGAAGCAGCTTCTTGAAAACCCCTGTTTTTACAGGGGTTTTTTTGTGTCCATCGAAGCATCTCGGGAATTGTGTCGGAAGCGGTTAAAGAATACATCGCCAAGGCTCAGGTTCGTCCTGCATTTCGTTCTGCCATGGATGAAGTTCTTGATGACCATGCTGAATTATTGCAGCGGTTGGCGAAGTGAAGGTCACTCTTTATCCCACACTCAGTGAAGTTTTAGAGCTTCATCGCATTCTTATTGAACGCTTTGGGGGCTCTAGTGGTATTCGTGATCTGGGGTTGCTACAAAGTGCATTGATGCGCCCGCAGACGGGTTATTATTCTACATTATCGCTTGAGGCGGCGGCCTTGTTACAAAGCCTTTGTCAGAGCCCCGCATTCCTTGATGGGAATAAGCGCGTGGCCTTTGCGGTCACGGCGATTTTTTTGCGCATGAATGGATATCGTCTTAAGGTTGATGCGGATAATGGTGAAAGGTTTCTAATCGATCAAGTCATTGGCAAAAAAGCGGCGATTGAAGAGATTGCCGCTTGGCTTGAAAAATATATGCGTGCGGTGAAATAGACGGCCCTGCAAATTTAAAACAGATATTGAACCCCACCCATGATGGTCATGAGCTTATGGGTCACGGTTGAAGCCGATTCCGTGCGTGAGCCGGTACCGTTGAAATCAGAACTATAGCTTTCCACCAAGATTTCCCCACGAATCTTAAATCGTGGCTGCATTCGGTAATCACCAAAGAAACTAAATGAATTAATTTTATTCGATGAAGACGAACCGCTGGTTTTGTTTTCACTCATTGAGGTACTTAAGTAAAAATCAAGTTTGGCGCCAATTTCAAAAGGAACTTCTTCGGATATTGGGAACTGCCCGCCTAAACCCAACGCCATGCCACTGTATTTCATCGAAGTGTAAGCCGTGGGGGTGCTGTCATCGGCGGTAAAATTGGTATTGATATATCCCAAAGACACTTGCAGCTTGGGCCCAAAGAAGTCGTTAGTTAGCAGGAAATTATAGCCCGCATTTACCGCGTATTGCCCCATGGCGACGTTTAACTTGCTTGGGGAAGAACCTGCCAAGGTATTTTCAATCGCGATCACAGCTTGGCGTAATTGAGCACCGACGTACCATTCAGGATTTAACCAGAACTCACCGCGCGCCATAATGTTTGGCGCCATGTTGTCGCTGCCCGAAATGGATCCCGATGAAAGCAATGTCGCATTTTGTGTGTATTGAGTGATCCCCGCTAACAATTCAATCTTGCCGTATTGTGGGGGCATTGTTGGCAACCACTCTTGAGGATTTTCCCCAAAGGCCACATCCTTATCCGGCCGTGTGGTGACGTCTTGTAAGATCTTTCCTGAAGGGGTGACCACAGGAATGGCGTATTTCACAAATTCATCCGGCATCACTTTGGCGCCGACAGAAATAACGCCGGGTTCTTTTTCCATTTCGATATTACCAAAGCTTAAATACGGTTCGACTTTAAAAAGTCTTACGCGCCCTAGGACTTCTTTTTCGGTACTAACCATGAAATGCAATTTCGGATGGCGATTTACTTTTATAATTTGCACAACCGAAACGCTGCTTTCATTTTTTAGCCCGTAATTGCTGCCCAGATTTAAAGTCACCTGTTGGCCACGTCGGCTCATGATCACACCACGGAAAGGCATGCGGGACTTGATATTTTCAAACATGCGACGGGCTTCCGCACGGATTTGGACGGTTTCAAAATTTTTTAAATCGGTTGCTGATTCTTGTAATAAAGGCCAGCCATCGCGACCCACAAATAAGGTCATGGTGATCGAAATACCACGCGGTCCGCGAATGATACGTGTGGCAAGAGCGGCCTCACTTTGCGTGTTTTGCAAAACAGATTTTACATCTTGGGGACGCTCATCTAAAAATTCCGTTTTGATATTAAGATCTTTTGGATAGGCCGCTAAAGACCATTGCTTGTCATCGTTCAGCGCATTTTGCAGCTCTTCATCCACCGGACGAGCGTAAATTCCGCCGACGTTGTCAGAGGTCGGGACTAAGACGATCGACTTAATTGCTAGGTCTTGATCGATAGCACTTATGTAAGCATTCTGGGCATTCGTCTGGGCGTGAGCCATAGAAAAAATGAAAGACGAGGCAAGGACAACGCTGACAAAAGTGTGCAGAATTATTTTCATAGATTTATTGTGCATGCTCTCTGAAAACTCGTCAATTTGACGTCAAGTAATTCGGACCGAGAGCCGAAATATTTCTTATGAAAATCGGCAAAATTTTATTCGTGATGATGATTGTTTCTTCCACCTCTTACGCCCAAGTAGGTCTAGAAGGTTTTTCTTCAGGACGCTATGAAGTTCGTAAGACAAAACCGACGCATCGTAAGCCGACATCAGAAGGCCCCGCCGAGACAAAAACGGAAACGACGACTTCAACGGCCGTCGCTCCTGGTGCGGCAGCCACGACAACAATGACTACGACGGTTGCAACACCAACACCCGTGACCGAGGCATCGCCGACGCCGACGGTGGTGGCGACTACAAGTGCTGCGGTGGAAGCTCAAGAGCCTAGTATTTCTGAACAAGCCGAGAGCTTGTTTTCTAGCAAAGCTGAAAAGGTCTATGACTTTTATCGAGTCCAGGTTCATCCGGATGACGTGCGTAACAATAAAGTCGAATTAGAAGTGATGCCGGTGATCGGTTATACGGATTCACAATCAAATTATTCTTATCGGGATTATCAAAGCCTATTTGAGGCATTAAAGATTAAGACCAACGTATGGTTTACGCCGTTAATCGGTGTGAGCGGTCAACTGATGTTCTCATTTGCGGCGGACATGGATTCTGTTTCGGGATCTTCTAGAGTGCCGACGAAATATGAATACTTAGATTTGGGCATTAACTTCCGCCGATTCTTTGGGGTGTCTCGTCTTTCAAACTCAATGGAATTTGCTGTTCTTTATAGCGACAGCAAGGTGAATGTTGAAAGCGACAACACCTCTCGGCCGCGTCTTAAAACAAGCGGATTTGGTATGGCTCTTAAAGCTCGCGTTCCGACGTCTGAAAGTTATGCTTGGACATTTGGGGGATCTTTTTATCCGCGCCTGCAACACTCTGAATCTGAAACGGGCGTGGATATTAAATCAGGAACTTCTGACGAAAACATTCGTTTGGGTGTGGATTTAGGCGGTGAATTTAAGTTTACTCGCGAAAGCCAACTCATTTGGAATTTGGGTCTTAGCACAGAAAAAAACACCTTTGATGGTGCGGCCTCGTTGCCAGATCCACATACTTCGGCAACACCTGATAATGTCAGCGTTACGAATTCGTTAATTATGTTTTCCCTGGGCTATCGTTGGGGCCATTAGAAAACAACTCATCAAAGTCATTTGAAGGTCCTATAATGAAACGGTATGAAATATCGTTTCTTGGTTGTCGATGACGCCGGCTTTTTAAGAGAGATCATAAAAAATATCCTGGTAGATGCTGGGGGAGTTTGCATTGGTGAAGCTTCTAACGGAGACGAAGCCATCGCACTTGTCCAAGCGACTCTACCCGATCTGGTGATTTTGGATATGGTCATGCCTCATCGCAATGGCATTCAAACGGCGCAAGCGATCAAAGAACTTCATCCCGAAATGAAAATCATCGGCTGTTCGACGATTGACGAAGAGGCGATTATTCAAAAGGCATGTACGTCGGGTTTTGATGCTTACGTGACCAAGCCATTTTCTAAAGAAGATATTGTTCAAAATGTTTTAAAGGTCTTTCCTCATCTAGGAGAATCCATAAATGGAAGAACTTAAGTTCGTTGTGAAGTGTTTCGTTTTCACGATGCTGTTAGTTGTTTTGATGCAGGTGAAAGTGGGCGGATATTCTATTGAAGCACATTCGTTTCACTGGCTTCGCAAATCAACGATCTCGCAATATATTCAAAGTGCGGCGGCTGGCGGGGCTATGGCTTTGCGTAATTTGGGTCGTACCGTGAAAGACGGCGTGGCAAGCACCGTTGATGGGTATCAAGAAGGCGCCCACGAAAAGGCGATCAGGTAAGGGGTCGGGAGAGCAACTCTTTGCACTTCGGCTTCGCCGAAGTAAGGGGGATAAGTTACTCTCCCGTGGGGGGCTTGATCTATTTAGTACCAGTGCGCACGGTAGCGCTGGTGCCTGAGTTCGAACTTGCTATTACCTTTGTATTATCCAAGATGCCAATTGAAGCCTGGTGATTGCACTTGGGCTGCGCAAATGCTCCCGAGGCGATCATCGTCATCGCCAAAGCGATACCAAAATTTACTAATCTCTTCATAACAACTCCTTTGATGAGTTTAAAAATAATAAACCTGTTCAAAGGAAGACTATTGCAGCGGTTGTGCCAGAATTTGTGTCTTGAAATGAGACATTATCTAGAATGAGACATTTATCAGATCAAATAAAAAGGGCCTTGGTGTCCCAAAGCCCTTTTAGGTTAACGATTGTATAAAAAGTGAACGATTTCAAAGTGGGGCCGGGGCTACTGAGCTCCAGATTGCGCTTTTTGTGAAGGATCGCTGCTCGTGCCGCCTTTGCGGAAGGTGGTATCCTCTTGCATGCGGATTCGCTTTAAACGCGCTTCGCATTCCTTACAGCCGGTGCCGGTCGCCGCTACATTAGCTTGTGTTTCGGCCCCAAAAGAGCGACCCATATTTTCATTTGGATCATCGCCCGTCGCATTTACGCGATTCGGATTTTCCTCTTGAGCATAAGAGAAAGTGCTTGAGAAACCTAGAACCAACATCATCGAAAGTGCTAAGATTTTTTTCATATATTCACCGTCTCCTTACAGATACAACTCTGCAGTTGCAGGGGCTATAACATCTAGCAAATTATTGAATGTGCTGGCAACTTGCATTGCGACGGAAGGTCCTTCTTTGCTATCTACTTTATTTATTTCACCATTAGATTTGTAACTAACCACGATCGTTCCTAATCCTGGGCGGGTTACTACCGATGGCTTGCCATAACGCTCTTCGTATTCGATTTTAACGACCTTTTTGGCCTGATCGGTGATCGTCGCAATACGACCGCGATTATCGTAAGTCATATTGATCTTTTGACCATCGCTATTTTGGGCGAAAGCCAAATTACCCTTACCGTCATACTTAAACTGTGAGGTTTTAGTAGAGATCTTAGCGCCCTTCTCGTTAAAGAAGTTCGTTGTTACGGAGCTTACTTTTTTAATCTTAGGATCATATTCATAGTTCATACGTGCGGTTGGACTGGCTTTAACTTTAACCAAACCATCTGGGTAGTACTCATAAGAAATACGTTCGGCATTTCGACGGATAGAAATCGGTTTGCCAAAGACTTCATGGTAGCTGATGTCTGTCACGCTGCCATTAACCGTTGTCATAACACGTTGTAAGAAATACTGACCGTCAGGGCGTTGTTGATGCCAGAATTCGTATTTATTGTCGGCCATCACTTCTTTGCCGCAAGTTTTCTTAACTGTCGACCAATAATGATTTTTTGGATCGTTTTGTGAGAACTCGTACTTATAAGACTCTAAGCATTTGTCACGATCGGTAAAACCTAAAACCCAGTCATTCTTTTTATCGTACTTAACGGCGATAAAAGTTTTATCTGGCCATGTAGCTTTAGTCAGGTTGTGGAGCTCGTCGTATTCAAAGGTGTAGGTCTTGCCCCAAGCATTTTTTACCCATGATAAGTCATCTAGGTTTGCAAATTTGAATTCAACCAAAAGGCCGTTCGGGCCCGAGATCGATTTCACCTTTTTATTTTGATAATATTTAAACGAAAGACGGCGACTGTTATTGTCTTGGATTGTCGCAATGACGTCTTTATCGTATTCGAACTTTAAGAAGTTGCCGTTTTTATCGTATATATGCGTGAGCTTCCCTTGAGGACTGAAGCGCTGCGCACTTCCATCTGGCATATTGCGAGTGTAATAAGTTTTATTGAAAACAAAATTTTCGACTTCACGACCGTTGGCAAAGAATTTAGTACCTTCACGAACGGGAACCGCAACGCCATATTGGGTAGCGTATTCCGAACGAGCATTGTCATCTTCAAGAAGCTGAGTTTTCAAAGCAGCCAGCGATGATTCTGTCACGCCTACTTTCTTCTGAGCTCTCATTTTGGTGATAATTTGACTGATTGTATTATCAACGTCTTTGCGAGTCACTTCGCGAGGAGAAAAGGTGATCTCCATACCGCCGCCGCATTCTTTAACTTTGATATTGCCTTCGGCATTTACTTCCATCGAAGTTTCAAAATCAGAACACCAGCCGAAACCAAACATGCCGTTGAATAGCGAACGGCTGTTATAAGTGCGCACGACTTTTAAATCGTAACCACTTCCCGGAACGTCCATGTCGATCCAGGTGTTTGAATAGTTAGCATTTTTCATGTCTACAAGAGCAAATGCTTGCGCCGAGAAAAGAAAGGCGAACGCCGCCAGAGCTTTCTTCATCATTATTGGTACCTCATCCTTGACTGACAAACTACACTTTGATGGTAACAAGCTTTTTGATGACTACGCCACCGATTATTTGAAGAGCTAGCATCGCAAAGAGTAACACTAGACCTAGGGTTGTGCTGAACATGGGTTTGATGAAAGCCGGATCCACCATGAAAAAGACGCCCATAAGGATAAATGGAATGATAGAAACGATAATTCCCTGCATAAGACCTTGAGCAGTCAGGGCTTGAATTTTTTTCTCAACTTTTTGTCTCTCGCGGATTGTTATGACGATGGTCTGGAAAGTTTCCGCTAAGTTACCACCAGTTTCCTTTAAGATATTAATGGCAGTTACGAACATTTGTACGTCAGGACGTGGAATGCGCTCTCCAAGATCGTTTAAAGCACTTTCAAAGCTATCACCGACTTGCATTTGATATAAAACTTGCGAGAACTCTTGGCTGATGGGGTTTCCCATAATCTCAACCACACGCTTCATGGACTCTTGGGGATTGGAGCCTGCTTTAATACCGTTGGCCATGATAGTCAGGCCATCCACCATTTGATCCACGAAGGCCGTACAACGTTTTTCATAAATCAAACGAATCACTAAAAGCGGAAGCTGCCACCCAGCAATTGTTAACGACGCACCAAAGATGAAACCCATGATGACATTGGGCCAGAACACTAAAAATGCCAAGGCACCCACGCCGAAACTGCATAGCAGAATCAAGATGGTTACACGTCTTTCGTTCACATCCATGCCCATCACGCGCATCAACTTCAGAACTTGATCTCGTTGACCAAGACTGCGCTTATGCAGCCATGCAATGGTTTTATCGGCCCATAGGATCACGATGACAAATACGCAAATGCCAAAGATGGGAATCATGATCCATTCGTTAAACAAAAAGCTCATGGCCTATCCCGATTTTTTCACCGGAGCAACGCCTGGCATTTTAGGCATGGTTGCAATGGGTGGTTTGGCCGGACCGCTGCCCGGAGCGTTGGTGGTCGGATCATTACCAAAGATCTCGCGTGGGATGGTAACACCCTTATCGCTGAGTTTTTGGATAAAGCTGGGGATAGTACCAGTAGCTTGGAAGATTCCTTGGATTTTTCTGTTTTTGTCGTAACCAGTTTCTTTAAATCTAAAGATCTCAGCTAGCGTGACAACATCACCCTGCATGCCGGCGACTTCCGTGATGCTAAGGATTTTACGGCTACCATCAGATAGACGTGAAATCTGCACGATCAAATTCACCGCACCGGCAATTTGTTCGCGAATTGCCCGCACGGGAAGATCCATGCCTGACATCATACAAAGTGTTTCTAAACGAGCAATACATTCACGCGGGCTGTTGGCATGTGTGGTGGTCATGGAACCATCATGGCCTGTGTTCATCGCTTGAAGCATGTCTAGCGCGGCCCCGTCACGGCACTCACCCACGATGATGCGATCAGGACGCATACGTAAGGAGTTCTTAATCAAGTCTCGAATCGAAATGGCGTTGGTGCCTTCCATGGAAGCCGGGCGAGTCTCCAGGCGCACCACGTGTTCTTGTTGCAATTGAAGCTCGGCCGCGTCCTCGACTGTGATGACGCGCTCATTGGCGGGGATGTAAGAAGAAAGCATGTTCAGTAAAGATGTTTTACCTGAACCGGTACCACCAGAAATAACAACATTCAGACCGTTTTCAACACAGATGCGTAAGAAGTCGATCATGTTTTTTGTGATACTGCCATAACCGATATATTTTTCGGCGGTGATACCACCTTTTTTAAATTTACGAATTGTTAAGGCGGGTCCATCAATCGCCAAAGGCTCAATCACCGCATTCACACGCGATCCATCTTTAAGACGGGCATCGACAGTGGGTGTGGATTCATTGATCTGACGCCCTAAGGGAGTCACGATACGTTCAATAATACGACGTAAGTGGTCATTTGAAGTAAAGGTGGACGGGCTTAGCTGCACCTTGCCACTTTTCTCGACAAAGATTTTTTTATGACCATTCACCATAATCTCGGTGACGTCGTTATCTGCCAAAAGATCTTCCAAGGGGCCTAGTCCCAAAGCTTCTTCCAGAATTTCTTTGATAAGCTTTGAGCGCTCATCCCGAGAAACATCAGAAGCTTCGCGGTCGACAATCAACGTGATTTCACGTTTTGTTTTTTCGCGAACTTCTTTTTCTTTGTTTTCATCTTGTTTAGTATCAAGCAAAAGCTTTTTCAAATCCACGGTGCGGATTAATTCGTTGTGAATACGAATTTTAAGCATCGTACGGGCATCAAGGCCATGTCCGGAAACAGGCGCACTTCCCGCAGCGGCTTCTGTCGGTGGGGCTGCCAGTGGTTTAGGACGGGTCAGGGTTTTAAGTCTTTGTAAAGTTCCGCCTGTAAGTTTACGAGCGACATCATAATACGCGGCTGTCACCGGAGCTTTAGGTGAAGAAATAACGAATGGCGTGTATTTCTGTAAAGCCATCATTGTTGTCGCTTCATCTTGAGGAATGATTCCCAAATACGGAAGCTGTAACTGATTTGAAATTGTTTGTGGTGAAAGACCTGTTGGTGAAGCTTTGTTGATCACCAATTGGAACATTTCTTTCGGGAACGTCGCTGATAAAAGCTCATTGATCAGACGCTGTGTTTGCGTCACAACCAAAACTTCGGGGCTTGTTACGATCATGATCGCGGTGGCTTCTTGTAAGATCGCCATTTGCGCTGGGCCTAAATCGGTTCCGACGTCGACGACGATAAATTTAAAAGCGCGACTGAAAAACTCTGTCAGTTTTCCTAAAAGATCTGGCGCAATAGAAAGCGTTTCTTCAGGTCCACGAACCGCACCTAAGTAAGCTAAACCCGATGGGTGCATTGTTACTAAAGTATTCATGGGTTGGGCATTTAAAGAACCTTGGAAGTTCGCAAGTTCCTTAAGAGTCTTTTGAGGTTTAATTCCCATGATAACGTTTTGATCGCCAACGCTCTTTGCGTCGCAATCAATAAGAAGGACTTGAGAGCGGAGTTCGGTCATGAGGGTGCAGGCAAAGTTTGCGGCAAATACGGATTTACCGACGCCACCTTTTCCGCCTACGACTGCGATAAGATTGCAATTCTGATTAATAGCCAATGCAGACCTCCAGTTCCTTTATCGGCTGGAATAAGAGGTCCCGTTACGAGATTTTAGTCTCGTAAACGGAACTTTTTCTTAATGGCTTCGGCCCCGGAACTCGCAGAAGTCTTCACAATAGGTGTGACGAACACAACGAATTGGCTTTGTTGCTTCATGAAGTCTTTAGAGGCATACAAGCTGATGATCGGGTTCTTTTGTCCAGAAGGGCGGTTGTAACCAGTTGAAGTCGAATTACGAATCAAACCACCCACCGCGGCACTTTGACGGTCACGGACAGTCACGGTGCTGGACATTTGGTTTTTACTCACAATCGGCGCACCGGTGGCGGAAGTACCAATCAAACTTGATACCTCAAAACTCATTTCCATGTGAACCGAACCAGATTTTTCACCCAATAACACGGGCGTAATACCCGTGACGATACCCACTTGGGCAAAGGCCGTTCCTTGAACGCCATCTTTACCGATGACCGAATAAGGTTGGTCCGTCACTTGTTTGATTTCACCTTTTTTACCGTCTTCCACGATCAAGCTAGTACTTTCAAGGACGCGCGCATGCCCGTGTTGTTTGGCCCAGTTCAATTTCGGTAATAAGTTAGAAACTGTTCCCGTGATCGAGCTGATCACACCACCTGGGGTATCGCCCCCAGTTTGGAAAGTCATCTGCGAGTTGTCACCCAACTCAGGAGTGAATTGAAATTTAAAGTTTTTAGAGTAGTCCTTGCTTAACTCTACATAGTGGACAACCATTTGGATCATTTTTGCTGGTGGTTTTGGTGCGGCTTCCTTGATTTGGATCAAGTTAATAACCCCATCATTCACCGGGCGACGTTTTTTAATGGGACCACCGTCTTCGGCGGCATCAATCACGATGTCTGGAAGATACGTCTTTGCAATGATCTCGGCACGTTTTGATTCTTCATCACTGTTCGCCCAACCTTGCAGAATGATTTTATCATTGACGGCACGAACTTCGATTTCGGGATTGTTAATATCACGCGCGATAAATTCGGCGATCTTCTTTTGCGCGAGGGGACTTAAAGTAACAAGCGATGAAGCTTGATCACCAAACTGGCGGATCACGTTAAAGATACGCGCTAAGTCTTTTGGCAATAGGATCTGACCGTCAACGACAACCTTATCGTTCACGATTTTGATGTTGATGCCTTCGATATCACCTAAAAGGGCCCGAATCTCTCGCACGACTTTATCAAGTTTAGATTTTTTAATATCGATGCGATACTCGGCCACGATCTTGCTATTACGTTTATCGTGAATCGTGAGTGTCGCAAAACCTTGAGCTTTAGGAATAAAACGAATGACATTGAGGTCCTTAGAGTATTCAGCCGTAACGATACGACGGAAGTCCCCTTTGAACTCGATGTTTGCCGGTAAGGGTGGAAGTTTTTCTTCCTGCTCAATACCCAAGGTAAGATTGATGAATTTTCGAGAGCGGAAAACTCCCAATCCTTCATCCGCAGTTTGGGAGGATGGTTCCGCGACAAGTTCTTCCTGCGCGTGAGCCAATTCGACTCCTAAGGAAAGACTCAAGATCAATCCCGTAAGAAGTAGTGTTTTTTTCATCGTATCCCCCTTCATTCCCCTAAATAAACCCAATTACAAAGTCTGGAACCCGTTACGTCGTGGTGTCTGCGGCCTTTGTTGTTGGACCGGTGGTGTAAATGCAGGTCTTGGTGGTAAAGCAATCTGAGGCGCCACGGGCATATCTGCCATGACCGGTTTTCCTAAAACAGAATCCGAAGTTGAACTTGGTAAACGTGCAGGTACGGCACGGTCGCTTGGATTTCTTAAAGCGAAGAACAAGTTACCCGGAGCTGTTGAAAGGATATAGAACAGATCTTGCGCTTCTTTTGGAGTCGCCTCGATCGTGATCGTCGTATACTTTGTATCCCCTGTTAAGGCGATCTGAGTCACGTTTTTACCCGTTGAATCGATTTCAAACATACGTGGAATGTTATTAACAACGCTGACACCTGTTGCAAGAACAACAACGTCCGACATCATCACGAACACTTCACGGCGTTGATTGACTCCTTTACCGTTATCCACGGCGGCATAGATATCCACGCGATCCCCAGGGCGGACCAGTTTTGCCACGGCGCGGACTTCATCAATAGGAATAGTTACGGCACGTTTACTTGGAGCAACTTGCAAGGCAATACCCGTGTCTGGACCTGGAGTTAAAAGGTTATTTTTAACAACCATTTGTCCCTTACGAATTGGAACTGCGGCGACATTACCTATGATTTCGTCGGGAATTGAAATCGCGTCTGGCTGGATAAAATCCGCCGGCATTTCTTTTACTTCCACCATCGTGTCATAGATCGTTTGCATTTCGGCGATATCTTCTTTAGCCACGACAATACGCTTTGTAGAGCCGAAGCGTTTATCGTATTCAGCCTTCTTTTCTTGAGAATAGCTATACAGTAGGAATGTCGCGAAGACTCCTGCCGCAATCGAAAGCCAAAGGTTTCTTGTTTCATTCGATCCCATGCGTGCTACCTAACTTCCACAAGAGGCATTCAAACAGATGCCGTAAGTTGTTTTAATCCAAATGGGATTCACTCCCACTGTGGTGTTTCTTCCGTCTGGCACCTCACGCGTTTTATTATGCGTGGATGAATCAGTTCCTGTAATTTCTGCGGCTCGGTTATCGGAATTGATAAAATCAATCATGCGAGTCGTGGCCAGCCAGTTCTGACTGTTATTTTCATTTTCTGTGGTTGAACCGTGAAGACGTAATCCTGCTTTAGAAAATTCCTTGCTAACAGCATTAGGATCCGTGTTCTTAAAGTAAGTTAAATTGGCGCGATTTCTAAAAGTTTCAAATGTATAGTTGCGTGCTGAAATGGAGTTTAAGATGCCGGTGTGAATGGCGCCAAAAAAACCTAATGAGAAGTTTACAAACAGCACGATAATCATCAGAAGCGGGATCATTTCAAAGACCGCCATGCCCTTTTGATTTCTAATTGAGGATTTACGTTGTTTTTTTAACATCCGTTATCCTCCATCGGTACATATTTATTAGCTCCGGAACTACCGAGCTCTTTAAAACGTTGGTCTAAATCTAAAATTGCAGAATAGCGGCGTTTAACTTGCAGCTCCCAACATTCTTTTTGAGTTGGCTCGCGAATCAAAAGACCCGAGATATTGGCGGAAAATCCTTGATCGGGATCTTCGGCGGTGGATCCTAAGAAAGCGATCTTAATATTTAATAAGGCCGGTGAAAAAGAGAAGCGCACTCCCACCTGAGGAATACGTTGGTCACCGTTACTATAAGCGGGATAGAAATCATCAAAGCTTTTTTGCGAAACTCCCCCGCCACGCACGTCAAGTGCGGAAAGCTTAAACCAGTTTGCTCCCCCTGGAGTAAAAAAGGTTTTTAGTACTTTGTGGTTGGTAAGTTCAGCAAACTTATCTTTAGCTAGTTGCTCTTGCTTTTCTTGGTCGACGTGACCCGCAGCGTGGGCACGGGCAGCTGAAAACGCAATGTATTGAGCGACTTCGGCCATAGACAAGCTAAAGTTCAAAGCAAACAATAAAACGCAAAGACCGGCACACAGTGTGATCGAAAAGATAAATTCCGCAGTCATTATGCCGCGGGAATTCTGAATAGGTTTTAAGATCGCACTATATTGTGCTTTCATAGTTGCTCCGGATCCAATGTCAGACTGCGTTTAATCTGATTTGGATGTTTTGTTCGAGCTTGGTCGGGGGATGCCCACACACCAGCTTCGATCATTCCAGAAACTTTTTCCCAAGGACCACCAATCATCTTTGACAAGATTTTTTTCTCGCGCAGAAAATTGGAAGCACCAATGAATAGACCAATCGTGAGTACCATCAATAAGACGGTCTCGATCAGAAACTGACCTCTGTTATTGCTAACTAAGCGTTTCATCGGCCCTCTTCCCATTTTAATGGGCTACCACCGGGTCTAAATCCGTCTCCTGTTGCAAGTTGCTGCTCTACTCGAGCGGCCAAACGAGGGCCGGACTCTTTAAATGCTTTCGCGGGAGCAGACACCATGGCCTTGATCCCGAAAAAGAAAACGCAGACTAGCAACAGGACGTATTCAATTGTCATTCAAATCTTATTCGCCCTGGAAATTAGTGATTTTTTCGCTCAACTCACCAATTTTTCCGTCCATTGTCGATTTGATTTTGTCTTTGAAAAGCATGACTAGCGCTACAACCACCACAAGCAATAGGATGTACTCCGTGGCACCTTGGCCGCGCTTATTCTTCAATAGATTCTTCGAAAAGTTCTTAAACTTTTTCATTGAGTTCCCCCTTTGGACTTTTATCGGCTAATTTTGGGATTCGCTTTAGAGGGTTCCCAGTAATTGTCCAGGTCTGGACGTGTTTCAGATTGAGAAAATAAAAGATTCTTGGTTTTACGGGTGTTGAATTTGTGGGCGTGAGGTTTTTAGAAGAAATTCAGTCGGGCCTTAAGGGAAAATGTCTAATATTTAAACGGAGCCTCCCTAAGCAGACTCCGTTTAAAAAATATTTTATTTACAGTCAGATTTGTCGGAAAAAGACTTACCTAAGTCTTTGCCGTCAAACTTAGCCGAAACTTTTTTCTCGGCTAAAGTACCCTTACGGATGATCTTTGAACTTTTCTCGGCCCATTTTTCACATGCGCCGACATCGTCTAGTTTTTTGGTTTCTTCAGTCGGGTTTTTGCCGTTGTAGGGTTTCAAAACTTCGGCTTCTTTACCCGCGCAAGCCTTACGATCCGTCGTGATCATGCAATCACCGGCAAAAGCCATTTGACCAATTAAAGTCATCGCCACGATAAGAGTGGTTTTTTTCATGATACGTGCTCCTTTAAGCTGCTGATGAATCTTTTGATTCTTCAGATTTGTTTTTATTTTCTTTCTTACCTACTAATTGATGCAGATCATGCATCATTTTGTAAAGTCCTTCTGACTGGGAACGCATCTCCTCACTGGAGCTTGACACATTTCCCATGGAAGAAGCGACACTTTGCAAACTTTGATCAATGGCAGTCAGAGCTTTATTGACCTGTTCAATACCTTGGGATTGTTCTTGGGAACCCTGGGCCACATTGGAAATCAGTTCGGTGACACGACTTGAATTTTCAACAATGACTTTTAAAGAGCCTTCGCTTTCGCCCGCAATTTTTACGCCCATCGCTGATTTGGAAGTGGCTGCTTCGATCAAAGAACCAATTTCTTTTGCGGATTCCGCACTTTTTTGCGCCAGCGCGCGAACCGCGTCTGCCACTACGGCAAAGCCTTTTCCTTGCTCGCCCGCGCGAGCGGCTTCCACGGCAGCATTAAGCGCCAAGAGATTCGTTTGAAAGGCAATATCATCGATGATCCCTAAGATCTCTCCGATTTTTTTAGAGCTTTGGGAAATTTCGCCCATCACTTTAAGAAGCTCCGAGATTTTTTCTTGCCCCTGATGGACCGCGGTTTGGGCATCTTGAGAAATATTTGCGGCCTCAGAAGAGTTTAACGAATTTTGACGGACTGTTGCGGTCAACTCTTCCATGGAAGCGACAATTTCTTCAAGTGAGGCTGCCGTGGACGTGGAGTTGTTAGAAATCACGTCACTTGATTCGACCAGCTCATTAGACCGGGTGCGAATCGTATGTGAACTTTGGTCTAAGCCATCAGCCACCGCGGTCAAAGATTTTTGGACTCGACGGATGTTCCACCAGCTCGCAAAAATACCTAGGCCAATCAAAGTCACACTGGTTCCTAACAAAGCATATAAAGTCATCTTAAAGTTTTTAGCGACTTTTTCACTTTCTGCCACGCCCGCCATGTAACTGTCGTCAGTAACTTTTTTAAGGGCGTTGTAGGCTTTTTCAAAAGTTTTCTGAGAGCTATCTTGAAGAATCTGCTCTGCTAATTGGGTATTTTCTTTTTCCACGGCCGCCTTAAACTTGTCGCTTTCTGCTTGATACTCATCCCAGGCAGAAATGAAATTTTCATAAGATTTTTTAAGATCATCAGTAATTAAAAGTGGCTCTAAGACTTTTGAATAAATGGTGATATTGCCAAGAAGGCTGTCCATTTCATCCACGATGAGTTTTCGTTCATCGGTGCTTTGTGTGGCCAATAAATTGAATTCTAGTTTTCTATAGTTGGCGAGATTGATATTCAAATCGGCCGCTTTGCTGACCGCGGGCAACCATACCTCACCGATTGTACTTGTCGCTTTGTTTTGATAACTAAGACGTTCTAAGGACAAGACATTGGTCGCGACCGATATCGCGATCAAAAGGCCGGTCACGAAAATAAAGCGGCCTTTTAGCGAGAGATTTTTCATGGATTTCCTCCATGAATTGTTTCGGTTACCGAAAAGGAAGCTTAAGGGTCATTATCAAGATTTAATCAAAAAACTGAGACTCACTTTAATTATATATTAACAATCTAGCGAAATAAGTTTAGACAAAGGTATTGCTGCTAGTTGACGTAAGTCCTAAGTGTGCTTAAATTTGAGCTCAGGAGATCCATACCATGCCAAAGCAAATAGTTTATCTTTACGCCTTTTGCGTTGTTGTACTTTTCTTAGTTAACGTAGCAGTTTCTTAACCCAGACTATGGTCTAGGTTAAAGAAACCCTTAGTTTTTCATGGTGTAGATATCAGGATAATTTCTTCCGATTTCCTCAGAGTCCATTCCGTACCCAACAACATAACGATCATCGATAGTGCGACCGATATAATCTGCTTTGATAGGCAGTTCACGACGAGCTGGTTTGTCTAAAAGAGTCACAATTTTCAAAGACGCTGGCGCCGAAGCAAACAAGCGACTGCGCAAGAAGCTGAGCGTGCGACCGGTATCGATAATTTCTTCCACGATCAACACGTGTTTGCCTGCGATATTTACCGAAATATCTTTAACGATTTTAATCGCGCCACCGCGTTCAACGGCTTGGACGTGAACGAAATCCACTTGCTGAGGCAATTCTAACTTGCGCATCAAATCTGCGGTGAAATGAATAGATCCCCGCAGTGGACAGATGAAGACAACTTCTTTTCCTTCGTAATCGGTTTGAATTTGTTCAGCGATTTCAGAAACTAGTTCTGCAATTTCATCAGCAGTTAAAAAAGGAACCGTTTGTTCACGAAGTTTTGTCATACGTTCTGCCTTTACAAATCAATTGAAGTGATGCCCGCGGCTTGCGCCATTTTCAGATTGCGAAGTGCTTCTGGATGGTGCGGGTCACGGATCAAGATATTCTCCCACTGTTCTGTGGCTTCAGCAATATTGTTTGAGTTGTAATATATTGCCCCAAGCTTTAGGCGAGCTGGAATCAGATGTGGATACTCACGAATCAGCGCTTTGATATCTTTTATGGCTCGGTCGCTTTGACCTAATTGCACATGTACTTCGGCAATTCTCAATGTGATTTCGGCTTTACGGCTAGAAAGCTTTTGTGCTTTTAAAAGCTGCTCAAGAGCCTCGTTGTGACGCTTGTATTGGTAATAAAGATCCGCAAGCTCTTCATGTTTAGAGGCGAGCTTTTCATCGACAAAGGGATCTTGTTTCCCTGTTTTCTTTTCAAGCTGCGATTGCGCCTCGACGAAAACCTTTTTGCCTTCATCATACTTACCAAGGTCATTTAAAATAATTGAAAGGCCCACACTAGCATCGGTGTAAGTAGGGTCGATTTCTAAAGCGCGCTTAAAGGTTTTAATCGCTTTGTTAAATTGACCTTTATCGTAAAAGATCGTCGCGAGCATTTGGTAAACTTCAGGATTGCGCGTATTTTGCAGCAACATCTGATTTAAAATCGGCTCGGCCATTTTGTAATTGCCGTTGATGAAATATCCACGGGCTTCAGAAAGCATATCGTCATGAAGAGCATTCATTATTCGATCTCCTTCTTGGCGTCGCGAAGTTCCCGGCTGTCGGCATAGTCTTTAGATAAAATATTTAAATATTTTTTGGCTTTAGAATCATCGCCGATTTTCTTAGCCGAAATAGCCGCGCGAGAAAGGGCCTTAGCATCAAAACCAAGGCTGCGATAATTATTGTAAAGACCTTCATAGCGCTTCAGCGCACTTTCATAGATCTCGCGTTTAAAATAAAAATCAGCAATGTATTCTTCTTTTTCCGCCATCATTTTAATCGCGGCACTGCGCTTTTCTTTGGCATCAGCGATGTGTTCAGAGTTTGGGTATCTTTTAATCAATTCACTGAGTTGAAAGATAGCATCGTTGGCTAAGGTTAAATCGCGATCAATGGTTGAGGGCAGCTGATTGTAATAACTCATGCCAATACGATATTGAACATAATCTGATTGCGGAGCTGTTGGATGAAGCTCTTTAAACATTTGATAAGCGACTTGGGCTTCGGCGTAAGATTCTTGTTTGTAGTAAACATCCGCAATGGCTAACTCAGCTTTGGTGGCATAGTTGCTGTACGGGAATTTATTTTTTACTTCGGTATAACGTCGAATCGACTCTTCATAGCGCTCGCTTTTGTCATACTCTTCAGCGATGGCAAAAGCTCCTTCAGGAGTATTCGAATTTTTATCGTTGGTCGAGCAACCGATGAGGTGGAAACCAACAACACACATGATTATGACTCGGAGCGTTTTTAGCATAGAGTTAAATCATATTTTGGTCTAGGTCCAGCTGTCAACGCGTCATCAACACTGAGGATTTTTTAATCCAGCCCGTCGCTGAACCAGGATAAGTCACCTGCACCCAATCGCCCTGATCGGCGCGAATTTGGACTTCGACTCCACCTGGCAATTCCATGATTGCGACTTGATTTTCACCCGGCGCGGTTTGCAAAGAAACGGTGTCCGTCACGATAGTTCCGCGCAAGATCGTGGAATCATAGAGTTTCAGAAGAACAAGGCCCGAAAAAACCACACACATTACGGCAAGGAGTGTCGGCACCAAAGGGAATGCCGGTAACGCCCTTTCCTCATCGAGCGCTTTTTTTCGACGCCCAACATAAGAAATCAAAGTCCACCCGGCGCATAAAAACGCCAAAGCCGATAAAACCAAATACGCCGGCAACGGTATGGGCTGAAGCAGTTGTCCTCGGAGTGTTTCATAAGTGTTTAAAGTGCGTGGAACTTCGCGAATGGGATGCTCAGAAAGAATAAAATGAAGGGTCGCCTGTGCGGTGGAAACTTCGGGATCCAAGTTTAAAGCTTTGCGTAAAAGGCCAATTGCCAGGGGTCTTTGGCCAAGTTGAAATTCCGTGAGGGCTAAATTTGTTAGAACTGTGGCGTTGTGAGGATCTTGGTCTAGCGACTTTTGAAATAGTTCCTGAGCTTTTTTGTAGTCTTTTGAGAGATAAGCTTGTGTCCCCTGAATGAAAAACTCCGTCGAGCTTTGAGCAAATGCGCCAAAGTAAGCAAGAATAAGAATCACAAATACACAGAGAGATTTTGATTTCGACATAGCTTTACTAGTCTACAGATAAAAGTCTTTCCGTGTCTACCACGTGTCTTGTCTTAGTCGGGGGCCAGGAGTAATCTAATAGGGCATTTCCATACTAAAATAATGGGGTTTTATGAGTATTCTTGCAGGTCACCAAGTGCAGCAATCCGACAAAGTTAAAAAAATGATTGAAGACTTGGTTGGTGAAGTCACAAAAATCAATTCGCAAATCACGGGCATTCGTCCCGCCCAAGATGAACACAAAGAGGCTGGAAAAAAGAAAATGGATCTTGCTGGCCAATTCCGTGGTCGTCCTTTGCATTATCAATACATGGGTACGGGGTCAGGTCGCGGCGTTTACGTTGAGCTTGAAGATGGCAGCGTGAAACTAGATTTGATCAACGGCATCGGCATTCACTTGATGGGTCACTCTCACCCACGTGTGATGGCGGCAGCGGTGCGTGGATCTTTAGCAGATATTTTAACTCAAGGGAACTTGCAGCCGAATAACGAATACCGTTTATTCACGGAAAAACTTGTGGGTCTTGCAAGTAAATCAAGTCGTTTGAAATATGCTTGGATTGCCACATGCGGAACCATGGCCAATGAAAATGCCTTGAAGCTTTCGCGCCAAAAAAATTCTCCGGCAAGATTTGTGATTGGATTTAAAGATGCTTTCGCAGGTCGTTCAACCATGATGGCGGAGGTTACCGATAATCCAGCTTACAAACAAGGTTTGCCGGAATATCACGAAGTATTACGTATTCCGTTTTATGATAAGCGAGATCCCAAGTCGGGCGAAAAAGCCCTCAACGCCCTGAAAGAACATGTCGCAAAACATGAAGGAAATATTTCTGTTTTTGGCTTTGAACCGATGTTGGGTGAAGGGGGTTATCAGGCGGCCCCTCGGGAATTCTTCGTGCCCCTTTTAGAATTTGCTAAATCTAAAAATATCGCTATATGGGCCGATGAGGTGCAAACTTTCACGCGCACGGGTGAATACTTTGCCTTTGAAACATTGGGCTTGGGTCAATACATCGATCTTTGTACCATCGCGAAGACAGCCCAAGTAGGCGCGACATTGTACACGGAAGAATACAATCCAAAGCCAGGTTTGATCGCGGGAACTTTTTCGGGCTCAACACCTTCATTGATGGCTGGCATGGAAATGTTAGACATGTTGGGCGAAGGTTACTTAGGGGCGGACGGACGTATTAATAAAATTCATCGTCGCTTTATCGACGGGCTCAACCGTTTGAATGAAACTTCATGCAAAGGGATCGCCCAAGATGCTGGTGGCATGGGTTTGATGATTGCTTTCACACCGCATGATGGGAAAAAAGAATCGGTAAATTCATTCTTAAATAAACTTTACGCCAACGGCGTTATCGCGTTTCCTTGCGGTAAAGACCCCGTGCGTGCGCGTTTCCTGGTGCCGGCCATTATTCAAGATGAAGATATCGATATCGCTCTTAAAGTGATCGAAAAGACTTTGCTTGAAGGAGTCTAATTGGACTTCATTGAGGCTTGCCGACAGTTGATCGCCATTGACAGCACACCCTCTAACGGCACTAAAGAGTTGTCGAAGTGGGTGGCGGCCTTTGCGCGCCAAAAAGGCTTCCATGTTGAAGAGCAGGAAGAAATTGTCGGCGACGTTTCTCAAGTCAATGTGATCGTTCGTCCAGTGAGCGAGCGCCCTGAAGTTGAATTTCTTTTGCAAACCCACTTAGACACGGTAGATCCTGGGCCTTACCCGCTTTGGACTGAAACTGATGCCAATCCCTTTGACGCGCACATCATTGATGGAAAGATTTATGGCTTGGGTGCCGCCGATGTGAAGCTTGATTTTTTGTGTAAGCTTGAAGCGATGGCGGCGGTGGGTAAAGACCGCGCGTGGCGCTTGCCTCCAGTCCTGGTCGGAACTTTTGGGGAAGAAAGCGGCATGCAGGGGGCCTTAAAACTGATCCGCAAGAATAAAATCTCTGCCCGCATGGCTTTAATCGGTGAACCTAGTGATTTGCATTTGATTAACGCCGCCAAAGGTTTTGCAAGTGTAGAAATTCGTGTGCCATTTTCTGAACAAGAAAAGGGTTATCGGGAAGAACACAACTTGCGTGAAAGTACATCCACGCAATCTAAACTTTTCCGTGGCAAGGCGGCGCATTCATCGACGCCTCATTTGGGTGAAAGTGCGATTTCAAAAATGTTTGAGTCCTTGCTTATGTTGCCAGATTCCGTGAACGTGATGGAGATGGATGGCGGCATCAATGGCAATACGGTCCCAAGTAATGCATTTTTAGAAATCGATATGGTGACCGGAATTGAAAAACCAATTTCTAAGCGTATCGCCAATATCTACAAACTTACGAAAGTTTTAGAACAGGAATTTTTAAAATATTCTGATCCCGAATTTATTCCGAGTTCACCGACTTTAAATATCGGGTTAGTAAGAACTAATGAATCTGAAATCCAAATTTCCGGAACTTGTCGTATTCCGCCTAATATCTCGCAAGAGATATACGAATCTTGGATGGAACGTCTGCGTCAGGTCTGCATTGAAAACGACGCCGAATTCCGCGTGAATGATTATAAAAAACCTTTTCGTACGGAAGTTCAATCCATCTTAGTGAAAGGCTGCTTAGACGAGTTGCGCGCGATGGGATTACCGGATCGTCCAATCACTCAGCCTTCAACCAATGAAGCCAGCATCTTTTCGCGTGTTGGTATTGATTGTGTCTGTTTTGGTCCCGGTAAGCGTGAGGGCAACGTACACACACCTCAAGAGCATGTCTCTTTAGAGGACTTAGAAAAAGCGAAAGAGTTTTATAAAAGAATTATCGAAAGGTTTTGCGTATGAGTTTCATCATTCGTCCGGTTCGACATGATGACTTAAGTCAGCTAGTGGATTTAGCAAAGCAGTTTAACTTGCTCAATCTGCCAGGGGATAAAAAAGTCATCGGGGATAAAATTGATCGCAGTGAACATTCTTTTGCTGGCAAGATGGAAAAAAACCAAGCCGAATATCTTTTTGTCGTTGAAGACATGGAAGAACGCGCGGTTGTTGGCAGCTCTCTGGTGATTGCAAAGCATGGATCTGAAGAAGTTCCGCACAGTTTTTTTAAAATTTTTAAGCGTGATCATTTTTCAGAAGACTTAGGCATTGGATTTATCCATCAAGTTTTGCGCTTTCAGTTGGACTTTGATGGCCCAACAGAAATCGGAGGACTTTTAGTCGATAAAGCGTATCGCCGTCGTCCGGAAAAATTGGGAAAACAGATCAGTCTTTCTAGATTTTTGTACATGGGTCTTTACCCCGAAAAATTTGAAAGTCGTGTTTTATGTGAACTAACTCCGCCCCTGACGGATGAGGGTCGCAGTGAATTTTGGGAAGCTTTGGGTCGTCGTTTCACCGGACTTCCCTATCAAGAAGCGGATTTGTTAAGCCAATCGCATAAAGAGTTCATTGAAAGTCTGTTTCCTCAAAATGATATCTACCTTGCCTTGCTTGATGCCAAAGCTCGTTTAGTATTGGGCCGAGTGGGTGAAGCCACCAAGCCGGCGCAACACCTGTTAGAAAGCATTGGTTTTACTTACCTTGATGAAGTGGATCCTTTTGATGGGGGTCCTCATTACGGGGCGAACACGGCAGATATTTTGCCGATTAAGCACGGTCGCAGATTAAAAGTCGCAGAATTTAAAGATCCGTCTTACAAGGAACAAGGTTTGATTGCGACCACCGGTGATGAATTCATGGTGTCGTTGGGATCGGCGGATATTCGCGGTGGCGAAGTCAGCATTGCGCCGAAAGTGCGTCAGCTTTTGGGCGTAGAAACGGGCGATGAAGTATTTATTTCTCCATTTAATTACAATAAAGGAATCTAACTAAGATGAGCTCACCACTATTTGATATCAGTTATAAAGGTGATTTTATTAACGGTCGCTTTGTCCCTGTTACCAAAGGGGATGGAGAGTTTAAAGACGTCAGTCCTGCAGACCTGAGTGACGTGATCATGAAGGTGGGATTTAAGCATGACCACATTGATGAGGCCTGTGCGGCGGCGAAAAAAGCATATCCTCAGTGGGCCATGCTTTCACTAGACGAAAGAAAAAAATATCTTTTGCGCGTGAAAGAACTTTTTGATGCCAATGTTGAACAAATGGCGCAATTGATTTCTCGTGATACGGGTAAGCCGCTTTGGGAAGGTATCAACGAGGCTAAGCTTTTAGGTTCTAAAATCGATATCACTTTAAATCAGTCTTTAAAGCTGGTCGCCGAAGAACGTATCACCAATGCCTTACCTCAAGTAGACGGAGTGATTCGTCATCGCTCGCGTGGGGTGATGGCTGTTGTGGGGCCATTTAATTTCCCGGCGCATTTACCAAATGGTCATATTATTCCAGCATTGATCGCTGGAAACACCGTGGTCTTTAAGCCGTCAGAACAGACGCCGGCCGTGGGACAGTTTATGGCGGAGCTTTATGAGCGCGCGCAACTTCCGCCAGGTGTTTTTAACCTTGTGCAAGGCGATGGCGCTGCCGGTGGACGTTTAGTAGCAAACGAAAACGTGGATGGGATTCTGTTCACGGGCTCTTATGAAGTCGGTTTAAAAATCAAGCAAGAGACTTTAAATCAGTATTGGAAAATTTTAGCCCTAGAAATGGGCGGTAAGAATGCCACCGTCGTTTGGGATGATGCGGATTTAGAAAAAGCGATCTATGAAACTTTGGTTGGCGCTTATATGAGTTCGGGTCAGCGTTGTTCGGGAACAAGTCGCGTGATCTTACATCCAAAAATTGCCGATGAATTTACGGAAAAATTTTATCAAGCGGCCAAAAAACTAAGCATCGGTCACTGGTCAGAAAATACCTTTATGGGTTCTTTGATTAATGCCGCGGCCGTGGAAAAATACATCCGCTTTCAAGAAATTGCCAATCGCGAAAACTGTGAAAGCCTGATGCGTGGTAAATCTTTAGATTTAAAACACAAAGGTTTTTACGTGACTCCATCTATTCACTTGGTGAAAAAATTTGATCCAAACAGTGTTTATCAGAAAAGCGAAATCTTTGGCCCGAACGTGGCGATTCATACGACTGACAATTTTGATGAGGCGATG